>NZ_JANIOA010000001.1 GCF_025175675.1 Sedimenticola hydrogenitrophicus
TTGTTTGAGCGAAGCGAGTTTTGTCCACGGATGGACTTATGCCGCGGAGGCCATGGATGGCCGGGAGCGGCTTGGGCAGGCGCTGAAAAAGGGGCCGGATTCGAGGAAACAAGCCATCGTGTGAGGCCGGCAAGGCAGGCCAATCACTTACAAACCGGGTGAGTAGTTACCATTCGGTTAATCAGAGTGGGGGCTGCGGCTGTCGATGCCGCGCTCCAGCTCTCCGCTTTTGCGCAGTTCGCGCTTGAGGATCTTGCCGGCGGCATTTTTCGGCAGGGACGGGCGCAGCTCCACCTTTCTCGGTACTTCATGCCGCCCCAGGTTGTCCCGGCAATAATGCCTGATATCGGCGGCGGAGAGCCGCTCACCCTCCTGCAACACCACATAGGCGACGGGGATCTCACCGTGCAGCTCGCTCGGCTCCCCGACCACCGCCGCTTCCAGAATCGCCGGATGGGTGTAGAGCAGCTCCTCAACCATGCGCGGATAGACATTCATGCCGTTGACAATGATCATGTCCTTCTTGCGGTCGACAATATAGATATAGCCGTCTCCATCCTTGTAACCGAGATCGCCCGTTCTCACCCACTCGCCAAAGAAACTCTCGGCCGTCGCCTCCGGCAGATTCCAGTACCCCTTCATCACGTTGGGTCCTTTGACGCAGATCTCGCCGATGCTGTCGATGCCGAGCGGCCGGCCGTCGTCGTCATAGATCGCCATCTCCACGTCCGGCACCGGCAGCCCGACCGAGGCCGGCTTTCTCACCCCGTCGACCGGGTTGACACAGGTCACCGGCGAACACTCGGTCGGCCCGTCCCCTTCACACACCGGCACCCCGAAGCGCTCCTCGAACTGACGCATGATCGCCTCCGGCATGGCGGCGCCCCCGGAGACACAGTAGCGGATGCTCGACCAGCGTCTGACCTGCTCATCCGGCAAACGCAGCAGCACGTTGTACATACTGGGCACGCCGAGAAACACCGTGGCGGCCACCGCCTCGATCAACTCCGATACGGCCACCGGATCGAATTTCGCCAGCGGCGCCAGGCTCAACCCATGCAGCAGCGGCGTCAGGGTGCCGACGGTGGCGGCGAAGGAGTGGAACATGGGCAACACCACCAGCAACCGGTCCTCGCCCGGACGCAACTGCAGGGCGCTCCTGACGCTGCAGGTATTGGAGACCAGATTGCGGTGGGTCAACATGGCCCCCTTGGGGTGGCCGGTGGTACCGGAGGTATAGAGGATTGCCGCCAGGTCCTCGGCCGGATCGAACCGCGGCCGGGGCACGGACGCGGTACTCTCGCAGAGTGCCGTAAAGTCGAGATCCCGCGGACTGGTGGCTTCACCACCGATGCAGACGGCAAAACGCAGCGCCGCCAGTTCGTCGCGGAAGGCCGCGACCCCCGCCGCCATCAGCCGATGATAGATCAGGCCACTGATACCGGCATCATTGAGGATATAGAGAATCTCGCGCGGCTTGAGCAGCAGGTTGACCGGCACCACCACCGCGCCCGCCTTGACGATGCCGGCATAGGCGATGGCAAACTCGGCGCAGTTGACGCAGTAGAGGGCGATGCGGTCGCCCTTGCCGACACCCTGCCCGGCCAGCGCTGCGGCCAGCGCATCGGACTGCCGGTCGACCTGGGTGAAGCTGACGTGGCTGTCGGCCGAGAGGATGGCCGGCCGGTCACCAAACCGCTCGGCGGTGGCGCGCAGCATCTCCGGGATGGAGGGTATCGCTGTTGTTGTCATGTTTGTCACCCGCACAATAGAGATAGCGCAGGATAAAACCTGACATGGCCCGATGCAATGGAGTCGATTGCCGGGCAGCAATTCCAAGTATGGCTTTCAATAGCCGTTTCGTTGTCCCAGCTCGGTTAGTAGGGAACCACGGATGGACACGGATTCACACAGATAGGAGATCAGAATTCTGAATCCGTGTTTATCTGTGTGAATCCGTGGTTCTCCTGGGTCCCGCCCATTATGAACTTGTCCATATGCCTCTCTGGCGCCCACCAAACCACCGGAGAGGTTATAGCGTTCATTCCATCCTTAGGCCCGTAAACGGTGCATGGCATCCTCGGCTCCGTAAACGGTACATCCCTGTACCACTCCTCTTGCACCACTCCTCGCGGCTAAAAATGAATCCTTGCCAAGAGATGCTGAGGATAAACCTCGCCAAATTTAGAATTGCTGGTTGCCGGACCCGTCCCTGGGGCCGGACAGCGGATCAGGATCAGATCACCTTGGAGAAGTTTTTCTGCTGCACACCGGCCGACAGATAACGGTCGAAGGCCATGCAGATATTGCGGATCAGCAGGCGCCCCCGGGGCAGCACCCGGACCCCCTTTTCATCCAGCGAGATCAGGCCGTCGGCCGCCATGCCCGGCAGGCGCGCCAGCTCGTCGGCGAAGTACTGGTCGAAACGGATACCCCAGGCCTGCTCGACGACGCTGTAGTCGAGCACGAAATTGCAGATCAGACGGGTAATCACGTCGCGCCGGATGAGATCATCGGACGACAATTCGATACCCCGGAACACCGCCAACCGGCCGGCATCGATGCGGGCGTAATATTCGTCCAGGCCGCGCTCGTTCTGACTGTAGGTGCTGCCGACCATGCCAATCGAGGTGACGCCCAGGGCCACCAGATCACAATCGGAGTGGGTAGAGTAGCCCTGAAAATTGCGATACAGGGTGCCCTCGCGCTGGGCCACGGCCAGCTCATCGTCGGGACGGGCAAAGTGGTCCATACCGATATAGACATAACCGGCGCTGGTGAGGTGGTCGATGGTCATCTGCAGGATATCGAGCTTCACCTGGGCGGCAGGGAGATCCTCGGCATGGATGCGCCGCTGCGGCTTGAACATCTCCGGCAGATGGGCATAGTTGAACACCGAGAGCCGGTCCGGCCCCACCTCGATCACCCGGTCCAGGGTCTTGGTGAAGCTCTCGACGGTCTGGAACGGCAGACCGTAGATGAGATCGATACTGACCGAGCGGAAGTTGTTGTCGCGGGCCGCCTCCAGGACCGCCAGGGTCTCGGCCTCGGACTGGATCCGGTTTACCGCCTTCTGCACCCGGTCATCCAGATCCTGCACCCCGAGACTGAGGCGGTTGAAGCCCACCTCGCGCAAGGTGCGAATGGTCTCGGCGGTGGCCTCGCGCGGGTCGATCTCGATCGAATACTCACCCTTGTCGTCATCCGCCAGGGTGAAGTGCTCGCCGGTGACCCGCATCAGCTCCTGCATCTCCTGGTGGCTGATGAAGGTGGGCGTGCCCCCGCCCCAGTGCAACTGCTCCACCACCCGGCTGTTGTCGAAGATCGCCCCCTGCATGGCGATCTCCTTGTGCACCCGATCCAGATAGGTGGCCGCCATGCTGCGGTCCTTGGTGGCGATCTTGTTGCAGGCGCAATAGAAGCAGATGGTGTCGCAGAACGGGATATGGAAATAGAGCGACAGCGGCCCACCCTGGGCATTGGTCGCCTCGGCCGCCGCCCGGTACTGCGCCTCGCCGAACCCCTCATGAAACTGGGGTGCGGTCGGATAGGAGGTATATCGCGGTCCGGAATAGTCGTACTTGTTGATCAGCTCCAGATCAAATACCAGTGATTGATCCATGCTCAGTCCTCGTCGACATCGAGTCCCCGGCGATGGGTCTCGTTGATCTGTTGCAGAAGAATATGAAAGGGGATTTCGTCGCCATGACTATTGGCCACCTCGATGAATGGCAGATCCTCACGCCCGAAGGCGTAGGTGCCGTTGCACATCGCGTCGTAGAGCTGGTCGATGCCGCGCTCCAGCGGTTCCAGGTAGGCGGGGAATGTGGCCATCTCCTCCATCTCGTAAAGCAGGCACTCCTTCAGATCACCCACTTCGAATTTGGCCTGCTTGACCCACTCCGCATACTCCTGCGCGGTGCGTGCACGTTGAATTGCCATGCTATTGCCTATCCTTCATCAAATATATCCTGATACTCATTCAGCTGCTCGGCGGTGAGCAGAAAAACCCCGTGCCCTCCGCGTTCGAACTCGAGCCAGAGAAACGGGACATCGGGAAAACGTTCGCCCAAGGCATATTCGCTGTTGCCCACTTCGACCACCAGGATACCCTCCGGTTCGAGATAATCGGCGGCTTCCCGAAGTATGCGACAGACGATATCCAGGCCGTCCGCCCCGGCCTCCAGCCCCAACGCCGGCTCCCGGTGATACTCATCCGGCAGGGTCGCCATCTCCTCCACGCTGACGTAGGGGGGGTTACTGACGATAATGTCATAGTGGCGTCCACGCAGTCCGTCAAACAGATCAGAACGGATCGCTTCCACCCGGTCCTCCAGGTTGTGGCGCTCGATATTGATCGCCGCCACTTCCAGCGCCTCCGCCGAGATATCCACCGCATCCACATCCGCCTCTTCGAAGGCGTAGGCGCAGCCGATGGCGATACAACCGCTGCCGGTGCAGAGATCCAGCACCCGGCTCACCGTCTCCGGCTGGATCCAGGGCTCAAACCGGGCCTCGATCAGCTCGGCGATGGGTGAACGCGGCACCAGCACCTGGTCATTGATATAAAAATCCAGGCCGGCAAAGGTCGCTTCGTGGGTCAGGTAGGCCGCGGGGATGCGGCGGATGATCCGCTCCTGAAACAGGGCGTGCACCCGCGCCTTCTCGTCCGCGGTCAGGTTGGCGTCGAGGTAGGCCGGCGGCAAATCCCGCGGCAGATAGAGCGCATGCAGGGTCAGGCTGAGCGCCTCATCAAAGGGATTGTCTGTCCCATGGCCGAAATAGAGGCCGGCCTCGGTGAACCGACTGGCCCCCCAGCGGATAAAATCCCGCAGGGTATTCAGATTTTCGATCGCATCAGTCATGTATGGACCACCCGAAGAAGAGGGTGAATGATAGCCTATTTGGATTAGCTCTGGAAACGACAGCGAATCACCGGGCTGCCGCTGAACAGCGGGACATTCCGCGGCAGGGGTGGTTTTTTTCAGGAGCAATCGGTATACATAGAGCGTGTCCACACTAGCCGCACAAATTCGCCATCTTATCCCGCTACGCGGTCTGCCCGAACCCGTCATCGACTATATCAGTCGGCAGGCGTGGCTGGAGTGCACCGGACCCGGAGAGGACCTCCAGGCGCCCGAGGCTGGGGAAGCCACCGGTTACCTGCTCAAAGGACGGGTTTCGCTTCGGCTTGAAGACGGTTCGACCCGCACGCTGGAGGCCGGATCGGTTGCCACCGGCAGCCCGCTGCTCAATCCCGGCCCGCCCGGGGTGGCGGAGGCGCGCTGTGAGGGGTCAGTGGAACTGCTACGCCTTCCCCGCGATCTGGTGGAAAGCATCTACGCCAGCTGGTGGAACAACCGGCAGCGCAGCGACACCGGTATCGAACTGAAGGAGGACGACCTGGAAGACCGGATCTACATGGAGTTCTACCAACAGATCCAGGCAGGCGACTATGAGCTCCCCAGCATGCCGGATATCGCAGTAAAGATCGGCAGCGCGGTGGAAAACCCCAACAGCAGCAGCGAGGATCTGGCGCGGATCATCTCGGCCGATCCGCCGCTGGCGGCACGCCTGGTACGCACCGCCAACAGTCCGGCATTCGGTGGTGAAAGCCGCATCATCCACTGCCGCGATGCGGTCACCCGCCTGGGCCACGGCAACACCCGCAACCTGGTCACCAGTTTTGTCCTGAAAAACCTGTTCACCACCGACTCCCCGCTGATCCGGCAACACATGCTACAGCTTTGGCGTCACAGCCGGCGTGTCGCCGCCATCGCCTATGTGCTGGCGCGCCTGTCACCCGGCCTGGTGGCGGATCAGGCGATGCTGTCGGGCCTGCTGCAGAATATCGGCGCCATCCCCCTGTTCTGCGCCGCCGCGAAATATACCGAGCTGCTGGAAGACCCGGAGAAGCTGGATCGACTGGTGGATGCGCTCAAACCGGAGGTTGGCGCCCTCATCCTGCGCAATTGGAATTTCCCGCAAAGCGCGATCGATACCGTACTGCAGGGTGATAAGTGGTTTAGACACACGGCGCAGGCCGCCGACTATGGCGATCTGGTGATCGTGGCCCAGCTGTTCTCCTATATCGGCACCCGCAAGATGCAGCGGTTGCCGGCACCCGATCTCTCTCCGGCATTCCACAAGATCGCCGCCGGCAAGCTCAATCCCCTGCTCTCCATGTCCATCATCAATGAGGCGGAAACGGAGATCCATGCCATCGAGGAACTGCTTGAAGGCGGCTAATTCGACCTTGTCAGATGCTGGCGCTGTTTCCGATATTGGGCGGATAGCTTCCGGGTGAAGGGATTCCAAACACGCCGTAAACCCTTTCATGCTACGCATCCTGCTTCGCATGAAAGTCCGGCCCACCCACCCCTGGGGGCTAGACAACGGCATGGCATGCGCTGATGCTTATCCACCCTACGAATTCAGCGAGTTGGGCCTTGTGAAATGGACTCCGGAACTTAAGTTTTAACCACGCTGGCCTTTTGCGATCTCTGCTGTAAGCTTTATAGACCGTAGGGGAAACAACAAAAGTCGGCCCAGATGAAACTGTTTAAGACGCTTAAAACCCAGATCGCCGCAGCACTGGTGCTGATCATGCTGCTGTTCGGGACAATCTTCACCCTGAGCATGATGGCCCTGCAGGAGCAGCAGAGCTACAACACCCTGCTGAACATCACCTCCCGGCTTGAGCAGACGGCGCAAAGCCTGGTCTCCCTGGGGATGAACTATTCCAGGAATGTCCCCCCGGACAGCAGCAGTTATGCGCGTGATGTCAAACTGTATTACAGCGCCATGCACGGTCAGGTAGAGATGCTGGACACCATCACCAACAGCTTTATGCTAGCGGACTTCCCTCCGGCGCTTACCGATTACCCCGACCCGTTCCAGCCCCATCTGACACCGGCCACGGAGCAGGCGGTTTCCGCCGTCGAGGAGGTCTGGAAAGACTTTCGCGGGGGCATCATGGAGGCGCTGGGCAATGACAGCGGTATGCCGCGCCTGGAGCGCGCCTCGGACTACATCACCCACTACAACGCGCCGCTGATCGCCTCCATCAACATACTGCTCTCCCGGATACAGCAGCAGACCGACCAGCGGCTGACTCAGGTTTATCAACTGCATCTGGGCCTGCTGACCGCTGCCGTGATAATCACCCTCGGCGTATTCGCCTGGTTTTTCCTGGTGGTGCTGAGACCCCTGCGTCTGGCCGTGGACGGCTTCCAGAAGGTCGCCCGCGGGGATTTCGGCTATCAGGTGCCCATCAACAGCGACAACGAACTGGCCTTGATGACCCGCTCGTTCAATACCCTCTCATTGCGACTGCATGCCATCTTCCGGCTGATTGACCAGATACAGCAGGGCTCGGACCTGAATGAGACACTCGGTTTTGTCGCCAAGGAGTTCGCCTCCCTGCTGCCGCTTGACTGGGTCGGTGCACTGTTCGTGGCAGGTGACAACAACACCATTGTGCTGGAAGGCAGTTACCGGGCCGGACAACCGGAGATCGCCCGGCGCAGCCGCTATCCCCTGGGCAATACCCTGCTCCTGAAGGCCCTGGAATCCGGCGAGCCGCTGCACATACCGAACATGTCGGCCACTGGAAGTCAGAACCCCGACTTTCAGTTTCTCAACCATCTGATCAGCGAGGGGGTCCAGGACGCCATATTCCTACCCATAACCGATGCCAGCCCGATTCCCGGCGTCCTGGCGTTCGGCACCTGCACAGCGGACACCTACACCCCGGAACATCTCGAACTGCTCACCAATATCGCCGGCCTGATCACCCACAGTTTCGGTAAGACCGTGAAGCTGGCGGAACACAACCGACTGGCCGCCATCGGCGGCTTCGCCTCGGGTATTGCCCACGAGATACGCAGCCCGCTCTCCACCATCAGCATGGCACTGGACTATTTCCAGGACGCCGGACTATCCGATTCCGCCAACAAACGGGCCACGCTGGCCCGACAGGAAGCGGAGCGGATGGCACGCCTACTGGAAGAGATCCTGCTTTATGCCAAACCGCTCCAGTTGCGGCTTGAGCTTATCGACATCAAACAGCTGCTGACCCAGCTGTTCGAGACACACCGGAAGATCGCCCAGGAGAAGCAGCAACGTTTCGAGCTGGTGGCACCGGACACCGAGCTGCAAATACTGGGCGACCAGGATCGGTTGATCCAGATTTTCCTGAACCTTGCCAAGAATGCCTGTGATGCGGCGCCACTGCATGACCCGATCGTCTGGCGCCTGGAGAAGGACGGCATCGCCCGAATCCTGAAGGTCAGCGTGACGAACGGGGGGGATCCGGTCCCGGAAGAGCAGCTGCCACAGCTGTTCAATCCGTTCTTCACCACCAAGGCTCATGGGACCGGCCTTGGGCTCAGTATCGTCAAGCGTATTGTCGAGGCGCATGGCGGTGAAATAGCCATCGCCTCCAGTCAAGGCCAAGGAACCCGCGTCACACTCCTGCTGCCGCTGGCATGACTACGCCGGCAATGTTTGGAACCCTAGGGGTAACTACTCACCCGAGGTGTCCATTAAAGCCGCTCCAATGCACCACGGAGGCACAGAGGACACGGAAGTTAACTGAACGTAACTATTCAGCCGGTTCAGCTTAGGGTTCGATGCCGTCGTGGCTACGGGGAATTTGTGCCAAGAGACGCCGTGAATACATCCATGTAGGTCCACTATGGCCTCCCTGCCATAGAGGCTCTTTCCACAAATTCCCCGTAGCCACGACCCAGCCTGGATTCTGAATAGTTACAACTGAACAACGTAGCGTGGCGGATAATTGGAGCCTTCATTGTACTCAGCCCCCCTTGACCCTGGAATGCACCGCTTTCGGACTTGAGGATGGAACCTGCGGGAGGATCTTGTGGTTTCTCTGTGCTCTCTGTGTCTCCGTGGTGTGGATAGGGGGCGAATAGTTACCCCTAGGGCGGGCCATGCCCGCCGACGGCGCCCATGGGGCGCCCTATGAAAAAAGGCCACCCGTACGGGTGGCCTTTCAAATTACACACAGCGGGAAATCTTTACTGAGACCGGTTCAAGCAGCGGCGGTAGTATCCGCCCGGGGCATGACCGGCTCCTTGTGCTGCTCCTTGCGGCACCCTTCTTCCTTCAGACCACCCCGTTCAACCAGCTCTGCCAGGGTGATACTCTGCAGGAAGGAGAAAATCTCATTACTGAGGTCATCCCAGAGATTGTGGGTCAGGCAGCGTTTGCCGTCCTGGCAGTCACGGTTGCCGCCACAGCGGGTAAACTCCACCCACTCATCAACGGCACAGATGATATCGGCGATGGAGATCTCATCCGCTTCACGACCCAGATAATAGCCACCACCCGGTCCACGTACGCCTTTGACCAGTTGCTTGCTGCGCAGGGCGGCAAACAGCTGCTCCAGGTATGACAACGAAATACCCTGAGTTTCGGAAATCTCAGCCAGTGTCACCGGCCCGTTATTGCCATTGAGGGTAAGATCCAGCATTGCAGTTACGGCGTAGCGCCCTTTGGTTGATAGTCTCATAATTTCAGTTCCACTTGTTGAATAATTACCTACTCCTTTACTTGGTTATAAAACTATCATTTCCCTATGGAAATTGTCAACATTTATTGGATCGACTCCAATAACAAAAAGGCATATGTCCTATTTTTCTTGATTTTCTCTGAAATAACAACAAGTTAAATAAATACATGCGCCCTCTAAGGGCAGAGGTCGGAGTCAAATTTGATCATGGAACGGGGGCATTTCATACGACAATGTCCCGCAAATTACACTCCGACCCCTAGGGGAATCCTACAGATTGTATGAAGCTATTGATAAATGAGGGTAAATATGGGTCTGCAGCTCTTCAGACAGGGGCGAGGCGTTCCTGGGTCGGAGCCGTCAGGGCGTGCCGCGGTAGAAAGCAGTGGCCCTGGCGGACTGAATAGGCGAGCCATTTTGAAAGGAACAGACTGAGTTTCCACTTCTGTTCCAGTGTCGGGCGGATGAACCCCCTGTTGAGGGGGAGTATATGCTGCTTGAGACTGAGCACCTCGGCCTGGCGGGAGTCATGGTAGATTCTGATGGTGGCGTCGGGATCCGGCGACTGCCCCGACTCGTGGGCGAAATAGTAAGTCAGATGCAGCAGGCTGGTGTACGGCGTCTGCTCAAGCACCTCCAGATAGAGATCCATGACCCCATCCAGACGGGAAAGGTAGCGTCCCTGCATGGTCCTCATGTCGGGGGCCAGCCGCATCAGATAATGATAATTCTCATCACACAGATCCATCAGCCAACCCACCGTCGGTTTGCCCGACAGCAGCGTCTTCAGGCTCCAGGGGTAATGCGGACTGCGGCGCACATATTGTCTCTGCATTATCTGTGTCTAACATTCATGGTGGGATTTCCGGGATCCGCCCGACCCACTTGCCTGCCTATCCGTAAACTGCGGAATTTTCGTTCCGCCCGTCTAAAGCTACGTCTGCGACCCGCCTCCATGGCACCGCTTATCTTGGATAATAGTTATCGGCGTCCCCGTATAATACTGAAGCCGCTCACGGCGGCAATGACACCTTCAAGACACTATAGCAAACGGCCCACGGCGCCCTCCAGCATAACGGAACAGCCCCAGGGCCATTTCATCTGAACACGCAACTGCTTGTGCGAGTGGATCTGTCTGCTTGACCGCTCCTGGGCATCCCTGCCCTCGCGGCATTAGTGAATCCATTCACGTCATTGGCGGGTGTCCGCGGCCATGGGTGAGGCAGCGCTTGCGAAGCGTGGCTTCGCGCGCAGCCGAACGCTGAAGCAGCTGTGCTGCGATGCCGGAACGGCCGCGGCAAGCCCCCGGGAGGAGTGGTACAGGGATGTACCGTTTACGGAGCCGAGGATGCAAGGGTTTACGTCGTCCTGGAAACGGTCCTGTATTTCCTCCACAAAGCAGAAGGCCGGCATTTCAGCCGGCCCCGATTCTGCAGTCTGGAGCGCCCGGATCAGGCGTTCTCTGCCGCAATCTGCTGATGAACCTCGCTCATATCCAGTTCACCCGCCTTCTGCACCAGATCGCGGAATCCGCCCTCGGGCAGGGCGCCAGCCTGACTGAAGATGATTACCTTTTCGCGGAAGATCATCAGGGTGGGAATGGAACGAATCTGAAAATGTCCGGCGATCTCCTGCTCCACCTCCGTGTTCACCTTGGCAAACACGACATCCGGATGATCCTCGGACACCTTCTCATAGGTGGGGGCAAACGAGCGGCAGGGACCGCACCAGGGAGCCCAGAAATCGACAATGACAAAATCATTGTTGGTCACGGTCTCTTCGAAGTTATCTTTGGTCAGTTCTATGACAGCCACGGGAAGATCCTCTTTCGCTAGATACAGTTGCGAAACACTATATCATCATTTTCTAATGGATTCTAATTTTATCCGCCCATAAAAAAAGCCGGGGGCTACCCGGCTTTTCCGCAACCCTGGTGATGGACTCAGTCCAGGGCGGCAAAGATATTGTCGCGAATCTGATCCACACTGCCGACGCCGGCAATCTTGTGGTGCACCGGCGCCCCGTCCTGGCCGCTGGCAGCCCAACTGGAGTAGAAATCGATCAGCGGCTCGGTCTGGTCATGGTAGACCTTGAGGCGCGCCTTAACGGTCTCTTCCTGGTCGTCGTCCCGCTGGATCAGCGGCTCGCCGGTGACATCATCCTTGCCCTGCTCCTTGGGTGGGTTGAAGGTGACATGGTAGGTACGACCGGAGGCCAGGTGCACGCGACGGCCGGACATGCGCTTGATGATCTCTTCGTCGGGGACGTCGATCTCGACGACCGCATCCACCAGGACCCCGGCATCTCGCAATGCTTCCGCCTGGGGAATGGTGCGTGGAAAGCCGTCGAACAGGAAGCCGTTTGCGCAATCGGCATCGGTGATCCGCTGTTTCACCATCCCCATGATGATATCGTCTGAGACCAGCCCCCCTTCATCCATGATCTTCTTGGCCGCCTTACCCAGTTCGGTCCCCGCCTTGACATGGGCGCGTAGCATGTCGCCGGTCGAGATCTGCGGAATATTGTACCGCTCCTTGATATAGTTGGCCTGGGTACCTTTGCCCGCGCCGGGGCCTCCTAGCAGAATCACTCGCATTCAAATACTCCTTGGTTCTGGATAATAATCATTTTTGAATGGCGGGAGTCTGACACAGGCCACCCCCAATCACCATTCGAGTATGCAAATATATGAATATAAAAGACTTATGTTGCAACCGCACATAAGCGTGACAACCCTACCAAATAGTTAAATATCACACAATAAATCCGCTCCCGGCCCGCCATGGACAAACCTGTTCCATTGCCAAAAAGGGTAACGCCGGCGGCGGAGTCCAGGGGGACCGAATAGCCGAACTTATTTTTGCGCGAGCCCTGAGTCCATCCCTGAATAAAAAAACCCGCCACGGCTGAGCCGTGGCGGGTTTTTGCTCGCCGGGCGGTATCGGCTCAGGCCGACAGGCTCAGCATCAGCTTGTTGAGCCGGTGAACAAAGGCGGCCGGGTCCTCCAGCTGCCCACCCTCGGCCAGGGTTGCCTGATCCAGCAACACCCGGGAGAGATCGGCAAAACGCTCCTCGTCCGGCTCCTGGTCCATCTTCTCCACCAGCGGATGCTTCAGGTTCAGCTCCAGGATCGGCTTGGTCTGAGGGGCGTCCTGTCCCAGCTGCTTCAGCACCCGCTGCAGGTTGGCCCCCATATCATGCTCGTCGGCCACCAGGCAGGCGGGCGACTCGGTCAGACGACTGCTGACCCGCACCTCCTTCACATCGTCCCCCAGTGCCGCCTTCACCCGATCCAGCAGCCCCTTGTGCTCCTCGGCCTCCTTCTCCAGTGCCTCCTTGTCCTCCATGTCGCCGAGATCCAGCTGGCCCTTGGCCACCGACTGCAGCGGCTTGCCCTTGTACTCGTTCAGGTGGGAGACCAGCCACTCATCGACCCGGTCGGTGAGCAGCAGCACCTCCACACCCTTGGTGTTGAACACCTCCAGGTGCGGGCTGTGGCGGGCCGCCGCGTAGCTGTCGGCGGTGATGTAGTAGATCTTTTCCTGCTTCTCCTGCAGCCGCTCGAGATACTGGTCCAGGGAGACCGTCTCCTCCTTGCCCTCCGACTTGGTGGTGGCAAAACGCAGCAGACCGGCGATTTTTTCCTTGTTGGCGAAATCCTCCGCCGGCCCCTCCTTCATCACCCGGCCGAACTCCTTCCAGAACTTCTGGTATTTTTCCGCGTCATCCCTGGTCATCTTCTCCAACAGACCGAGGACCCGTTTGGTGCTGGCGGTGCGGATACTGTCGATCTTCTTGTCATGCTGCAGCAGTTCGCGGGAGACATTCAGCGGCAGGTCATCGGAATCGACCACCCCCTTCACGAAACGCAGGTAGTGCGGCATCAGTTTCTCCGCCTCATCCATGATGAAGACCCGGCGCACATACAGCTTCACCCCATGCTTCTGGTCGCGTTCCCAGAGATCGAAGGGCGCCCGGCCGGGGATGTAGAGCAGCGAGGTGTACTCGTTCTTGCCCTCGACCCGGTTATGCACCTGGTCCAGCGGCTCCTCGAAATCGTGGGCGATGTGCTTGTAGAATTCGTTATATTCCTCCTGGGTGACATCCGCCTTGTTGCGCATCCACAGTGCGGTCCCCTTGTTGACCTGCTCCCACTCGGGTTCCGGCGCCGTCTCCTCCTCGTCCGTAGCGAAATGCTCCTTGAGCATCTCGATCGGTATGGAAATGTGGTCGGAGAATTTACTGATGATGCTGCGCAGGCGGTAGCCCTCCAGGAACTCGCCCTCCTCTTCGTTGAGGTGCAGGGTGATGGAGGTGCCGCGACCCGGCTTTTCGATGGTTTCGATACTGTACGCACCCTCGCCGGTAGACTCCCAGCGCACCCCGTGCTCAGCCCCCAGGCCGGCCCGGCGGGTCTCCAGGGTCACCTTGTCGGCGACAATGAACGCGGAGTAGAAACCGACACCGAACTGTCCGATCAGCTGGCTCTGGCTGGCCCCCGAGTCATCCCCCTTGCCGCCCAGCGCCTCCAGAAACTTCTTGGTGCCGGAACTGGCGATGGTGCCGATGGTCTCGGTCACCTCCTGACGGCTCATGCCGATGCCGTTGTCCTCGATAGTGACGGTGCGGCGCTCCTTGTCCACAGAGACGCGGATCCGCAGATTGGGGTCTTCCTCATAGAGCGCATCGTCCGTCAGGGCCTCGAACCGGAGCTTCTCCGCGGCATCCGACGCATTGGAAATCAATTCCCTCAGGAATATCTCCTTATTACTGTACAGCGAACGAATCACCAGGTTGAGTACCTGGCTCACTTCCGCCTGAAACTCCAATGTCTCTTTATGCGCATCGACTGTCATGGTGTTGCCGCCTCCAATAAAATTTCAAGTAGCTCGTATTTCAAGTGGATCGATATTCTCAGTTCCCAGGCCCTAACCCCCTAAAATCCGCAAGGTAATCGGCCATCGACAGAAGGTGAGGGTCAACCGGTGAATTTCAAGCCGGCCGACGCGGATAGGAAAGGCGGCGGGCTAAGGGCTCGCGCAAAAATAAGTTCCGGTATTCGGTCGCCACTGGACCCCGCCGCCGGCGTTACGCTTTTTGGCAAGGGAACAGCCATTGCCTGCAAAGCGTGCCTTGCCGGCGTGGCCCAGTGACGCCCTCGGTACTGCGGAATTATTCTTGCGCGAGCCCTGAATCCAGCATACGGTCTTCCGCTTCCTTACCGGCGTAACGCCGAATCGCCCCCTCTCCCCCCATTTTGTTTGCAAAATATGACAAAATCCGTACACTTCAGCCCCACCTGAAGCGAGTAGCGTTCCGATACTGTGTATAGCCGAATACCGACCACAGATCGACGCCCTGGCGCCAACTACTGAAGAACGGTCCTGCACCCGACACCCAGGCCGGATCACGACTGCCATGCTCAAGCGTCTGCTCTTCGTCGTTGTCATCACCTATGGCGCCTATGCGACCTACACCTCTCGCTCCATAGAACATGATCCGGGGGTGCTGGTCGAAAACGCACCGAGTCAGCGCGACCCTGACAACTCCAGCCCCTTTACTCACAAAGGCTACCGGGTGACACCGCTGGCGGAGTTCAGTCTGGAGGCCAGGATACTGGGCACCAAGCGCTATACGCTGGGGCGAGAGTCGGAACTTTCACCTGTCGACCTGGCTCTGGGCTGGGGTCCGATGTCCGACAGCGCGGTACTCTCCCAGCTCTCAATCCGTCAGAGTGGCCGATTCTATCACTGGTCCACCGAGAGATTGCCGATCCCGATACAGGCCATCTCCCGCCACTCGGCAAATATGCATATGGTGCCAGCCGACAAGCAGACCGAGGCCGGGTTAAACAACCTGCGCGAGGGCGATATTATCCGTTTGGCGGGTTATCTGATCCGCGCGGATGCAGCGGACGGCTGGCACTGGACAAGTTCCCTGACACGGGACGATACCGGCAACGGCGCCTGCGAACTGGTCTGGGTCAGGGAGATCAGCCGACGCGGGTCAACGCTCTAAGATTTTATATTTGCTGCAATTTACCGAGGAAGATCATGAACAACTATGTCCAATGGCTGAGCGAACTGGGGATGGACGACGTCGAACATGTCGGCGGCAAAAATGCCTCCCTGGGCGAAATGATCCAGAACCTGTCCAATCTTGGCGTACAGGTACCGGGTGGTTTTGCCACGACTGCCTTTGCCTATCGGGAATACCTCGCCACCGACGGCCTGGCCGATCGTATCAACGAAGCCCTGGGCGAACTGGATGTGGACAATGTGCGGGCGCTGGCCGAGACCGGCGCCCGGATCCGCCAGTGGATCATGGAGACTCCCTTCCAGGCCGCGCTGAACCAGGCCATCGACGAGGCCTATGTCGCGCTGATCGAGGAGTATGGCGAGGAGGTGACCTGGGCGGTGCGCTCCTCGGCCACCGCCGAGGATCTGCCGGATGCCTCGTTCGCCGGCCAGCAGGAGACCTTCCTCAATGTCTCCGGCCTGGACAATATCAAAAAGCAGATCCACGAGGTGTTCGCCTCCCTGTTCAATGACCGGGCCATCGCCTATCGCGAACACCAGGGATTTGAACATTCGCTGGTCGCCCTCTCCGCCGGTGTGCAGAAGATGATCCGTTCCGACATCGGCGCCTCCGGCGTGATGTTCACCCTGGATACCGAGTCCGGCTTCCGCGACGCAGTCTTCGTCACCTCCAGCTACGGCCTGGGCGAGATGGTGGTGCAGGGGGCGGTCAATCCGGACGAATTCTATGTCCACAAGCCCACCCTGGCAGCTGGTCGGCCGGCGGTGGTGCGGCGCAATGTCGGCGGCAAGGCGATCAAGATGGTCTACAACCCCGGCGGCAACAGCCCGGTCAAGATCATCGATGTGGACGAGGCCGAGCGGCACCTGTTCTCCATCACCGACGCCGAGGCCGAGGAGCTGGCGCGTCAGGCGGTCACAATCGAAAAACACTACCAGCGGCCCATGGATATCGAGTGGGCCCGGGACGGTATCGATGGCCGGTTGTACATCGTCCAGGCCCGGCCCGAGACCGTGCAGAGCCGTAGCGGCAACATCATGGAGCGTTATGAACTGAAGACCAAGGGCAAGGTGCTGACCGAGGGCCGCTCCATCGGCTCGCGCATCGGTGCCGGCACCGCCAAGGTGGTGATGAGCCTGGACGACATGGACCATGTGCAGCCGGGCGACGTGCTGGTGACCGACATGACCGATCCGGACTGGGAACCGATCATGAAGCGGGCCGCCGCCATCGTCACCAACCGCGGCGGGCGCACCTGCCATGCCGCCATTATCGCCCGCGAACTGGGTGTGCCGGCGGTGGTGGGCTGTAATGACGCCACCCAGCATATCCAGAACGGACAGGAGGTGACCGTCTCCTGTGCCGAAGGCGACACCGGCTTCATCTACGACGGCAAACTCGATTTCGAGTACAAGACCATCGAACTGGACGCCATGCCGGAGATCCCCACCAAGATCATGATGAACGTGGGCAATCCCGACCGCGCCTTCGACTTCGCCAGCATTCCCAACGCCGGCATTGGGTTGGCCCGGCTGGAGTTCATCATCAACAACATGATCGGTATCCATCCCCAGGCACTGCTGGAGTATGACAACCTGCCGGATGAGCTGAAGGCCGAGATCGGGCCGCGCATCGCCGCCTACAAGAGCCCGACCGACTTCTACATCAGCAAGATCGTCGAGGGCGTCTCCACCCTGGCCGCCGCGTTCCCCGGCCCGGTGATCGTGCGCATGTCCGATTTCAAATCCAATGAATACGCCAACCTGATCGGCGGCACCCGCTACGAGCCGGAGGAGGAGAACCCGATGATCGGCTTCCGTGGCGCCTCCCGCTACATCTCCAAGAGCTTCGCCCCCTGCTGGGAGATGGAGTGCAAGGCACTGAAGTATGTGCGCGAGGTGATGGGCTTCAGCAACGTGGAGATCATGATCCCGTTCGTGCGCACCCTGAGCGAGGCGAAAGGGGTGGTCGAGGCGCTGGAGGCCAACGGCCTGAAGCGGGGCGAGAACGGCCTGCGCCTGATCATGATGTGCGAACTGCCCTCCAATGCCGTGCTGGCGGAGGAGTTCCTGGAGTATTTCGACGGCTTCTCCATCGGCTCCAACGACATGACCCAGCTGACCCTGGGCCTGGACCGGGATTCCAGCCTGATCGCCCACAGCTTCGATGAGCGCGACCCGGCGGTGATGAAGATGCTCAGCATGGCCATCTCCACCTGCCGCGCCAAGGGCAAGTACGTCGGCATCTGCGGCCAGGGGCCTTCGGATCACCCGGACCTGGCCAAGTGGCTGCTGGAACAGGGGATCAGCAGTGTGTCGCTGAATCCGGACACCGTGATCGACACCTGGCTGTTCATGGCGGGGCAGCAGGCCTGACCGGATAGCCGGAAACCGGGCGGTAACGAAACTGGGCGGGGGCAACCCCGCCCGGTTTTTTATTGCCCGAAACAGTGTCGCCTATCAACCTCGACGACGAAAAACGCCAGAGCCGAGACAACGACTCTTAGCCGACGGTTTATCACCAGAAAAGGCTCCGGAATTACACAGAACAACCTACGGCACCCTTCAACCATATAAATTTAAAGGCTTTGAATCTGCGCCCCAGTGTTTACAATGGGGGCGAATTTCACAGCGGGCAGAGACCCGTCAGCCGAATAACGGGAGCGTATTACAGTGGAAGAGAGAAATGTTGATGTCGCCATTATCGGCGCCGGCAGTGCCGGACTCTACGCCCTGGGCCGGGTCAAGGCCTCGGGAAAAAGTTTCGTCCTGATCAACGGCGGCGAACAGGGGACCACCTGCGCCCGGGTCGGCTGTATGCCCTCCAAGGTGCTGATCCAGATCGCCGAGGATTTCCACCGCTGCGGCATCCTCGGGCGCTACGGAGTGGAGGGCCACAAGGCCCTTACCCTGGACGGCGAGGAGGCGATGGGCCATGTACAGGATCTGCGCGACACCTTTGTCGACCGGGTCGTCAGCAACAGCACGGCGCATATGAGTGAGGAGCTGTTCATCGAGGGCTATGCCCGCTTCCTCGAACCCCATCTCCTGGAGGTGAACGACATCCGCATCCGCGCGGAGAATATCATCATCGCCACCGGCTCGCGTCCCATCATACCCAAGCCGTGGCAGGCCTTCGGCGAGCGTATACTGACCACCGACAGCCTGTTCGAGCTGGAGGAGCTGCCGCAATCGCTGGCGGTAATCGGGCTCGGTGTCATCGGCCTGGAGATCGGCCAGTCCATGGCCCGGCTGGGGGTGGAAACCACCGGCTTCGACCAGCTGGAGACCATCGGCGGGCTGGATGATCCGGCGGTCGCCAAGGCGGCCGTCGAGATCATCGGGCGGGATTTTCAGCTCCATCTCGGTCATGCCGCGGAGATCAGCGAAGAGGGCGACAAGTTGCGGGTCAGTGCCGGCGAGCACTCGGTACTGGTGGACAAAGTGCTGGCCAGCCTGGGGCGACGCCCCAACCTGGACAACCTGCAGATCGAGAATACCGGTATCGACCTGGGGGTGAACGCCATCCCCACCTACAACCCCCAGACCATGCAAATCGGCAACAGCCATATCTTCCTGGCCGGCGACGTGGATGCCGAGCGACCGCTGCTGCACGAGGCCGGCGACGAGGGGCGGATTGCCGGCCACAACGCCTGCAGCGACCGGGTCCAGGCGTTTCAGCGCAAGACCCCGCTGGCCATCAACTTTGTCGATCCCAATATCTGTCACGTCGGCCGGCGCTGGTCCGAACTGGACCCGGAACAGAGCGCCATCGGCGAGGTCAATATGGCCCCGGTGGGTCGCGCCCTGATCATGGGCAAAAACAAGGGCCTGATCCGGGTCTATGCCGACAAGGCCAGCGGCCGGTTGCTGGGCAGCGAGATGATCTGCGCCAAGGGCGAGAACCTGGCCCATCTCCTGGCCTGGGCTATCCAGCAGCAGCTGACCGTCGGGGATCTGCTGCGTATGCCGTTCTACCACCCGGTGATCGAAGAGGCATTGCAGGCGGCGCTGTATGACCTCTACAACAAGGTCGACCGCAAGAACAGCGGGCCGATCACCGAACTGAAGCTGGTGGAGTGAGCGGCTACCGGGGGACAGGAACACCCCAAGGCCTTCCAATTTAATATTGCCGGGTAGTAACTACTCACGGGGTGATTGGCCTGCCTTGCCGGCCTCACACGATGGCTTATCTCCTCGAATCCGGCCCCATTTTCAGCGCCTGCCCAAACTCGCTTCGCTCAAACAAGGGCAGGCTTGTATCTGAAAAAGGGGCCGGATTCGAGGCGCCATCGAGATCGCCCGGTAAGGCAAACCAACCACTTACAGACCGGGTGAGTAGTTACGCCGGGTAAAGCTGATTCAGTTTCGTAGGGTGGATAAGCCGGTAGGCGCATCTACCCTACAAAAGCCACACTGGCGCCGAACCACAGATTCACACAGATAAACACGGATGCAGAATTCTGATCTCCTATCTGTGTGAATCCGTGTCCATCCGTGGTTCCTTCTGATAAATATTTCTTATGGACTGGATGCAGGTTGGACTTGCATTGGAACAGAGTATCGACAAAAGTACTTTATCAAATTGAAGTAGTACTAGGAGTCTGTTGGGCTTAACGCTGATTTACTGCGGAAAAGCCCTACGGACTCCTAGGAGGCTGTCGGGTTTATCCGTTTGAAGCGAAAATCACTGGGGGCGAATCAAATCAGTTTATCGAACGAGGCGAATAGTGGACCTATTTAACGAGTTCGATAAGCTGAGTTGATCGCCATCCAGGGATTTGCAGCCAAACAGCGTTAAATCCGACAGCCTCCTAGCATCAGCCCTCCGGGGTCCGGCGGAAATGGCTGATCAATGCCTCATCCCTGAACAGCTGCGCCGTGCCGTCCCCCTCCACCCGCAGGTTGAAGCGGATCCGGGTCTCGGTATCCTCCTGCGTGGTGCAATCCAGCTGAATCTCACCGTCGTTTTTCGCGCCCCAGAAACAGTGGTGACTCTCCGCGCCGCTGGCGGCATCAACAAGTTCGGCCCGCCCCTCAAAGTGGACCAGTACCTTGGAAAAGGGCGTTGCGGCGGAATCGACCGCCTCCCAGTTGCCGGCTCCGGGATGAGGGGAACAGCCGGCCAGGCCAGCCGTCAACAGAAATACCAGTCCCGCCATTCCGATCTTTCGCATCATCAATCCCGTGTTTAACCGTTGCTTGTCGTGGCGGCATTATAATGCAGAGCCGTTCGGTTTGGTTACCCATAATCTCGGCCGCCCCCCACTAGGGATCGGAGTCAGATTAACAAGGAACCACGGATGGACACGGATTCACACAGATAGGAGGTCAGAATTGTGAATCCGTGTTTATCTGTGTGAATCCGTGGTTGTCCTAATTGCCAGATACGCGGAACCTTCCACAAGGTCGCCCAGTCGCCGACTCCAGGATCCGCGCAAAGGCAGATGTGGATGGCCGCCGGATGTGCCACAATAGACGCCGATTTATGACTCCCGGTAATCCGGCCCGCTGACCGAAACGGATCTACAGGCGCCGGCAACCCCCACTCTGTCTCAACTAAAAGAAAGGTTATGGCCCAGTACATCTATACAATGAACCGCGTCGGCAAGGTGGTACCGCCGAAACGGGTGATCCTCCGCGACATCTCCCTCTCCTTCTTCCCGGGCGCCAAGATCGGCGTGCTGGGTCTGAACGGCTCCGGCAAATCGACCCTGCTGCGCATCATGGCCGGGATCGATACCGATATCGAGGGCGAGGCACGGCCGCAGCCAGGCATCCATGTCGGATACCTGCCGCAGGAGCCGCAGCTCGATCCGGCCAAGGATGTGCGCGGCAACGTGGAGGAGGCGTTGGCTGACGTAGTCGAGGCACTGGCCGAACTGGACAAGGTCTACGCCGCCTATGCCGAACCGGATGCGGATTTCGATGCCCTGGCCACCAAACAGGCCAGGCTGGAGGATCTGATCAATGCGAAGGATGGCCACAACCTGGAGCGCACTCTGGAGATCGCCGCCGATGCGCTGCGCCTGCCGCCCTGGGATGCCGATGTCACCAAGCTCTCGGGCGGTGAACGGCGCCGCGTGGCGCTGTGCAAGCTGCTGCTCTCCAAGCCGGACATGTTGCTGCTGGACGAGCCGACCAACCACCTGGATGCGGAGTCGGTGGCCTGGCTGGAGCGCTTCCTGCACGACTACCCCGGCACCGTGGTGGCGGTCACCCATGACCGCTACTTCCTGGACAATGTGGCCGGCTGGATTCTGGAGCTGGACCGCGGCCACGGTATCCCCTGGGAGGGCAACTACAGCTCCTGGCTGGAGCAGAAGGAGCAGCGCCTGGAGATGGAACAGAAGCAGGAGGCGGCCCGCATCAAGAGCATGCAGCACGAGCTGGAGTGGGTGCGCTCCAACCCGAAGGGACGCCACGCCAAGAGCAAGGCGCGCCTGCAGCGCTTCGACGAACTGCAGAGCCAGGAGTTCCAGAAACGCAACGAGACCAACGAGATCTATATCCCGCCCGGCGAACGGCTGGGGGATCTGGTGATCGAGGCCGAAGGGCTGAGCAAGGCGTTCGGCGACAAGCTGCTCTACAGCGATCTCTCCTTCACCCTGCCCAAGGGCGGCATTGTCGGTATCATCGGCCCCAACGGCGCCGGCAAGACCACCCTGTTCCGCCTGCTGACCGGCCAGGAGCAGCCGGATGGCGGCGAACTGCGCATCGGCGAGACGGTGAAGATCTCCTCGGTGGAGCAGTCGCGCGAGGCCCTGGATGACAAGCACACGGTGTGGGAGGAGCTATCCGGCGGTGCCGACATCATCACCATCGGCCGCTACGAGCTCAACTCCCGCGCCTACGCCAGCCGCTTCAATTTCAAGGGCACGGATCAGCAGAAACGCATCGGCGACCTCTCCGGCGGCGAACGCAACCGCGTGCATCTGGCCAAGACCCTGCAGCAGGGCGGCAACGTGCTGCTGCTCGACGAGCCGACCAACGACCTGGATGTGGAGACCCTGCGGGCCCTGGAAGAGGCGCTGCTCACCTTCCCCGGCTGTGTGGTGGTGATCTCGCATGACCGCTGGTTCCTGGACCGCATCGCCACCCATATCCTCGCCTTCGAGGGGGATTCCAGCGTCACCTGGTTCGAGGGTAACTATGCGGATTACGAGGCCGACCGCAAACGGCGCCTCGGTGCCGAGGCGGACCAGCCGCACCGCATCAAGTACAAGCCGCTGAACCGTTGAGCGGTTAAGTACAGGGGTCGGAGTCAAGCCGCTTGGACGGGGAGGAAGTTGTCGCCGCAGGTGCACGGCTTGACTCCGACCCCTCCCCATCGGCACGGAAAAAACCGTAGGATGCGGTGAGTAAAACGAACCGCATCGATCATTGGGCAAATGATGCGGTTCGCAAGCTCACCGGCATCCTACGCTGAAAGTTTGTTGGTACGGTCACGATTTCATACAGGTCATCACCATGGACCAGACAGAGCAACTACTTGAGCGCGCACAACGGCTGATCGAACGCCTGGAGGGGGTCTTTTCGCCCAGGGTTGCGGAACCCGACTGGAGCTGTAGCGCCTATCGCTGGAAGCGCAGCACAGGACTTCAGGCCATCGCCCGGCCGCACAAAGTGCTGCTGAGCGACATCCTCTGCGTGGACCGGGTCAAGGCGGAGATCACCCGCAATACCCGCCAGTTTGTCGACGGGCGCAGCGCCAACAACACCCTGCTCTGGGGCTCCCGCGGCACCGGCAAGTCCTCCCTGATCAAGGCACTGCTGAACGAATTCGCCGACCGGGGACTGCGCCTGATAGAGGTGGAGAAACACGACCTGATCGACCTGCCGGCCATCGTCGAGCTGATCCAGGACCGGCCGGATCGCTTCCTGCTCTATTGCGACGACCTCTCCTTCGAGGCCGATGACGCCAGCTACAAATCCCTCAAGGCGATCCTCGACGGCTCGATCTCGGCACCGCCGGAAAACGTGCTGATCTACGCCACCTCCAATCGCCGCCACCTGCTGCCGGAGTTCAAGCAGGAGAATCAGGACGTACATATCGTGGAGGGGGAGATTCACCAGAACGAGAGCGTCGAGGAGAAGATCTCGCTGTCCGAGCGCTTTGGCCTCTGGCTCTCCTTCTACCCGTTCAGCCAGGATCAGTACCTGACCATCGTCGACCACTGGCTGACTCGCTTGGGGGCCGCGACAACCGCCGATGAGACGATCCGCCTGGAGGCGCTGCGTTTCGCCTTGAAACGGGGCTCACGCAGCGGCCGGGTGGCACTGCAGTTTGCCCGCGACTGGGCCGGCCGGCTACCGGAGGAGCGGCCGGCCAGCGTCGACTAGCCACGCCCTTTACCCATAAGTAGGCCGGACTGCATCCAGGCGTAGGATGGGTGGAGCGCCGCCATGAACTCTCCGCCGACTCCCTCTCCGGCGCGCAACCCATCGTGCACCTGCATCCGCATCCGAAGATGGGTTACGGCGCGCCCGACCGCAGCGAACAGCCGTCAACAAGGGGGCCGCGCCTCCACCCATCCTACACGCGTGTTCGCCGGCATTGTGGGTATAAGGGTAGAACTAACCGCGCCGCCAGGTGGTGCCCTGGGGGCTGTCCTCCAGCACCACACCCTGCTCCTTGAGCTGCTCCCGAATGCGGTCGGCCTCGGCCCAGTTCTTCTCGGATTTCGCCCTTGCACGCTTCTGGACCAGTGCATCGATTTTTTCATCGCTCAACACAATGTGGGCACTAAAACTCGCAGTTAATATTCTAGGTTTACCTTTGAGATAAACTTCCGGGTCATCTTGCAGGATACCCAGCACCCCGCCCAGCCGGCGCAGTTCCGCCGCCAGCCCCGCCGCCCGGCGCTCATCCTCGGGGCGCACCCGGTTGATCTCCCGCACCAGTTCAAACAGTACCGCCAGTGCTTCGGGGGTATTGAAGTCATCGTCCATGGCCGCCCGGAAGCGCTCCCCGAAGGCCTCCCCGCCCGCTGCCTCGGCTACCGGCAGGCCGCGCATGGCGGTGTAGAACCGGGTCAGGGCGCCACGCGCGTTGTCCAGATGTTCATCATCATAGTGGAGCGGACTGCGGTACTGGCTGGTGAGGATGAAATAGCGCACCTCCTCCGCCTGGTAACGGTCCAGGATCTCCCGCACGGTGAAGAAGTTGCCCAGGGATTTGGACATCTTCTCATCATTGATGCGGACAAAACCGTTGTGCATCCAGTAGTTGACGAACGGCTTGCCGGTCGCCCCCTCAGACTGGGCAATCTCGTTCTCGTGATGGGGGAAGGTCAGGTCGGCACCACCGCCATGGATATCGAAGGTATCGCCCAGGCAGCAGGTGGACATGGCCGAGCACTCGATATGCCAGCCGGGCCGCCCCGCGCCCCAGGGGGAGTCCCAGGCCGGCTCACCCGGCTTGGCGGGCTTCCAGAGCACGAAATCAAGGGGATTGCGCTTCTGATTCTCCACCTCGACCCGGGCCCCCGCCTGCAGGTCCTCCAGCGTCTTTCCTGACAGCTTGCCGTAGCCCTGAAAACTGTCCACCGCGTAATAGACATCGTCGTTATCGGCCACGTAGGCGTGGCCGTTGGCCAGCAGCCGCTCGATCATGGCGATGATCTCGGCAATGTGCGCGGTGGCCCGCGGTTCGCTGTCCGGCTCCAGCACGCCCAGTGCCGCGGAGTCGTCGTGCATGGCATGGATGAAGCGTTCCGTCAGCGCGGCGATCGGCTCGCCATTTTCGTTGGCGCGGTTGATGATCTTGTCGTCGATATCGGTAATGTTGCGGATATAGGTGACGTCATAGCCCTGCGCCTGCAGGTAGCGATAGACCACATCGAACACCACCATCACCCGGGCGTGCCCCAGATGACAGAGATCGTAGACCGTCATGCCACAGACATACATTTTCACTTTTCCGGGTTCCAGCGGCACAAACGCCTGTTTCTGGTTGGTAAGATCGTTGTAGATCTTCAGCATAACGACTCCGACAGCTCATCTTGATACGGAAAACCGGCAGCGGACAGAATCCGATTGCCGCTCCCAGACCGCGCATAGTAAACGAAAGCGCCCGGGCAACAAAGTGGAGCAACAAAGCGGGGGTTTTTCCGCGGGCCGGTAACCTATATCATTAAGCACTCGATTGCCCCTGAATCACACTACTACGCGAGCATTGAATATGAATAGACGCCTTTTTTCGCTCCTGCTACCGCTGGTCATGCTATTGGGATTCACTTCTCAAGCCAGTGCGGATAGCACCCGGGTACTGATGAAGACCAGCCTGGGAGAGATTGAACTGGAACTGGACGGCGCCAAGGCCCCCGATACCGTGGAAAATTTTCTACGCTATGTCGATGAGGGCTTCTATAGCGGCACCATTTTCCACCGCGTGATCAACGGCTTCATGATCCAGGGCGGCGGATTCACCCCCGAACTCGACCAGAAGCGCGGCCACGCCGCGATCAAGAACGAGGCCAGGAACGGGTTGTCCAACGCACGCGGCAGCATCGCCATGGCCAGGACCAATGCCCCGCACTCCGCCACTTCCCAGTTCTTCATCAACCATAAAGACAATGACAATCTCGACTATCCCAGCTTCGACGGCTGGGGTTATGCGGTCTTTGGCCGGGTCACCCGGGGGATGGACACCGTGGACCGGATCGCCGATGTCGCCACCGCCAACAAGATGGGTATGCAGAATGTGCCCGTCAAGGATGTCGTCATTGAAAGCATCACCCGACTCTCAAACTAACCCGAAGATTTCATAAATTTGTGCAGAGATCGCGCCGGATATTGTTTTCACAAGGAAATTCCCGAGGGAGTGGCGTATCAGTGACTACGACCGACCGAGGGAATATTTCTTGTGGAAGCAAGAGACAAGCGAGATCAGTGCAAATTTGTGAAAGATTCGGGTTCAACTACAGGAAGCCAGCACATGATCACTCTCAAGACCAATCGCGGCGATATTGTCATCGAACTGGATGAAGAGAAGGCACCGATCACCAGCGCCAACTTTGCCCAGTATGTTAAGGACGGCTTTTATAACGGCACCATTTTTCACCGGGTCATCAACAACTTCATGATCCAGGGTGGCGGCTTCGAGGCCGGAATGGCCGAGAAAAGCACCCGCGCCCCGATCGAGAACGAGGCCAAGAATGGCCTGAGCAACGTCACCGGCTCCATTGCCATGGCACGCACCATGGACCCCCACTCCGCCTCCGCCCAGTTCTTTATCAATGTGGCGGACAACAAGTTTCTCGATTATCCGGGCCAGGACGGCTGGGGCTACTGTGTCTTCGCCCGGGTGGTCGAGGGCATGGACGTGGTCAACCAGATGAAAAGCGTCGACACCACCATGCGCATGGGGCATCAGGATGTGCCGGTGGAGGATCTGATCATCGAAGAGGCCATCATCAGCGACTAGTACTTCTTCAAATTGATAAAGTACTTTTGTAGGGTGAGGAGTGGTACAAGGATGTACCGTTTACGGACCTGAGGATGGCATGCGCCTACCGGCTTATCCACCCTACGAAACCGAAACAGTTTCACCCGGCAATATTAAATTGGAAGACTTCTAGCGAGGCTCAGCCAGCATGCCGCAAGATAGCCTGCTCATATCGGACCTGCACCTGTCCCCGGCACGGCCCGGTACCGTGGAGCTGTTCCTGCGTTTTCTGCGGGAACGGGCCCGCCATGCCGGGGCACTCTACATCCTCGGCGATCTGTTCGATGCCTGGATAGGCGACGACAACAGCCTGCCACCGGCACCTGAGGTGATTGAGACCCTGCGCCAGGTGAGCGACGCCGGCTGTCGACTCTCGGTGATGCACGGCAATCGGGATTTTCTGCTGGGAGAGGATTTTGCCCGGGCCACCGGCGCTCGCCTGTTGCCCGACCCCTGTGTTGTGGAGCTGGGTGTGGGGGAACCGGGCGGGCAGCCGACCCTGCTGATGCACGGTGACCTGCTGTGCAGTGATGATCTGGAGTATCAGCAGGCACGGCGGCGGCTGCGCAGCCCGGAGTTCATCCGCGATTTCCTCTCCCGAAGCATCGAGGAGCGGATCCAGCTCGCCGCCGAGTACCGCCGCCGCAGCGGCGAGGTGGTGTCGCTTAAATCGGCCGATATCATGGATGTGAACCAGCGGACGGTGGAGCAGTACATGCGCGAGCACCGGGTCAGGCGCCTGATACACGGCCACACCCACCGGCCCGCGTTACATGAGTTTCAGCTGGACGGCGAACCGGCGCAACGTTATGTGCTGGCGGACTGGCATGAACAGAGCGGTTCCTGTCTCAGGATTCACGATGGGCTGACCCTGCAGGAAACCTGTGGCTGAATGCCCTACTTGTCTCTCGGCAAGTCATCCAGACTATCGAAATCCAGGTCAACATCGATATCGATGGAGGGGATATCGTCCTCCCCCGCGGGGTATTCCTGCTTGATCAGGTCATCGAAGGAGACCGGTTCACTGTCCCCACTTGAAATTTCCAGATCATCCAACTCGATATCAAGATCGAACGGGTCCTGCCTGGAAGTTTCCTCCTCGGCCTCCTGACCCAACTCGGCCTCTTGACCCAACTCTTCCGGGTACTCCCCGGGGGTGACCGGCAGGATCACCTCGGTAGTTGCGTCCGACTGCCAGGCCACATGATCCGGCAGCAGGTGCCGGCCCATCTCCTCCACCTTCTCCCATAGCTCCGGTGCCTGGAGCATCAGAGTGGGATATACCTGGTCCAGGTAATGTGCAAAGGCCTTCTTGTCGCGCCGGAATGCATAGATCTCAAGACGTTTTGCCTTGAGTTCCAGACTCTCGGGATGCTGTTCCATCGCCTCCTCCACCAGGGACTCGGCCTGACTGTAGCGGCGATAGGCCAGATAGATATCCGCCTCCATCAATATCGAAGCAGCATCATGCGGTGTATCAGGCAGCACCTCGGCATCCAGATGAGCGGTGTCCAGCGGCTCCGTTTGCGGCGCCATCGGTGCGGCGGCCTGCGGTTCACCCCATGCTGCCGGCTGGGCAGACGCCTTCCCGCCGGGTGCGGCGGCCCCACTGGACATTTCAAACAGTTCCGGTGTTTCAAATCGGGTGTCGCGCTGTCGTCCACGCCGGTTGAGCAGGAGCAAGGTGGAGAGGATGACGATAATCGCCCCCATCAGCATCATCCAGTACTCGTTCTTCCAGCCGGAGACGAGGGGGGATATCTCCGTGACGGGGGCGGATACGGCAACATTGCCTTGGGGCGGTGCCGCGGCAGGCGATGTGGCTGCGGCCCCCGTGACCGAACCCGGTTCCGGTATTGCATTTCCCCCGGTGCCTCCGGCCTCAGCAATCTGCTGTCGCAGGTTTTCGAGTTGGACGTCTTTCTCCGCCAGCGCCTTCTTCAGCGCGTCCACTTTTGATTCGAGTGCTGCCCTCAGCTCGATAATATCCTTGTTGATCTCCTGAACGGCCACCAGTTCCTGTTCGGAATCCCTGATCGCTTCACGCAGCTTGTCGCTCTCCTGGGCCGGATAGCCTGCTTCGCTCTTCTCGGAGACCTGCCAATTACGCTCCGGCTCAACCACACGCAGCCGTTGCCGCTCCTCGGCGGTCAGTTCCTGCGCAACCACCGCGGGTGCGGTCGGTTCCTGCACTGCAGGTGCGGACACGGCCGGCCGGTCAGCGCCCGGCTGTTGTTCGGATGCCGCGGGTTGCCGCTCCGCTACGGGTTGGGTTTCCCCCGGCCCGGGCCGGGGTGCGGTAGTTGCGGTGCGACGCCCCTCGCGCCACTCCGCCATCTGTTGTCTGACGGCTGCACGCGCCTCCGCCTCGGTAACTGCCGCCATCTCCCCGGGCGTGGGAATGGTCAGCAACACACCCCGCTTCAACAGGTTGATGTTTCCTCTGTGGAACGCCTCGGGGTTCGCCTCCAACAGGGCAATCATGACCCGATTACGTGAGACCCCCGCAG
Source organism: Sedimenticola hydrogenitrophicus (assembly GCF_025175675.1). GTDB lineage: Bacteria > Pseudomonadota > Gammaproteobacteria > Chromatiales > Chromatiaceae > Sedimenticola > Sedimenticola hydrogenitrophicus. Next base: position 29,534 of record NZ_JANIOA010000001.1, read on the forward strand.
CTGCCTGAAGTTTTCCGGCAATCAGCCACAGAGTATCGGTCCGTTGCACCGGACCGTAACTGGTGGCGGGTGAAGGACGGCTTGGCGCCGATTGCGGCCGCTGCCGTGGTGCCGCGACAGATTCCGCCCGCGGCGGTTGGTATGTGGGCGGATCGAGCAGTATGGTGAATTCCCGGACCAGGCTTCCCTGCGGCCAGCTGATTTCCAGCAAGAAGTCCAAAAACGGTTCCCTGATGGTCTCCCGCGTGCTGACCCGGATATAGGCTTCGCCATCCTCCGAAAAAACCGGTTGGAAGCGTAACCTTGACAGCAGAAACGGCCGGTCGATGCCGGCCCGCTTAAAATCATTTGGCGCCGCCAGCCTTACCCGGATGTCGTCGATCGCCATCTGTTCGACCGATATCAGTCTCACCCTGGCATCCAGGGGCTCATTGAGGGCGGAGCCAACCTGGATACCACCCAGCCCCAGAGCATAAGCCGAGGCTGACGGAATCAACAGCAGAAGAGATAAAAGTGGCTTTCTGATCATTATTTTATTTGGATTTTATGCAAATCCATTTCTCTGTTGGCCAGCGACTTCCCCGGGCCGGAGAGAAGCCCGGTAAATGTTAGGAGTCTCAATATAAAACAATAAGATAACCACGTCACTTAAATCCAGGCACGAATTCTCTCGGGCGCTGAATTAAAGCGGGCAGTCACTCAGGCCCCATCAGTTGCAACATATCACTGTAGGTCGCGTAATTGGCGTAGGTGAGCACCGGCAATACTACCAGCAGCAACGGCAAGGCGAACAATACGGTAACAAAGGTCAACCCACCCAGCACGATCGCCCAGAACAACATGAGCCGGGGACTGTGCGAGACAATTCGGACGCTGAAAGAAACCGCGTCCACCAATCCGCACCGCTTCTGAAAAGCGTAGGGGATGGAAAACACCGTCACGCAAAAGCTGATGAAACTAAGCACAAAGCCGAGGAAGCTGACGAACAACAGAAATGCCACGGCGTCCGTGCGCAGTACCGGGTCGGCATTGTAAGCCGCCAGGGACGTCGGCACAAAATCAAAGTAAACGCTATAGATTATGAGCGCATCAGATATCCAGATCAGATAGATCACCAGCGAGACCAGCCCGATCACCAGAATAGAGACCGGGCATTCCCTGAATCCCTCGGTAATATCGGCAAAGCCGGGTCTGTTACCGCGATGTATCTTTTCCGCCAGATGATAATAAACGGCAACCAGAACTGGAACAACGATAAGAAACCCGCCGGCGACAATAAAATAGAACAGACTGAAGCCGCGGTACAGAAGCAGCGCGCCGATGGCCAGCCCGATCAACAGAAAAACTCCGGCAAAGATCATATTGAGAAGCGCAGCCTGCCTGAAATCATGCCAACCGCGCCGCAGCCACTCTCCGGCAATGGTGAACATCATCATTTCCCGCGCGACATTGACACTCATCTATCCACACCCGACTGCTTAAGGGTCCGCGCAAGAATAATTCCGTAGTATCGAGGGCGTTCCTGGGCCACGCTGGCAAGGCACGCTTTGCAGGCAATGGCTGTTCCCTTGGCAAAAAGCGTAATGCCGCCAGCGGGGTCCAGGGGCGACCGAATACCGGAACTTATTCTTGCGCGGGTCCTTAGTTACTGTTTTGTATAATTCTAGACGTCTCAGCGAAAATAACAGGGCTAAACGGGGTGGCGTAAAAAATCAGCCTCGTAACGGCGGGACCACTCCGGAAACTCACGCTGAGCGTGCGGTAACAGAGCATTCGCGACGGCGGCCTCAGCCGCGCAGCCAGGGAAGCCGAATCCGCCACTATTTCAGATCCGGTTTATCATCATGTTCCCGGGTGGATTTTATTTTCAGATTGGGGAGATCGACCCGACCGATGACGTGCAAAACAATCCCCGCCCCCACGAAAAAGACCACTGCGGCCCCAAAACTGGCCGCCACCGGATGATCGCCACCCAGCTCGGCGGCATAATAAATGGTCCCAAAAAGGCTGCCGATCGCGGCAATATAAGAGAGGATTGCAACGAAAAACGATACTTTCTGCGCCCTGCTGGTCTGCTTCACCCGGATTCCCACTGTTCAAGCCAAAAGATCGTTGCAGGGTACGCTAATCACCCATAACTGGCCAACGGTTATCCCCAATACCACCATTGATCGCCGCCGGACGGCAGCAAGCGGAATTAGCTTGCCAATAATCAGAAAATTAGTTTATTTTGAACTAATGTTTCCCGCGCTGTTGAACCTATCGGTAACCCATGTCCGCTGACGAACCCATCACGCTTCAAGTCTCGGCTCACCAGATCGAGCGGTACTGTGCCGAACTCCGTTGCGGTAGCGCCAATACCAATCGCAAGCACTCGGCGTTGATCGCTCTTGAGGGCTTTGTCATCCGACATGCCACAACCGATAAATATACCAGTGCGTTCAATAACATAGTCAACATCATCCAGGGCCATGCGGAACAGACACGCCAGGCACTGCTAAACGAGTACGCCGAGAACCTTGAACCGGCGCTGAAAAACAGGGACCGGCATGCACTGGCCGGAATACACCAGTCTGTTTCGCGGAACGGATTCGACCAACTGCTGGAGCAAGTGCTGGCGAGACTATCCCCGGAGCTGCTGCATTCGTTGAAACTCTGGGCTGAAAACTGGGTCAATGAGGCAGAGTCCAAGGCGCGTCTGGCAAGCGGCTATCCCGATGCCCTCAATTTCAGAGAGGCGGGCGTTCCGCTTGACCAGTACCGGGCACTCAGCGAGCTGAAGAGAAAACTGACACCACTATGAAATACCTGACCGCACTCTTTGCTGTATTATTATTCATTGCGCCGTTACATGCCGACGATGATCGGGAGCACGCCGCGTTGGCATCGGTCACGGTCGCCACCAACCTGCAGGCGGATGGCGAGATCGCCAGAAAAGGACGCAAGGCATTACTGCTGCTGGTATCACGAGAAGAATGCAGCTACTGCATACAGATCAAACGCGAAGTGATCGGCCCGATGTTACGCAGCGGCGATTACGACGACCGCCTTTTGATTCGCGAGCTGCGGCTTGATGGCGTCTCCACAGTGATTGATTTCCAAGGGGTGGCAAGAGACAGCCACAACGTTGCCTACGACTATAAGGCCTCGGTCACCCCGACGCTGCTGTTTCTGGATGCCGACGGTAAAGAGCTGACCGCCAAAATGGTCGGCATTCAGACCCCCGATATGTACTATTACTACGTTGATCAATCCATCCAGGAAGCTATCGAGGCACTCGACAGTCGGACTGAACAATGAAACTCCGACCAATATGGACTTTAATGACAGTTAAGAACCCGCACAAAAATAAGTTCCTGTATTCGGTCGCCCCTGGACCCCGCTGGTGGCGTTACGCTTTTTGGCAAGGGAACAGCGTGCCTTGCCAGCGTGGCCCAGGAACGCCCTCGGTACTACGGAATTATTCTTGCGCGGGTCCTAAATTGAGCACCGCCCGCCGCCTGTTGTTACCCTTGCTCGGTATCGCCCTGACGGCCCACGGCCAGTCCGCCGCAACCGGCGGTCCGGAAAAAAGCGGCGGCAGCGCCTGCGTCATCGCCAAAAAGCTGGGAAACTCACTCGCCATAGAATGGGCTGTCGGGGAGCCCTCCGTTGCCCACGCCATGGAAAAGGCGAAGCAGGCACTGCATGCGAAAGGCTATGAGTATGTATTCCCCCAATCCAACAGCAATAACCAACATGGCTGGATGATCATTGTCAAAACCCGCTACCGCACCAATACCGGCAGGGAACGCACCAGTTATGGCTGCGGTTTCAGCACCCAGTCGCCGGCCACCGCGGAGACCAATGCCCTGCTCAATCTTCGCACCTACTCCTGGGGCTGGAAAGAGAGCAGCGGTTACGAAGTGATCGAGAAACAGCAGTACTGATATGCCCGGCCGGAGCGGCAGGTATTTAAAAATACGGCGTAACTACTCACCCGGTCTTCAAGTGAATGGCCTGCCTTGTTGGCCGATCTTGATCCAGCCATCGCGGGAGGCCGGCAAGGCAGGCCAATCACCCCGTGAGTAGTTACAATATGGCCACGCCTGCACGCGCTCAACATCAACAGCGCTGCACAGGCCTTTCCCTCCACTTGCGGTTATACTTGCCTTCAGACAAGCACCATTCAGACCGACCGAAGGAAGAGAGCGACATGCCCGCACAATGCTACGACATCTTTTTTTCAGGCAAGACCGTGGAGGGGGCAGACCTGGCGGAAGTGAAGCAAGAGCTTGCGCGAATCTTCAATACCCGGAGCGAGCAGCTTGAATACCTCTTCTCGGGAGACTCGGTGAAGGTCAAGAGTGGCGTGGATCAGGAGACCGCCATCAAATACCGGGTCGCCTTCAGAAACGCCGGGGCACTGGTGGAGATCCAGTCCGCGGATCCTGTTACCGACGCCCCCCGGCAGGCCGCGGTTGCGGCCCCTACGGTGGAGCAGCAAAGTGAAGAGAAAATGACCCTGCTTCCTCCCAGGAGCGGTAGCCTGATCGATTGTGCCCCGGTCGTAACGCCCGCGCCGCTACCCGATATCAGCGCCTTATCCCTGGCCAGCCCGGGCGCCATGCTGGACGAGACCCCACCGCCGCCGCCCCGGGGAATCGATACCAGCGGCCTTGAACTGGCCCCGGCCAACACCGGCACCCTGGAAGAGTGCCAGATCAAAAAGGAGTCCGCCGAACTGCCGGATATCAGCCGACTGGCAATTATTGAGGATGACAACTTACCCCCAAAACCATCCCGCACTGAAACCTGACATCCAGCTTGTCTCGCCGGATTAAGCTGATTCGATCTGCGCTCCGTGATAAACCTAGGGCAGCATCATTCCGCGTATCATGAAATAGAGCAGCGCCGCCATCAGTCCGGAGACCGGTACGGTAATAACCCAGGCGGCCGCGATCTTCAGCAGGGCTGAACGCCTCACCAGCTCATGCCGATAGACCTTGCGCAGACCTTTCCGCTCTTTCTTGGTCAGGGGTGCATCGTGCTCGGTTTTCGCCTGCTCCTTCAACTCCGCCAGCATTTCACCCTTGCGGCTCAGGGAGGCCTTTTTGAAATCCATCAGGTAGGCCTCGATCGCATCGGGATCATCCTCCTGATGATGCAGCTTGATCTCCGCGACCATCTTGGCATAGCTGGTTTTGATGAATTCACGCAGGAAGCCCACACCGAAGATACCGCCGACGGCGATATGGGTGGAGCTGACCGGCAGCCCGAGCTGGGTAGCCAAAATCACCGTCACTGCCGCGGCCATGGCGATACAGAAGGCCCGCATTTTGTCCAGTTCAGTGATTTCACTGCCCACGGTCTTGATCAGCTTCGGACCATACAGGGCGAGGCCCACGGCGATACCCAGCGCCCCCACCATCATCACCCAGAGCGGGATGGCGGCCTTTTGGGCAATGCCGCCATGGACGATGGCATCATTGATCGCGGCCAGCGGGCCTACGGCATTCGCCACGTCATTGGCCCCGTGGGCGAAACTGAGCAGGGCGGCGGCGAAAATCAGCGGCAGGGTGAACAGCTTGTTGATGCTCTGCTTCTCGTTGGGCAATCTGTCGGCCACCCTGGAGATCAGGGGGCGGACCAGATAGATGACCGCGACACCTGCCGCCAGGCCGATCAGGACGGCGGAACCGAATTCCACTTTCCAGATTTTCTTGAATCCCTTGAGGACGATATAGGTGGTGAAGGCCCAGGTCATAAGCCCTACCAGCAAGGGCACCATGCGTTTGGCCGCCGTAATCATATCCACCTGATAGGTGATGGTCCGTTTGATCAACAATAGAAAGGCGGCGGCGATTACCCCCCCCATGACCGGGGAGATCACCCAACTGGCGACGATGGCCCCCATCTTGTCCCAGTTGGCGATGCCGACGCCGCCCGCGGCAATACCCGCACCAAGCACCCCGCCGACAATGGAGTGGGTGGTCGATACCGGCGCACCCAGTGCTGTTGCGATATTCAGCCAGAGTGCACCGGCGAGCAGCGCGGCCATCATCAGCCAGATGAAGGTGTCCGTGTCGACAATCGCGGAAGGATCGATAATTCCACTTTTGATGGTGCCGACCACATCGCCACCGGCGATCAAGGCGCCGGACGCCTCGAACACAGCGGCAATAACGATCGCCCCCCCCAGGGTCAAAGCCTTTGAACCGACCGCGGGACCCACGTTGTTGGCCACATCATTGGCACCGATGTTCATGGCCATGTAGCCGCCGATCACCGCGGCGACCAGCATCATCACATGCCCCGGCGTATCCATTCCCCCGCGCATGACGGTGAACAGCATGATACCGACGATAAAGAGCAGGGCTACGCCGATCCGGAACAGCTCCTGCCGGCCTTTACTGGTGGCTTTTTCAAGCTCACTTATATTCTGAAGTTCCATAAAAACTCAGTGTGATTTTGCTTTAGATTTCGGCATGGGGATCCAGCACTGAACACACGACATGCCACCCGAAAGTAAAGTGCGCACTGTAACATTTTTGTCATTTAAAAGCCCCATGAAATACCGCTAAAATCAGTCGCGCAAGCGATCAGCAAGGCTCCGGCAAGCGACAGTCCGGGGTAACCTGGTCCATGTTTTGCTTAACTGGTATCAAGAGGCGTTTAACCGGCGTCCCGAGTCAGTTAATTGACAGAATCTGGAGAGTAATTGTGGTCAGCCCTATTTCAAACGACAAATTATTGCCGCAAAACAACGACAGAAACAGCACCGCGACCAGCAAACGGTCCACGGGTGAGCAGCACAGCACCGCGGGTACGGGCGCCAGGCGCCCGACCGATGACACGGTGGAGCTCAGCAGTGCGAGCCGACTGGCCAACCGGGAGATCGCTTCCAGCAGAAACAGCGGCGCCGTCAACAACGCCACAGAGGCCAGGGAGTTGGTCATCAAGATAAGGGAGCAGATTGAAGCCGCCGGTCGCCAGGCGCTGAAGAGCCACAACCCGCTGGAGAAAGGTGAGCTGACCGCATTACTGGAATTTTCCGCGGCCTAGAACATAGGGTGGGTCATACCCATCGAAGGTGCCCTATGAGTGGAATATTCCGCGCCCTGGAACATAGGGCGTGCCGTGCCCACCGACGGAACTGTGGGTCAACACGGCTCAACCGAACCGCTATGCACCGTTATTCGGGGCCGATCTCCAATCGCTCTACCTCGGCCAGGGTCACCACCCTGTCGTCAGTGGTGACGAAGGTACGTCCGTCGATATCGCCTTTATAGGCCTGGTAGGTGGTCACCCGAGCGCTACGCGTATCGATCACCCGGACGGTGACCACCTGATAGGCATCGCTCCATTGATGGTAGAGATAGAGACCCGCCCCGACCAACATCAGAACCACCGTCCCAGCCGCCAGGAGTTGAGTTATGCGCCGTCTTCCCTGCCGGACATCCGCGGGTGCATTGAGTACCCGGGCCGGTGACCTGTAGTGCCGCATATTGCGTTGACTACGCAGCCGCAGGGTCAGGAGTGCCCCGGCAATCACCAATGCGGTCAAAAGAAGTTTCAGGAACATGGGCGCGTACCTTATCATGGGCTTGGTAATGGCGCTATTATTTGAACCAGGGAACCGGACTATCAGACAGACATGAATAAATTAAGGGATCGTGCAAGAATAATTTCGCAGTACCGAGGGCGTTCCTGGGCCCCGCCGGCAAGGCACGCTTTGCAGGCAATGGCCGTTCCCTTGGCAAAAAGCGTAACGCCGCCGGCGGGGTCCAGGGGCGACCGAATACCGAAAGTTATTCTTGCACGAGCCCTCAACCTCTTGGTATTAATAGCATTGCTTTTTGTGGCCGCGTGCAGCGAGCCTGACAAACCAAGCATCCCGCTCAGTCTGGCGGTCGAACGTGGCGACATCAATCAGATCGAACGCCATATCCTCTGGGGCAGTGATATCAACCAGCCCAATATCAACGGTGAGGCGCCCATTCATGTCAGCGCCACTCTGGGTAACTACATCGCAGTCAAACTGCTTGTTGAAAATGGCGCCGATATCAATCTTGCGGATAAAAACGGGATCAGCGCCCTCGGGCGGGCTGTTATCTCGGGCCGCACACAGATAGCCGAATATCTTCTCAAGCAGGGCGCCAAACAGGCACCCGACCAGTTACTCGACCTGCTAGTCAAGACCGGCAACACAAGCCGCGATATCATCCCCCTGCTGATCAGGTGGGGGGCGCAGATCAACCACCAGGATGAGTCGGGCCAGAGCCCGCTGATGCGCGCCATTGCCGCCGGCAAGCGGGTGCTGGTAAAAAACCTGATCCAGAATGGTGCCGACGTCAATCTGGCGGACAATGCCGGCCGGCGGCCGCTGGCTGTCGCCAGAGCGCAGGGAGATGAGGATATTATCCGCATGCTGGAACGCAATGGCGCACAGTAAGCTCGCCAGATCACTCGTGACGCCGCACCTTTCTTCTGTTAAGTTTCCGCCTCAATCATTCAGTTATTAGCCATGGGCACACCAGGCTCCGAAAACAGGATTATCCAAAATGGCATCGACCGTTGACGAACTCACGATTAACTATTCAGAAGACGGTATAGACGTCGTCAAAGAGCTGGACAAGGTGATCCTCTCCAAGGGGGCCTGGTCAACTGTGATGTTCCGCTACCAGGAGTGGAACCGCTCCAAAAATGAGTACAGCCCGGACAAATACAGCATCCGCCGTTACCAGAAGCGCAGTGGTGAATATATCCCGAAATCCAAGTTCAACATCTCCAGCAAAGCCCAGGCGGAAGCGATCATCGAGGCCCTGAGCAACTGGACCAGGGATTAACTGTAGTGGCGGCTTAGCCACCGGGGTCGGAGTCAAGCCGGATCACGGCCGAGCGCAACAGTCCGTAGGGGCGATCGGCTTGACTCCGACCCCTCTCGCATAAACCTAGAAAAAATCAATGCAACCGCTAAGAACGCAAAGACCACGAAGGAAAACACCGGTCTGGATTCTCCCGATCCGTCACCTGTTGGGTTGGGCCGGAAATGCAGGCAAGCCATTCTATCTCTTTGCTTTCCTGGCGTTCTTCGCGGTTAAATCAAATTCGTAGTCGCGTAGGATGCTGGTGAGCTTGCGAACCGCATCATTCCATCCTCGGTCCGTCAACGGTGCATTGCATCCTCAGCTCCGTTATCGGTACATCCCTGTACCACTCCTCCTGCACCACTCCTCACGGAAAGGCTTGATGCGGTTCGTGTTACTCACCGCATCCTACCGCGCTACGGAATTATTCTTGCGCAGGCCCTTAGAATGGCCGCATGAATCCCCTTTGGGGTTCGCGGACTCACCCCAACGAGCTACTCATTCACTCCAGCCCGATCATCATCGGCCAATCGGCCAGCTCTGAAAGCACCTGCTTGCGGCCGCTGTCGATTGCCGGATCGATCATGAGCCTGGCCAGTTGCTGGCGAAACGCGCTCAGCGTGATGCTGCCGCCACCCTGCGGATCGGTCAAGCGGTCGATACGATACTCCTGCCAGCGTTCACGCTCGGCCGCGGTCAGGGACTCCGGCCAGTTGCGTGCCCGATAGCGAAACAGCATCTCCGGCAGGCGGGCATCATCAAACACCGGCGCCATCTCCGCCAGCGACTCCGGGGTAGCGGTCAATACCCGGTCCATCCGCTTGCGATCATCCGCACTGAAAAAATCCCCGGCATAGAGACTCTGATCCGGATCCGTAATCGGTGCGAACTCCCGCCCCCCGTGAACCGACTGGATCTTCTCTTCCAGACCCGGCGCACTGTTCAGGCGATCAAGATGACGCAAGCCCTGCGCCTGATCGATCCCCCAGCGCTGGGCCGCCTGCTCGGTCAGGGTTTTCATCGGTACCACCACCGGGCATTTGTTGAGATGAATGGTTTTCAGCGGGATCCGCTCCACGCCCTCGGGCAGCTGATCTCTCGGGGTAAACAGGCGTGATTGAATCTCCTCCACGGCCAGCCCGATCAGCGGACCAGGATCCTGCCCCAGATCATAGACAATCACACCATTGGGATTACCGGGATGCCGGGCTACCGGCACCACCATGGCAATACACCCCTTCTCCGCCGGATACATGGAAGAGACATGCAACACCGGTTGCCGGTCGCGAAGGTTGAGCAACTCCGCAACCTTGCGTTTGTTGCGCATGCCCAGCAGGTAATCGAACAGCCGGGGTTGCCGCTGCCGTATCAATCCGGCCAGGGCGATCGTGGCATGGACATCCGACAAGGCGTCGTGCGCCGCTTCATGGGCGATGTCATTGGCCGCCGACAACTCCTCCAGCCGGAAGCTGGCGGTACCATCCTCCCGCTTCGCCCAGACGATACCTTCCGGTCGCAGCGCGTGGGTCAGCCGCACCATATCGATAATATCCCAGCGGGAATTTCCATTCTGCCACTCCCGGGCGTAGGGATCGATAAAATTGCGGAAGAATCCGAAGCGGGTGAATTCGTCATCAAAACGGATGCTGTTATAGCCCACGCCACAGGTGCCGGGCTGGGCCATCTCCCGATGAATCAGGCGAAAGAACTCCGCTTCGTCCACCCCCTCGCGCAGCGCCTTTTGCGGCGTCAGGCCGGTAATCAGGCAGGCCTCCGGTTGCGGCAGCAGATCATCGGCCGGCCGGCAATAACAGACCAGCGGCTGGCCGATAATATTCAGTTCCTCGTCGGTACGGATGCCGGCAAACTGGGCCGCCCGATCCTTACGTGGATCGGCTCCCCAGGTTTCGTAATCATGCCAGTAAAATGTCAGCGCCATTGCACCCTCTACCCGTTGTCCGTCAACAATGCTTCAGCGGTATCTTGGAGGGTTTTGCCTGGGGAGGCAACCGCAAGTCCGGTAGGGTGGGCACAATTTACCAATCATCTCGCTGCGAATTCGGCGTAGAGACGTAGGATGGGTGGAGGAGGAACGACGTAACCCATCAAACAGCCAGCCACGCCGTGCGCAGGAGATGGCCGGTTGCATTGCGCCATGCGCGCGCCGTAACCCACCGTTTGACGATCGAGGATTCGGTGGGTTACGCGGCGCCCGAGCGTTGTGACGGCCTGGAAGAACCGTGCCTGTGCGCCGCAAACCCACCCTACATCTACGTTGCTGCGAATCCCGCAAAGCCGCTCCCGGCCATCCCTGGCCTTCGCGGCATAAGTCCATCCCTGGATAAAAAAACACCCCGCCGGGGCGGGGTGTTTTCGCTACAGGGCAAGATCAGGCAGGGATCAGATCTTCTCTCTGATACGCGCCGCCTTACCGGTGCGGCCACGCAGGTAATAGAGTTTCGCGCGACGCACATCACCGCGACGCTTGACTTCGATCGCTGCCACGGAGGGGCTGTAGGTCTGGAAGACACGCTCAACCCCTTCACCATGGGAGAGTTTGCGCACGGTGAAAGAGGAGTTCAAACCGCGATTTTTCTTGGCGATCACCACACCTTCAAAGGCCTGCAGACGCTCGCGGGTACCTTCGACAACCTTCACCTGAACAACTACGGTGTCGCCTGCGCCAAAAACGGGAACCTCGCGGTTCATCTGCTCGGCTTCAAGTTCCTGAATGATATTGCTCACGGTCGTATGCTCCTGTATTTCAATCAGCGCTCGTCTGCGCCTGGATAAACTCGTTTAGTAAAATCTCTTCTTCCCGGGTGAGAACACGTCCCTCCAGGAGGTCTGGCCGTCTTTGCCAGGTTCTGCCCAATGACTGCTGCAGTCGCCAGCGACGAATCAATTCGTGGTTGCCGCCCATCAGCACCGCCGGCACGCGGTCACCTTCAAATAGCTCTGGCCGCGTATAGTGCGGATAATCCAGCAAACCATCCGTGAAGGAGTCCTGCTCGGCCGAATCCTTGTCGCCGAGCACCCCGGGCAGCAACCGGATCACGGCATCCATCAGCACCAGAGCCGGCAATTCGCCGCCACTGAGTACATAATCGCCAATGGACCACTCTTCATCCACATAGCGGTTGATCAGCCGCTCATCAATCCCTTCATAGCGTCCGGCAATCAGGATCATGCCGCTGCGCCGCGCCATCCGGCCCGCCGTGGCCTGGTCGAATCGCTGTCCCTGCGGCGAGAGATAGGCTACCGCCGAATCCGGAGCAACACTCCGGGCCTGGGCGATCGCATCTCGCAGCGGCTCAATTTTCATCACCATACCGGGACCGCCCCCGTAGGGTCTGTCATCCACCGTACGGTGCACATCGTGGGTGTAATCCCGCGGATTCCACAACCCCAGGCTGACCTGCCCACGGTCCACTGCACGACCGGTCACACCTTCCCCGATCATGGCCCTGAACATCTCGGGGAACAAGGTCACCACGTCAAAGCGCATGGTCACCTCAAAAATCCGGATCCCAATCGACGGTGATCAGATCACCGTCCAGATCGACCTCTTTAATCACCTGTGCAATAAACGGCAGCAGGTGCCGGCGGTCGCCCTCGACCACCATGACATCGTTCGCCCCCGTCTCGAACAGGTGATCCACCCGTCCAAGCTCGACTCCTTCCAGGGTAACGACCCTTTTTCCCTCGAGGTCACACCAGTAGTACTCATCCGCCGGAATCGTCGGCAGCTGGTCGCGCGGTATGGCGATTTCGGCCCCATTCAGCGCTGCCGCCTGATCCCGATCGACCACACCTTCCAGGGCGGCGACTATCCCCTTTCCATGGGTCTTGCCCTGCTTCAGCTTATACTCCCGCCACTGCCCTTCCCGGTATAAATACCAGGAGGGGTGGTTGAGGATATTCTCTTTCGGAGCCGTGTGTGAATAAACCTTTATCCATCCACGCACACCGAACAGCCCGGAAACCTGTCCCAGGATGGCCCAATCAGCCGGTTGTTCTCCCACCGCGACGCTCATCTCAAGCCACCCGGCAACAGATCTGTTCAGCTACTGGTAACACCCAGGGGGCTTCCAGCCAGTCGCCCGGACAATCAGGCTGCGGCCTTGGATGCTTCCTTGACCAGCTGTGCAACGCGGTCCGTCGGCTGCGCACCCTGGGACACCCAGTGGCTGATGCGCGCCTGATCCAGGCGCAGACGCTCTTCACCGCCGGTCGCAATCGGATTGAAGAAACCCAGTCGCTCAATGTACTTACCATCGCGGGGGTTTCTGCTGTCAGCCACAACGATGTGATAAAACGGCCGCCTTTTCGCGCCGGTTCGTGCAAGACGAATTGTTACCATTTCAAACCCTTAAATTAAAAAAATCTGCCACGCACCACCGGCCAACCAATCCGGCCGGAGTGAAACGGGGCATTCTACCCGTTTCCGGGGAAAAGTGAAGTGTTTTGTCGCCTCAATTCAGAACCCCGCATTGGTGGATGCGCCTACCGGTTTATCCACCCTACGAAACGGCGTCCCGATCAATTACCCGCCGAGCACCGGACAGAACCGTAGGGTGGGTTAGGCGCGCCCTGCGCAGGGGGTGGCCGCTTGCATTGCACCGTGCGCGCGCCGTAACCCACCGCATTCTCAACCCGCCAAATGGCGGGTTACGCGGCGCCCCGGACATAACCGTAGGGTGGGTTAGGCGCGCCCTGCACAGGGGGAGGTCGTTTGCATTGCACCGTGTGCGCGCCGTAACCCACCGTTTTCTCAACCCGCCAAACGGTGGGTTACGCGGCGCCCGGGTATTGTCCTGATCTGGAAGTGTGGTGCCAGTACGCCGCTAACCCACCCTACGAAACGCTCGGCGCGCTGGATGGAAGCCTCAGAAGGGAAACCCGCCCCCGGGTGGCATCCCGCCGGGACCCAGCTTGGACTTCAGGCCACGCATCATCTTGGCCATGCCCCCACCCTTCATCTTCTTCATCATCTTCTGCATCTGGGCATACTGCTTGAGCATTTTATTCACTTCCTGCACCTGGGTCCCCGACCCCAGGGCGATCCGGCGCTTTCTTGAGCCCTTGATCAGGTTCGGGAAGCGCCGCTCCTGCGCTGTCATGGAGTTGATGATGGCGATCGAACGGGTGATCTCCTTGTCATTGACCTGCTTTTTGACATGCTCCGGTACGTTCCCCATCCCCGGAAGCTTGTCCATCAGGGAGTTCAGCCCGCCCATATTGGACATCTGCTCCATCTGGTCGCGGAAATCCTCCAGATCGAAGCCCTGCCCTTTATGCAGTTTCCTGGCCAGCTTCTCGGCCTTGGCCTGGTCCACCTTGCCCTGGACCTGTTCCACCAGGGAGAGCACATCGCCCATACCCAGAATCCGCGACGCCATCCGTTCCGGATGGAACGGTTCGAGGGCCGTCGTCTTCTCCCCCACGCCGAGAAACTTGATCGGTTTGCCGGTGATCTGGCGGATTGAGAGCGCCGCGCCCCCCCGGGCATCGCCATCGGTCTTGGTGAGGATCACGCCGGTCAGCGGCAGGGCATCATCGAAGGCCTTGGCGGTGTTGGCGGCATCCTGGCCGGTCATGCTGTCGACCACAAACAGGGTTTCGACCGGGGTTATACCGGCATGCAGCTCCCGGATCTCGTCCATCATGGCCGCGTCCACATGCAGGCGGCCGGCGGTATCGACAATCAGCACATCGATGAACTGCTTGCGCGCCCGATCCAGCGCCGCCCTGGCAATGGCCAGGGGCTGCTGCAGCGTGGTGCTGGGGAAAAATTCCGCCTCCACTTCGGCGGACAGGGTCTTGAGCTGGTCGATGGCGGCGGGTCGGTAGATATCACAGCTGACCACCATGACCGATTTTTTCTGGCTCTGTTTCAGCCAGCGCGCCAGCTTGGCCACGCTGGTGGTCTTACCGGAGCCCTGCAGGCCGGCCATCAGGATCACCGCCGGCGGTTGCGCCGCCAGATTCAGCCCCTCATTGGCCTCGCCCATGATCCGGACCAGTTCGTCATTGACGATCTTGATCAGTACCTGGCCGGGGGTGAGGCTTCTCATCACCTCTTCGCCCAGCGCCTGCTGCTTCACCTGCTCGACAAACTCCCGAACCACCGGCAACGCGACGTCCGCCTCCAGCAGCGCCATGCGGATCTCGCGCAGGGTCTCCTTGATATTGTCTTCGGTCAGTCGACCCTGACCGCGCAGCTTGTTCAGTACGCCACCCAGCCGGTCTGTCAGATTGTCAAACATGCTTTAACTCAGCCTCTCGCCATGAATTTGCCGTATTATATATGGAAACAGCCGGCGCCGCGTAACCCACCGATCCCCCGATCGCCAAACGGTGGGTTACGGCACGCGCACGATACCATGCAAACGCCCACCCCCTGCGCAAAGCGCGCCTAACCCACCCACAAAACTTTCCGTACTCACAGCACATATTCAGCCAAAGGATCATTACTCTCGCCAAGACGCCAAGCACGCCAAGGAAAACCCATTCCCGCTTTAATCTTTGCGCTCTTGGCGTCTTCGCGAGAGTCCATTTGCCACCTGTCATCCGGAGGCACTCGATCCATGCATAGGTCAAGCGTGACAAATACCCGGCCAAACCGGGGGATTGCTTACTACCCGGGCTAGTCACAACAAGGGTGATATGCGATTATCACGCCCCATATGAACCAGACTCTCGTTGCTTTTCTCGCCATTGCCGGCTATCTCGCCAGCGGGACCATTATCGCCATCCGGCTGTTCTCGGATCGGACGGGGAAAACCCTCCCCCGCTATCCAGGGATCGCCTTGGGCATGGCGGGTGCCGCCCTACACGCGCTCCTGCTGTACCAGGGCATGGACAGCGAAGGCGGGCTGAATTTCAATTTCTTCGGTGCCGCTTCCCTGATCGCCTGGACCATCATCCTGCTGCTGATGCTGTCGGCACTGACCAAGCCGGTGGAAAATCTCGGGATCACCCTGTTACCGCTGGCGGCCCTGACCATCGCCCTGGACATGCACTTCCCCGCGGACCATATCCTGGCGGCCGATTCACCCTGGGCACTGCGCATCCATGTGCTGATCTCCCTGCTGGCCTACAGCCTGCTGGCCATGGCCAGCGTCCAGGCCATCCTGCTGGCGATTCAGGACTATCATCTGCGCCACCGCCACCCCGGGGGGTTCATCCGCGCCTTGCCGCCACTGCAGACCATGGAAGCCCTGCTGTTCGAGATGATCGGGCTCGGCTTTATCCTGCTCACCGTGGCACTGCTGAGTGGTTTCGTCTTTCTGGATGACCTGTTCGCGCAACATCTGGCTCACAAGACCATACTCTCCATCGCCGCCTGGCTGGTATTCGGTATGCTGTTGTGGGGACGCCACCGTTCCGGCTGGCGCGGCCCGAAGGCGCTGAGTTGGACACTGGCGGGGTTCGTGGTGCTGATGCTGGCCTATTTCGGCAGCAAATTCGTGCTGGAGGTGGTTATCCCATCCTGACCACCGGACACGGGGGTCGGAGCCTTGTAGTAACGGGTAGGATGCGGTGAGAAAAACGAACCGTATCGGTCCGGGCCTACGCAAACGGTGCGGTTCGCAAGCTCACCGGCACCCTGCGACTTGTTCCCGGGACACGCAGCGGGCTCGGCCCGCCCTATTGATGGTGGATTTATCCCCGCGAGGTATCCTGGTAGGCCCGGGTGGCTACCCGGCCCTGGTTCATCTTGCCGAGGATTTTGCCTATCTCCTGCTGCTGCGCCTGGGCCAACTGCATGAGCTGTTTGTCCAGATCCAGAATCACCCGGATCTGCCGGGCGGCCTCATCCGCAGCCCCAGCCCCCGCTGCCGTAGCCCCCGCAGCCATAACCCCCAGATCCAGCGGAAACGCCTGCTCGATCATCCGTTGGCGCTCAACCTGTCGCTCGGTCAGCTGCTCCCACTCACCCTGGCGGGCCAGCGACAGCATCTGTTCAGAGAGGCTAACTATTTGACTGAGCACGGCCGGTTCTCAGAGCGCCGTCTGCCGGTTTTCCGTATCCAACTGCGCCGGGATCACGTCCCAGGCGGATTTTACCTCCAGCAGCAGTGACGACACCTCATCCAGAATCGCCGGGTCATTCTTGAGTCCGGCCTCTCCCAGGCGGCGCACCATGTAGTCATACAGGTCATCCAGGTTCCGCGACAGCTCGCCACCGGCCTCCATATCCAGACTGCTCTGCAGACCGCTGATGATGGAGATAGCCCAGCTGATAAAGCGCCCCTTGTCGGCCGGTTCACTTCTCAGCATATGCCCCTTGGCGGCGGCGATCTTGTCCAGCGCGCCCTCCATCAGCATCTGCACCAGGCGGTGCGGTGTGGCATCCTCGACTCCGGACTTGACGCTGACGCTCTTGTATTGAGACAAGGCACTTTTCATTCTTGATTTTACCATTGGGTACTCCACCTGATTTCGTTATCCTGATGACCCAGCCTTGGGCAAGTTATCATTTCCTGCTGCCACTCAACAGGTTGGACAGGCTGTCCAACTGGCTTGTTAAATAGTTACTGGTTGTCTGCATGTTTGACATCAAGGTATCCAGCGCCTCGAACTGGCTGCGAATCCGCGCCTCGGTCGATATCAATCGCTGTTCCAGCAGACTTCTGTTGCGCGCAATCCGGGTAACCTCGCTCTTGGCGCCATCAACAATGCTGTCGATCACGCCGCCACTTTGCAGGAACGAGTCGAGCATGCCATCCATTTTCGCCGCAAAGCCACTATTTTCATCAGTAAAGAATTGAATAATGCTCTCCGGATCATCCTGCATGGCCGCGGTCAGATCGGCGCTGGTCAATTTCATCCCCCCGCCCTCTTTGGTGGTAATGCCAAGCTCGGCCACATATGAGAAGTTCCCCAACCCCTTCAGCCCGGTGTTGAGTATGGAGCTGATCTGGGTCTCGATGCTGCGCATCACGCTACTATTTCCGCTGCCACCGGAGGAGATGGATTTAATCTGCTTCAGCACATCATTCAATGAATTGACAAAACTGTTGACCGCACTGGTGGCTTGGGAGGTATCGGCACTGATGGTGATATCCCCGCTTCCCTCTGACTTCAGATCAAGCGAGACACCCGCGATGGCGTCGCTGATGCTGTTGCTGCTGCGGGTGACGGATACCCCGTCGATGGTCACCGAGGCGTCCAGCGCATTTTCCGTGGCCAGCACGACCCCGTCGCCATCCCGGTTCAGCATCGAGAAGTTAAATGTTGATGCGTTCAGGGTCCCGCCGAACGAGAGCTGCACGCGATTATCGTATCCCACGCTATCGGAGGTCAGGGTCAGGGTCTGCAGATCATTGTCCCCGGTGATCAGACCCGCCGTAACGCCGGTGGTATTCAGCTCATCGTTAATGGCCGTCTGAATCTGCTGCAATGTCTTGGCCGTGGAGAGATCCAGGGTAAAACTCTTCTCACCCACCGTCAGGGTCATCTCGTCGCCGGCGGTGCCGCCGAAAGTGGCCGTATCGGCAAACTCGGAGGAACCCGTCTTATGGGCCTGGGCCAGGCGGTTGACCGTCACCGCATAACTGGCGGCCGTGGAACCTGTACTGGATGTCGCCGTGAACACGGCACTGTCGGACGACTTGGTCGACATGGCGCGAAAGGTATCTTCCTTACCCAGCGCGGTCAGCGAGGACTGCAGACTGGAAAGCGCGCTTTTGAAGCTCCCCATGGCCGAAATATTGGCCTGAACCTTCGCCTCTTTGGTATTCAATACCGTCAGAGGGCGCTGTTCAATCGCCATCAGCTGGGTCACGATGGAGTTGACATCCAACCCTGATCCCAACCCTGGAGATGAAATGGTCATACAGGCTTCCTCGATGATTGAGCCACAGGGGTCGGAGTCAATCCGTCCAAACCCATTCTTTCTGCGATGCGACAGGGGTCGCGACGACAGGGGTCGGAGTCAAGCCGCCTTCCAACCCTGCAAATTTTTCCTCGGTCGGTCGAGCGGCTTGACTCCGACCCCGCCGTCCAAATTTTTCCTCGGTCGGTCGGGCGGCTTGACTCCGACCCCGCCACACTTTGGGACACCCCGTGGGCGCCGTAATCAGCCGGGACATCCCTGTCACCAGCCTTTGGTTATGCCTTGCCCTGGAACAGCCAAGAGACACTTTCATTACTGCCGCTGAAAATGGCCTCACTCGTCTCCTTGAGTCTTTGTTGCATGGCCAGAACCTCTTCCGAGGGGATACTCCGAATCGTCTGTCCCGACTCCTTGTCTATGACCTTGATCACAGTCTTCCCGCTCTCTTCATCTACGGAAAACTCCAACTGACGCTGTATGGACTGGGCAAAATCGTTCAGCTCTCCTACTGCCGCGTCGATTGCCTGTCCGTCCACCTTCGAGGATGGTTTTTCGGCCGCCTTCGCCTCATCGCCGGATCGAGGCTGTCCAACCGGGACCATCGTCTTGATGGCAGAACTCTCCCGCACCACGCCGGTACTCGTTGAAGCTCCTTTGGGCTGGGTAGCGACGCTACTCAGCACACTTTGAGAGATTTCATTCACCATGGCGATCTCCTAGTCTACGCGGGGAGCGCCAGGCCTACTTCTCCTGTCGCCCCCCGTGTCCATGTTACTGGAGAAGTGACAGCACGCTCTGCGGCAGCGCATTCGCCTGGGAAACCATCGCCACACCCGCCTGCTGCAGGATCTGCGCCCGGGTCAGGTTCGCCGTCTCCGCGGCGAAGTCGGCATCCAGGATACGTGACCGCGCGGCACTGAGGTTCTCCGAGGCGGTGCTCAGGTTCGCCATGGTGGACTCGAAGCGGTTCTGCACCGCACCCAGGTCCGCCCGGTTGCTGGAGATCTGGGCCAGGGCGCCGTCGATGACTGCGATCGCCGAGTTGGCCCCAGCAACGGTTGAGACATCTACAGCGCTCAGTTTTGACAGACCTATAGTCAACGTAGAAAAGCCTGCATCAGTCAGACCGGAGCCCGTCCCAGTGAGTGTAAAGCTCTCAGAAGCGTTCAGGGTCAGGGTGCCGCCTGTGATATTGGTCAATTGAGCACCAGCAGCCGTATTATCAGCACTCGTGGTAGCGTAAGCAAGGTTAGCGCCGGCTTCGGTAATTACACGACCAACGGTGGCAGCTGCACCCGCACGCGTATCAGCGATGGACACAACGCCCGCAAGAGCCGTAGCAGTCAATGGCAATAACGCACTACTTGTTTGAGAGTCGGCCTTAGCGAGATTGAAGGCGGCAAGAGTGTTGGATGCCAACGTGCCAACTGTGCCTAGGTCACCGGTAGCCACCCCTATAGTCACAGATGTTGCAGAGTTTACAGCAGTGGTGCCGTTTTCATCGATGTCAAAAGTAATGCCATTTATAACAAACGACTCTCCATCAATCGCAGCCCCACTAAACGTCAGTGTATCAGCGACTGTCGTTGCCGCTGTGCCGCCAGAAGTTGCCGTTAACCCAGTGGCATTCAAGACACGGGTTGCAGCCGCGCCACTTGCCGAAACCAGAGAGATATCGCGTCCTTCGCTGGAAGCCAGCGACAGCGCGCCTGTAGCGGCATCAAAAGTAGCTGAAACACCAGTCTGTGAACTCAGCGCATTAATGGCCGTAGCTACATTTGAGCCTTGATCTGCGCCAGTCGCTTGAGCTGGAATCGCACCGAGGGAGATGCCGTTAATGCTAAGGTCCCCTGCATCGATGCTTGAGCCCGCAATAGGTGCAACACCCGTAACGCTTGTAGAAGCGGTAGCAGTAACGCCGGTGGTGGCAGAAGCAGCATTGATAGCCGCGGCCTTTGAGGCGGCGCTACCCGCGGTAAAGCCAGGAGACTGAGCGCTACGGTCGGTGGAAGCGCCTATCTGGGTGCCGTTGATGGAAATATAATTGGACGTGCTAAATGCGGTAGTTGAAACAGCCGTTCCTGCACCACCATAAGAACCAAGAGTATCGGTGGTTGCACCCGCAACACTTACATTAATGGTTTGGTTGGCGTTAGCGCCGACCTGGAACTGTGACGCCTGGAAGGAGCCATCGATGATGTTCTGGCCGTTGAACTGGGTGGAAGTGGCGGTACGCTGGATCTCGGAGAGCAGCTGATTCACCTCGGAGTTCAGGGCCGCGCGGTCGGAGGCCGAGTTGGTGGAGTTGGCCGACTGGATCGCCAGCTCACGGATACGCTGCAGGTTGTTGGACGATTCCGACAGGGCGCCCTCGGCCGTCTGGGCCAGGGAGATACCGTCGTTGGCGTTACGTACCGCCTGGTTCAGACCGCGGATCTGCGAGGTCATCCGGTCGGTAATGGCCAGGCCGGCCGCGTCGTCCTTGGCGCTGTTGATGCGCAGGCCGGAGGAGAGACGCTGAATCGCGGTATTCAGTGAGGATTGTGATTTGTTCAGGTTACGCTGTGCGGTCAGGGACAGCACGTTAGAGTTAATGACCTGTGCCATTGTCTTGCTCCTTATTCCCCTTTAGCAACCACGTCGGGTGCCCTCGGGGTCAGGTTGATGATTGGCGGATATATCTGATTATTGATCTGATATTTACCGCCTCCGATGTCTGTAACGGCCATCCCGAGGGATTCTTTAAGGGAAAAAACAAAAAATCTTGTGAATGCCATTACAAAAAATACCCGTCTGTTTTTTGTTTAAAAATCAGTTATGTAGATGCGCACGTCTTCTGGAACCAACCTACGGCCTGCCACCTGTAGGAGTGGCGCCCTCGCCGCGATTCGGCCCGGGGGCGGGCCTCCTACAGTGCCCAGTGCGTAGGCTGGGGTGAGCCTGCGAAACTCAACAAATACCCCTTAATCGCCAGGGGTCGGAGTCAGGCTATCCACCCATGCCGGCCTCATCCCGATAATCGCTCCGCCTGACTCCGACCCCGTATTGCTCAATCGGATGGCGGTGGATGCGCAAGCTTATCCACCCTACAAACACTGCAATCCACCACCTGCAGGAGTGGCGCCCCGCCGCGAAATCGGCCCGGGGCCGGCCTCCTGCAAGGGGTTGTTACAGGTAATTAAACAGGGAAAGCCCCTTCACCTTCACAAACGCCTGCTGTGCCGCCTGGAGCGCGGTCATCTGGGCCTCGAAGCGGGAGATTGCCGAGGCATAGTCCAGGTCCTGCTCCTCCGAACGCTGGGTCTCCAGGTTCAGTTTAAGATCCTCGTTCACCGTCTTCTGCTCCTCGATGGCGTTCAGACGCCCGCCCACCGAGGTTTTTGCCTCGATCACCGCCTCCAGGGCCAGATCCACATCGGTGATATAGCGGGTGACCGAGTCGCCGGCCTCCAGCGTACTGACCAGCTGATCGAGTGTCTCAAACACGCTGCGCCGGGAGGTTACCGGGGGGGTGGTGCCGGTGGTCAGGCCGGTATTGGCCGTGGTGGCCGTGCCGGCCAGGGTCACATCGATCCCGGTTCCGCCGATCGAGGTCAGGGTCAGGGTGTTGGCAGGGCCGCTCTCGGCGGTGACGCCGGTCTCACCACTGATCGCATTAATGGCATCCCGCAGCTGGGTCGCACGTTCGGCCGGATCGGCGGCCAGGGGCAAGGCGCCGATACTGATGGCGCCGTTGCCATTGCCGCCGTCAATGGTGATATCACCCGCGGTGATGGCTGCGGGCGCCGGATCGGTCGGGGCCACCACATTGACCGTGGTGACAGGCCCGGTGGCCACGTTCATGAAGAGACCAAAACCGTTGTCGCCGTCGGCCACGGTACGGCCCGGGGCAATCTGCAGCTCCCGCTGGCCGTTGTCGCCATTGTAGGTGTAGACGCCCGCGCCATAGGTGAAGGGCCGGGTGCCGGTCTGATAGCCGGAAAAGATGTACTCGCCATTGCTGTCCTTGGCATTGGCCATGGAGAACAGTTGATCACGTAATTGCCTGACCTCGACCGCAATGGCGCCCTTGTCGGTGGGTGACAGTACGTCGTTGTTGCCCTGGACCGTCAACTCCCTGGCCCGTTGCAGCAGGTTGGTTATCCCGTTCAGCGACCCCTCCTCCGTCTCCAGACGCGAGGTGAGCCGGTCGATATTATTCTGATACTGGGAGACGGTCTCCACCGCCCCGTTGAGCCCGAGGACCCGGACCGCGCTGGCGGGATCGTCTGCCGGCGTCAGCACCCGCCGGCCAGTGGAGAGTTGCAGCTGGGTATTGCTCAGATCACTCTGCTGCCTGAGCATGGCGCTGAGGGAGCGTTCGGTGATCATCTGGGTCGATATGCGTATCATAATTACCTCCTGATCGCACCGATCAGGGTATCAAACAGGGTATTGGCCACGGCGATCACCTGGGCCGCCGCCTGGTAGGCCTGCTGGAACTTCACCAGGTTGGCCGCCTCCTCGTCCAGGTTGACGCCGCTAAGCGAGAGCAGTGAGTTCCGGTGCCGCTCACGTAGGCCATCGGTGGCGTTGAAATTCACCTCGGCCTGGTGGGTCTTGGTACCCACATCGGACACCAGTTGGGCGTAGGTCTCCTGGAAGGTGGCACTCTCCTGTCCACCGCCGGTCTGCCCCAGCAGGGTATCGGTCGACTGCAGGTCCGCCAGCTTGAGGGCATTGCGGTTGTCGCCCACGGCACCGCTGTTGTTTTCAATCACAAACCGGTCACCGGCCGCGGGGGTGCCGCTCAGGGTGAAGCTCATACCGCCGTAGGCCGCGAAGGTGAAGCTGGCACCGTTGCTCTGGGTCGCGGGATCAAAGGCGATGGTCCCGCCCGGGCCGCCGGTAACGGTGAACCCGGGTCCACCCAGGTGTGCCGTGGCGCCCCACTCCAGGGTGATGGTGGCCGGTCCGGCCAAGGGAAGATTGGCGGTACTGCTGAAATCGGGCTGGGAGATAGCCCCGCTACCCTGGTTGGGGCCACCGGCCGAGTTGGTCGAATGGACCGCCCGGATCGGGCCCGCTACCGCTATTTTCCGCGGATCGCTGATCAGCAGTTCCATGTTTCTGGCGGCATCCCGGGTCGGCTGAATCAGGTAGCTGTCACCGGCCGCCGCGGCGGCCGATATGGTCACGGCGATGCCGTCCACTTCCGCGGTCGTATACGGGTAGGTGCCGCCGGTATTGAGGGTGGTGACCTGGCCATCGGAGAGCCGGGTCAGGGTGAACTGGTCGGCCACTGTGGTCGCCTTCAGTTCATAGTCACTGGCCGTCAGGTTGCCGGTATCGACAAAGGCCGCCGTCACCACGGCCGAGCCGGTATTATTGGCGTTATCCAGAATGCCCACGCTGTGGGACGCAAAAAACTGCCCGCCAAAGCTGCCATCCAGATCCAGACCCTGCTGGTGCTGGCTGTTGATCTGGTCGGTCATACCGATTGCCACCAAACCCAGTTGATTCATGGCCGGCTGCAATATCTGGTCCCGATAGTTGATCAGTCCACTGATCTCGCCACCACTCAGTTGGGAGGTGATCACCTGGGTACCCGAGACATTGGTAAAGGCGATGTCGCGTTGGCTGGGATCACTGCTGCTGTTGACCGATGTCAGCGTGGCACTGGTGCCGCCCATCACCAGTGCCTGGCCCTTGCCGATAAAGACATTCCACGCCCCGTTATCCTGCGGCACCACCGAGATGCCCACCAGCTTGGAGAGATCATTGAGCAGCACCTCCCGCTGATCCAGCAGATCATTGGGCGAACCGCCGCCGGAGGCACCGACGGCCTCCACGATCCCCTGGTTGATCCGGGCGATCGATTGCGCCAGTCCGCTGATCTCGTTCGCCAGGTCGCTCATCTCCTTGTTCACGTTATTGTTGGCATCGCTGAACTGGCGACTGAGATCCTGGTAGCGATTGACCATCGCCCCCGCCTCGGACAGCAGCACCTGCCGGGTGGAGATGGATGAGGGGTCATCCGCCACCACCTGCATGGCATTGAAGAAATCCTGAATGGCGGGATCCAGGCCGATATTGGGGTCGGCCAGGATATTGTCGATGCGGCTGGCGTGGGTGTGATAGTTCTCCATTTCGGAGGCGGAGGTCTGGGCCGTGCGCATCTGGGTGGCGAGGAAATCGTCGTACATGCGCTCGATCTCGATCACCTTGACACCGGAACCGAGGTAGCCGACGCCGGTCAGTTGCGGGATCTGCGTCGCCAGGTTGACCCGTTGCCGGCTATACCCCTCGGTCTCGGAATTGGCGATATTGTGCCCGGTCGTTGACAGCGAACGCTGAAACGAGAGCAGTGCCGATGTGCCTATGTTGAGTATGCCTGCCATCTGTCTGTCCTGGTTGCGGCTGACGCCGCTCTACGTTCATAGCGGCCGTGATGCCTCTGGCTTGAGCCTTTCCAGCGCCCGGGTCATTTCCGACCCATTCAGTACCGCGTTGATTTTATTCGCATATTCAGGGTCGGTCGCATAACCGGCCCGCTGCAATTCCGTGAAATAGGTCGCACTGTTTTCAGTGGCGCCCAGCGCTTCGCTATAGCGCGGGTTCGACTGCAGGAAATCCACATAGTCATGAAAGCTGTCCCGCAACGACGCGTAGGCACGGAAAGAGGCCCGCCGCTTCACCGCCGTGCCCGCCTCGTACTCCAGGCTACCGACACTCACCCGGTCGCCGTCCCAGCCGCGGTCCGCCTTGATACCGAACAGATTGTTGGCCGGCGCCCCTTCGGCGGTGCGGATCAGCTTTTTCCCCCAACCGGTCTCGAGCGCGGCCTGGGCCAGCAGTGCCTGGGGCTTGAGCCCGATCAGCCCCGCCGCCTCGCTGGCCCAGGGCCAGAGGTTTTCGACAAACTCCTCGGGACTCCAGTGGCGCGGATCGGGCTGTTCCGTGGCGTCAAGGCCGGTGAGGCCCGCCCTATCCGCTGCATCGCTACGGGGTGCCCCTGCAATGCCAGCGGCCGCGGCCTCCTCCTCGAGGCGGCCCGGCCTATCCGCTGCGCCGCTGCCTGCTTCCGCGGCGCTATACAGCTTCACCGCCATCGCCAGGCGCCGATAATCCTCGATCGACTTGACCGGCAGGCCGATATCGCTATCAATGTCGCTGCCGGCGCCCTCTTCCCCGTCCGCCCCGGCGGCACCGCCCAGTTGTCGCTTGATCACCTCGGCCAGTCCCATGCCGCCGCTCTCGGCGAGATGGAGGGAGAGTTGCTGATCATACATGTCGCGGTAAAACAGGCTCTGATCACTGTCCATCAGCCCTTCACCCAGGCTCGCCTGGCGCATGCTCTTGAGCATCTGCTGCACAAACAGCGATTCGAACTGGCGCGCCACCTCATCCAGCGAGCCCTTGGCATCCGCGGATGCACGGGCCTTGAGCGCCGTCAGGCCCTCCATATTGGTGTAAATTGCCGCGCTGGCCAGTTCCATCAGATGATCACCAGTTCGGCCTTGAGGGCGCCGGCCTGTTTCAGCGCTTCCAGGATGGCCACCAGATCGGAAGGTGCCGCCCCCACCTGATTCACCGCCCGGACCACCTCGTTGAGGGTGACGCCGGGGTTGAACAGGAACATCCGGCTGCCGCCTTCGGCCACACTCACGTCCGAGCGCGGCACCACCGTGGTGGTGCCGCCGGAGAGCGCTTCCGGCTGGGAGACCTCATTGCTCTCGCTGATGGTCACCGTCAGGCTGCCGTGGGAGACGGCGGCGGGCGAGACCTGAACCTGGTTACTGATCACCACCGTACCGGTGCGGGAGTTGACAATCACCCGTGCCGCCACCTCGCCGGGTTCCACCGGCAGATTCTCGATCAGCGAGACAAAGCTGACCCGCTGGCCGGGGTCGATGGGGGTGTTGACCCGGACGGACGTCGCATCCAGCGCCCGTGCGGCACCGGGGCCTATCGCCTGGTTGATCGATTCGACCACCCGGTTGGCGGTGGTAAAGTCCCCCTCATGCAGATTGAGGGTGAGGAAGGTCCCCTGATTGAAACCCGAGGTGACGGTGCGCTCCACCGTGGCCCCGTTGGGAATCCGCCCGACACTGGGAATATTGATGGTGATACTGGAGCCGTCGGCACCCGACGCGCTCAGGCCACCCACCACCATGTTGCCCTGGGCAATGGCATAGACCCGGCCATCAGCACCCTTCAGGGGCGACATCAGCAGGGTGCCGCCACGCAGACTCTTGGCATCGCCGATGGAGGAGACGGTGATGTCGATCTTCTGCCCCGGCTTGGCGAACGCCGGCAGATCGGCATTGATCGATACCGCCGCCACATTTTTCGGATTGATCCGGGTGCCGGGGGGCACCACGATGCCGAGCTGGGTCAGCATGCTCTTCAGGCTCTGTTCGGTGAACGGCGAGGAGCTGCTCTTGTCTCCGGTCCCGTTCAAGCCCACCACCAGGCCGTAGCCGAGCAGCTGGTTGGTGCGCACCCCGGCGATGGAGGCGAGATCCTTGATACGCTCGGCCTGGGCGGTGGCGGAAAACAGGAGCAGCAGCGCCAGCAGGCCGATGCCGGCCGCAAACAGGGACCGGCAAACCGTGGCGAACTTCATGGACCTGAACTCAATAGACTGATTCATACAATTCACCTAAAAGGGGAACAAGGCGCTGATGAAGAATCTCCCCAGCCAGCCCATCACGTTGGAGTCGGCCACCGCACCATCACCCACATAGACAATGGTGGGATCGGCCAGGCGGGTGGAGAGCACGGTATTGGTGGCATCGATATCCGCCGGGCGCACAATACCCGAGACCTTCACATATTCGTTGCCCTGGTTGATGCCGATGCGTTTCTCGCCCCGGACCATCAGGTAGCCGTTGGGCAGTACCTCGATCACGGTGACGGTGATATCGCCGGTCAGCTCATTGTTCTGTTCACTGTCGCCCTCGCCGGAGAAGTCGTGCTCCGACTCCAGGGAGAAGTTGAGATTGTTGTCCCGGTTGCTGAGCAGCGGTATCAATCCCGGGGCATTGAACTGGGGCGTGGAGCCGAGCAGGGTCGGATTGGTCACGCTGTTGCTGTTGGATTTACTGACCTCGGTCGTAGCGCTCTTTTTCGCGTCGGTCTTCTCCGCCAGCTTGATGGTGAGCATGTCGCCGACACGGCGGGCGCGCATATCCTCAAACCATGACTGCTCGTACCCGGCCTGATAGATGGAACCGTTACCCACCGGTGCGGGCGGTGCCATCACGGGACGAATCGGCGCGTAGGCCGGGTCACGCACCGGGGCGCTTTTGCAGCCGGCCAGACCGGCGGCGACCAGGGCCAGCATCATGAGAGAGAAAAGCCGCTTCGTCATCCCGTCCACCTGTTGTTAGAGCTGGTTGCTCACGTAGGCCAGCATGTCATCGGCGGTGGAGATCGCCTTGGAGTTCATCTCGTAGGCGCGCTGGGTCTCGATCATGTTGACCATCTCCTCCACCACGTTCACGTTGGAACTCTCCAGGGAGCCCTGCACCACGGTGCCGACCCCGTCAACCCCCGGAGACGCGGTGGTGGGGGAACCGCTGGCCGCGGTCTCCCGGAACAGGTTCTGTCCCGCCGCCGCCAGACCGGTGGGATTGACAAAATCCGCCAGCTCGATGGTGCCGATCTGGGTCGGCGTGCTGCTGCCGGAGACCAGGGCCGAAACCACACCGTCCGAGCCCACCGTGATACTCAGGGTGTTGGCGGGTACGGTGATGGCCGGCTCCATGGCATACCCATTGTTGTCCACGATCTGGCCATCCGCGCTCATGCCGAACGAACCGTCGCGGGTGTAGGCGATGGAGCCATCGGGATGCAGTATCTGGAAGAAGCCGCGGCCCTGGATGGCCACGTCCAGCGAGTTGCCGGTCTGCATGATATTGCCCTGGGTATGCAGCTTCTGCGTGGCCACGGTGGTGACACCGGTGCCGATAGCCAGGCCCGACGGCAGCTGGGTATCCTGCGAGGACTGGGCACCGACCTGGCGCACGTTCTGGTAGATCAGGTCCTCGAACGAGGCGCGGTCTCGCTTGAAGCCGGTGGTACTGACGTTGGACAGGTTATTGGAAATAACCGACATGCGGGTCTGCTGCGCATCCAATCCTGTTTTTGCAATCCAGAGTGCGGGATACATAAGCTGTCATCCTCTATAATGTTGCTGTTAGTTTGCCTGCTAAACGTGAACGCAATCTGCGTGCCAATCACATCAGCCCATGCGCATGATGCTGGCGGATGACTCATCGGTCTGTTCCGCGGTCTTCATCATCTTCACCTGCATCTCGAAGCGGCGCGAAAAATCGATCATGTCCACCATGGAGTCGACGATGTTGACGTTACTGCTCTCCAGTGCGCCGGTCGCCAGCTGCACCTCGGCATCGGGCTCCAACGGCTGGCCATCCTGCTGGCGCAGCAGACCATCCTGTCCCTTGCGCATGCCTTCCAGTGACGGCGCCACCATCTTGATCCGATCGATCTCCGCCAGCTCACCGGCCCCCTGGCCCAGCGGGCGGATGGAGATGGTGCCGTCCGCGGCGATCTCGATCTTCTCCGCCGGCGGTATGGCAATCGGCCCGCCATTGCCGATCACCGGCAAACCGTTGCCGGTGCTCAACAGGCCGTTGGCATCCACCTTCAGATCGCCGCGTCTCGTATACGCCTCGCTGCCGTCGCGCGACTGCACCGCGAACCAGCCGTCGCCTTTGATGGCCACATCGAGATCCCGGCCGGTATGCACGATGGCGCCATGCTTGAAATCCACGCCGGGGTTCTCGCTCATGCCATAGACCCGGGTGGGATAGCCGTCGCCGAACACCGGCATGCTGCGAAACTGTTGCAGATCGGCCAGAAAACCCGGTGTGCTGGCATTCGCCAGGTTGTTGCTGTTACTGGCCTGGGCCAGCAGGGTCTCCTTGGCGCCACTCATCGCAACAAATACCATGCGATCCATTGTCTTCTCCTGTGTCTCTGCTCGTGCATTAAGGGTCACTAAGGGGTCAGAGCCGTTAATGCCCGGCACGCCCCCGCCCTCTGCCTTAACGGATATTGATAATCGTCTGGGTCACTGTGTCGGCGGTGGTGATCACCTGGGCGTTGGCCTGAAAATTACGCTGTGCCGTGATCAGGTTGACCAGCTGCTCGGCGATGTCCACATTGGAGTTCTCCAACCCGCCCGACTGGATCAGGCCGAAGCTGGAGGTTCCCGCCTCACCCATCTGCACATTGCCCGAGGAAAATGTCTCCGCCCAGCTGGTGTCGCCCAGCTGACGCAGACCCTGCGGATTGTTGAACTTGGCCAGGGCCACCTTACCCAGACCGGTTGACTGTCCATTGGTGAAGCGGGCAAACACCACACCCGAGTTATCGATATCGACACCGCTCAGGCGACCCGTCGCATAGCCGTCCTGGGTCAGGTTATTGACCGCGAAGGCCGAGCCGAACTGGGTGGTGTTGTTGTAATCGAAAGTCAGATTCAGCGCCGCCGCACCCGTAACCGGGAAGGCGTTATAGGCCACGGTGCCGGTAGCGGAGACGCTGCCGGATCCGGTGGTCAAGGAACCCCCGGTGCTGAAATTCAGGGTGGCGCTGGGATAGGTCGCCGAGGAAGGTGCGGCGGTACTGTTGGTGGTCGGGGTCACGATACTGCCATCGACCGTGGTATAGACATGCCACTGATTGGCCACCGTATCGGACTCCCGATAGAACATGGTCATGGTGTGGGGCGATCCCAGCGAATCGTATACCGTGGTGGAGGTGGAGCTGTCGTAGGAGGTGGCTATCGTGGGATCAAACAGCGTCGCGGCCGCGGTCGCCGTACCGCTCACATCCAGATTCACCGCCACATTGGCCGACGTGGTGGCGGAAGGCGCGCCTGAGAGGGTGGGCAACTGCAGATCCGTGGTGGAGCCGGTGTTGAAATTGGTGGTGCTGCTACCGATCGGGGAGAACACCTGCAGTCGGTCATTGGCGTGATTGACCACGTAACCATCCCGGTCCACGGTATAGGCGCCGGCCCGGCTGTAAGAGACGTTGCCTGCCGCATCCTCAAGGGTAAAGAAACCCTCACCATTCAGCGCCAGGTCCAGATTGCTGGAGGTGAAGTTAATGTTGCCCTGGCTGAACTGCTGTGCCACCCGGCTGACCCGCACACCGCGGCCCGCCGCGGTAGCGCTGACGTCCTGGATGGATGTCGCATAGATGTCGGCAAACTCGGCGCGCGACTGCTTGAAGCCGTTGGTGGCGGCGTTGGCGATGTTATGACCGGTGACCTGCAGGTCGGTGGAAGCGGCATCAAGTCCGCTCAATGCAATGCGAAAAGGCATACTCTATCTCCTCGAAAAATAATCAGCGGATTTCTGCAACGGAATCGAATGATACGGGACCCAAACCGGCCAGGTTGACCGTCAGCCCCTGGCCGACGCCACCGATGCTGACACTGTTCACCCTGGCTTCCAGCAAGGTGTAGGGTGTGACCGTCTCGCCATCCACCTTGGCCGACGCTTCTACCTTGTACTGCCCGGGCGCAACGGCTTCGCCGCTCTCATCCAGGCCGTCCCAGGAGAAGTTAACCTCGCCCTTGGATTGGGTTCCCAGTTGAATCTCCCTGATCAGGGCACCGGAGGCATCGGAGATCCGCACCGTGACATCGCTGGCCGGTTCGCTGATCCCCACCACGCCGTTGATCGAACCACCCGCCTCCAGGTTGCCGGTGTTGACCGGCACCAGCACATTGCGCCCCACGATATTGGTCGCCTTCAGCGCCTGGTCGGAGATCATGCTATCGGCAAATCCCGAGAAAGAGCTGTTCAGTTCATCGATGCCGGAGACCGTGGCAAACTGGGAGATCTGGCTGGCCAGCTCGCTGTTTTCCATCGGCTTGAACGGATCCTGGTGGGTCAGCTCGGTCACCATCAGTTCGAGAAAATCCTCCAGCTGAAGGGAGTTATCCTTTTTTGTCTCAAGCTCCCGCGAGAGGCCCAGCGCCTGGTATAGCTGCTCGGTGCCGGCGGCATTGACTGTACTCATTTGCTTGCTCCTTTATTGTTCGACGCGTCCCTGCGCCTTACCCCTTCGGGGCTGCGCAAAAATCGCTCCTGGCGATTTATTCACCTAAACGCAATGTGGCAACCATCAACTGCTTGGCGGTATTGACCACTTCCACATTGCTTTGATACGAGCGGGAGGCGGAGATCATATTGGCCATCTCCTCCATGACGTTGACATTGGGGCGGAAGATAAAGCCCTCTTCATTGGCCTTGGGATGGTTTGGGGCATACTCCCTATTGAGGGGTGCCTGACTCTCCACGACCCCCTTGACCTGCACGCCCACGGCCGGCTCGTCCGGATTCAACTGGTTCAGCAGCGCGCTGAATACCGGCTGACGGGCCCGGTAGGTCTCCTCGATACTACTGCTGACGCTGTCCACATTGGCCATGTTGCTGGCCACGGTATTCAAGCGCAGGGATTGGGCACTCATGCCGGAGGCGGCGGTGTCGAATATCTTGAACATTGACATGATTATTGTCCCGTAATTGCTTTCTTAAGGGTTTGGATAGTGCCGCTGAGGAAGCGCAGACTGGTCTGATACTGGATGGCGTTTTCCGCGTAGGCGGTATGCTCGAGCTGACTGTCCACGGTGTTGCCGTCCAGACTCGCCTGACTGGGTATGCGATAGGCCATCTCACTGGGGGAGATGACGCCGTTGTCCGGGGCTATGTGGTTCGTTTGGGTGGTCCGCAGGGTTACCGCCTGCGGCATCTCCTGGCGCAACATCTCGCGGAAATCAAAATCCCGGGCCTTGTATCCCGGGGTATCCGCATTGGCGATATTACCGGCCAGCACCTCGGCACGCCGCGCATGCAGCTGCAGGGATTGGGCATGGATTCCAAGTATCTTGTCGAAACTCATCGGTCTGCTTCCTGGTTTTACCTGTAAGGCCAGTAGCAGACAATGTGCCAAAATTATATCTATTTGTTTTTAATGGATTTACAGCATGCCCGGCAGCAAAACCACACGGAAGCGGCAAGGTGAGGCCGCCACAGCGGCAAGCCTTGACCGGAAATGGATAGATTAAGAGATTAGTGCGGTAGGATGCGGTGAGTAACACGAACCGCATCAAGCCTTTCCGCGAGGAGTGGTGCAGGAGGAGTGGTACAGGGATGTACCGATAACGGAGCCGAGGATGGAATGATGCGGTTCGCAAGCTCACCAGCATCCTACATTCGAACCAATAGACGGCGCCCACGGGGCGCCCTGTGACAGTGATAAACCCGTCGCGCCAGTTATTTCAACCGGTAGGCAATGCCACCCAGCTTGCTGACCATCTCGAAACGGTCGGTGTGGGCTGAGAGCGACTCGGTGGAACCCAGGAACAGGTAGCCGCCCGGGTTGAGTGACCGGGCCATGCGATTGATAATGTCGCGTTTCTGTTCACTGGAGAAGTAGATCAGGACATTGCGGCAGAAGATGACGTCGAATCGCCCCAGAATCTCGTAACCCTTGGTCAGGTTGAGTTCGCGGAAACTGACCCGCTGACGGATCTCCGGCCTGACTTCCAGACAGTCGCCATTGACTTTGAAATAGCGGTTCTGCTGATCCAGACTCAGGCCACGGGAAGAGGACATGCCGCAATAGATCCCCTTCTTGGCCTCGGTCAGGACAGTTGCAGAGATATCGGTGGCGACCACCTCGGCCCCGCCCGGCAGCGCACCGGGATTGGCCCGCTGATAGTCCTGCACCACCATGCTCAGGTTGTAGGGCTCCTGACCATAGGAACAGGCGGCGGACCAGAGCCGGATAGAGCGACTCGAGCGGGCCTTTATCTCCGGACAGATCATCTCCTGGAGCAGGCGAAAGTGGGACATATCGCGAAACCAGAAGGTCTCGTTGGTGGTCATCGCATCTATGATACTGGTCCTGAGCCGTGGATTTCGGCCGCTGCCGAGCTGGTTCAGCAGCTCGCCCACCGTGGCGATCCCGTACTCGCGCATCAAGCCGCCGAGGCGACTTGAGACCAGGTACTCCTTTCCCGCACCCAACACTACCCCGCAGGCGTCCTCGAGAAACCTCTGAAACGCCTCGTAATCACCGTGTGACAGCATATTCCGGCTCGCTGGGCTCTATTATATTGTCTTCCATTCTTTTCGGTTTGCCGATCTGTCCGTATCAGGAGGCCAGCGCCTTGACTTCCAGTTTGTGCTGCTTGAGCCGGGTCTGCACCACTCGGGCCAGCTCGTCCGGCGCAAATTTGGCCAGGAAGGCGTTAGCCCCGACCTTTTCGATCATGTTCTGGTTGAACACGCCGCTCAGGGAAGTATGGAGGATTACATGCAGATTGGCGAGCGCCGGATCCTTGCGTATTTCGGTCGTCAGAGTGTAGCCGTCCATCACCGGCATCTCCACATCCGAGATCACCAGCGAGAGGAATTTCGAGACGTTTCTCCCCTCATTGGTCCACGCCTTCAGCTGATCAAGTGCCTGTTTGCCGTCATTGCAGACCGTGGTCATCACCCCGAGCCTGTCCAGTACGCGCTTGACCTGATTACGCGCCACCGAGGAGTCGTCGGCGACCAGTACATGCTGCGTCTCGTCGATCTCTTCCTCTTCGATAATCCCCTCGGAGACATCCTCCGCTACCCTGACAATCTCGCTAAGCACCTTCTCCACATCGATAATTTCCACCAATTCATCATCGACACGGGTGACCGCCGTCATGTAGCTGCCCTTGGCCGCACCCTTGGGCGGCGGCAGGATATCGCCCCAGTTCATGTTGACAATCCGGTCAACCGAACCGACCAGAAAGCCCTGCACGCGGCGGTTATACTCGGTAATGATGACGAAACGCCCTTCGATATTGGCCAGCGGCGGCCCGCCGATAGCCTGGGAGAGATCCATGACCGTGATGGTTTTTCCGCGCATATTGGCAATGCCCCGCACCACCGGATGGGAACCGGGCAGCTGGGTCAGTGGCGGACATTGAATCACCTCCTGCACCTTGAATACATTGATGCCGAAGCGCTGCCTGCCGGCCAGCCGAAATAGCAACAGTTCGAGTCGATTTCTACCCGCTAGTTTGGTCCGCTGATCAACACCGTCCAGGATACCGGCCATGTCCACCTCTCAAGTTCTAAGCACTCTGTCAGATGTTAGCGACCCATGGCCCTATTGCTTTAATCCTCCGCAGGAGGCTCGCAGGAAGCCGGTGAGCTTGCGAACCGCATCGATCCGGCGGCCAGCGAATGATGCGGTGGACGCCATCGGCGGGCACGGCCCTCCTATAAGTATGGTGCCGAGATAATGCGACCGCCCATATCCGAACCACAGATTCACACGGATGAACACAGATGGGGTTCACCCGCCAACCGGGCACATGCATGCCCCCCCTCGCACGACCAATCGCCTGTTGGGCAGCTTCCCTATCCAAAAATCCGTGTATATCCGTGTCCATCCGTGGTACTTCCTCAGCCATAGGGCGCCCCATGGGCGCCGTCGGTGGGCACGGCCAGCCTTATCGCCGACGTAGGGGGGGTAAATCTTGCCGGCTTCAGGCATGGGTCTTGCATATTTCTCAGGCGGCAACCAATGGAACCAGATGACTCAACAGGTGAAGTGATGAGCAGATCGATAACCACCCCCGGGAGACGGCCTATCTGGCCGCTCCTGCTTCTCCTCTGGCCGCTCGCGACGCTGGCGGCCGGCGGCGAGCGGAGCCAATCCCACGAGAGTATTCGAACGGCGGCGGAACAGCATGTCCTGAACGATCTGGACGAAGAGAATCAAGAGGTCAGCGCCTCGGCGGGACGCATCGACAACAGGCTACGGCTGTCGGCATGCGCTCAGGAGCTGGACACCTTCGCACCCTATGGCCGTAAAAACTCATCCCGGATCACCATCGGCGTGCGCTGTAACGATAGCGATGGCTGGACACTCTATGTCCCGGTGACCCTCTCGATCATGAAAGAGATCGTGGTCGCCGGTCGCGAGCTGCCCAGAGGCACCATCCTCACATCGGCGGACATCAAAACGGAACAACGGGACGTCGCCAGACTGCATCGGGGTTATCTTGAAAATCCCCGGCAGGCGGTTGGCAAAAAACTGAAACGCCGGCTCCATGCCGATGCCATCCTGACCCCGGGCCAGATGGTGATCCAGCACGCGGTAAAAAAAGGCAATCAGGTGGTGATCTTGGCCCAGATAGGCACCTTGCAGGTCCGGATGAATGGCAAGGCGCTATCGGATGGCGCCGTCGGAGAACGGATCAAAGTGGAGAACAACAGCTCTAACAGACGCATCGAGGCGACCGTCATCGCCTCAGGGGTGGTAAAGGCGACCACCTGAGTGCCTGTCGGGCTCGACTCGCCAGGGTTGATGAGCTTCCGGTAATGTGAACTGACCCGGGTATTTATCGTCAAACAGACTGGATCCGACTAAAGCCTGTAACCGCTTGGCCGATATCCTGATAGGAATTTTATACACGGTGGTCAACATCATGAAAATCAAAGGTCTGTCCGGGCAACCCATCAATACCGGCGAGAGCAATCAGGGCAAGAGGACTGAACAAACGCAGACAGCAGGCGGTGCTGCAGCGGGTAAATCGGCGGGTGCCGGCGGTGATACCGTCAGTCTGACGGTATCAGCCACCCGTCTGCGGGAACTGGAGGCACAGATTGCCAGTCTGCCGATTGCCGACGCACAACGCGTCTCGGATGTACAACGATCCCTGGCAACCGGCACCTTTGCATTCGAACCGGAGGATGCCGCGGAGAATCTGCTGGCGCAGGAGCGCCAGTTTTCGCAACTGGAACAAAAGGAGTAAGTAATGAACCTCTCTGCCGAACAGCAGAACCGACTCAGCCGGATCCTCTCAGTCGAGCTGGAGTGCGCCCGCTCGCTTGCGGATATTCTGCAGCGCGAGAACAGCGCGCTCAAATCCCGCGACCCCGACCGGGTTCTGGCGATCAGCAGGGAGAAACAGCAGGCGGTAGAACAGATGCAGCTCAGCGGCAGGCAGCGGGAACAGCTGCTCGCATCGCTCATCCCTGCCCCAGGCACCGAGGGAACCGAGGCGCTGTTTCAGGCCAACCCCGATGCCGCCTGCACCGGTCTATGGCGTCAACTGGGAGAGATCGCCGGCCAGCTGCGCGAACAGAATGAGATCAACGGCGGCATACTGGCCCTCAGCCAGCGTCACAACAAGCAGGCGCTGGACATACTCTGCGGACGAACCGAAAGCAGAAACACCTATGGCGCCAAAGGGCAGCACCACCCGGACCCATCCGGCCATCCACTGGCCAAGGCCTGACGGCACCCGTCAACCGCGCTCGATGCGGTTCGTTTCACTCACCGCATTCTACCTTGCTGATTTTTAAACAAAAAAACAGTACTTGTAGGGTGGATAAGCTTGCGCATCCACCGCCATCCGATTCATGGTGAGGAGTGGTACATGGATGTACCGTTTACGGACCTGAGGATGGCATGTGTTGATGCTTATCCACCCGAAATCAGGGCCGTTAGGGCGAGGAACGAATTCCAACATCCTCGCATGAAACCCCGTTGGGGTTCGCAGGCTCATCCCAACGAACTCGATTCAACCGCGAAGAACGCCAAGTACGCAAAGAGATAGAATGGCTTGCCTGCATTTCCGATCCAACCCGGCAGGTGACGGATCGGGAGAATACCCGTCGGTGTTTTCCTTCGTGGTCTTTGCGTCCTTAGCGGTTGAATTGAGGTGTTTAGCAATGGTGGATGCGCCTACCGGCTTATCCACCCTACGAAACTATCCGAACCACGGATGCACACGGATGGACACAGATGAATCCACCCTCCAGCCGGACACATGCATGCCCCCCTGGCGCGGCCAACCGTCCGCTGGACAGCTCCCTATCCCGAATCCGTGTGTATCCGTGTCCATCCGTGGTACTTCCTCCACCATAGGACGCCCCGTGGGCGCCATCGGCGGGCACGGCCCGCCCTATGGAGGGCAAATCAAACAGCAGAGACGGAGATAGGCGCCGGTGCGTCCATCGATTTGAGTTCGACACCCGCCTTGGAGATTATTGGGAACCCCCGTTCAAGCGCAGATATCTGTCAAGATCGGCTTCCCGGTCCAGATCCCAAAGCGGCTCAAGCTCGCGCCAGGACCAATTCAATTCGCCAAGACGGCGGCGCGTGACGTCCAACACCGCCGGGGTGCTCCAGGGGATCCCGGCAAACAGCTCCCGCGCCACCCGCCTCAGGCCCAGGAGCACATAGCCGCCATCCTCGGCCGGCCCGAGCACCGCATCAGCGCCGGCGTAGAGCCAAGCGAACGCCTGTTCCAGATGCGCCCCATTCAGCACCGGACAATCACCACCGATCAGCAATACCGCCTCTGACCGGGTCAGCGCCTGCCGGGTTGCGAAGGCCATCCGTTCACCCAGGTCGCCCCCTGGCTGGGTATGGAGGCTGATCGAGGGATTGCTCGCGGCTTCCCGAAAAACGCTATGTCGTGTGTCCGGCGCGCACCAGATCTCAACCGGCGCTATGCCCGCGGCTGCCTCCCCTATCATCCGCTCCAGGAGTTCCCGATAGAGCTGCGCGGCACGCTGCTCACCCACCGCGGGAATCAGGCGTGTCTTTACCCGCCCAGGCAGCGGCGCCTTGGCGAAGAGCAGGATACGGCCGCCAGGAAATAGCATCAGCGGTAGCGTTGCGCCAGCCGGGCCGGATCTGCGCCGAAATAGTAGGCCCAGCGCAGACGCCACATCAACAGCACGGTGGGGATGATCCCGGCCTGCTCCCAGCGCCGACTGGAGGTCTGCAGACGCTGCGCCACCACCACCGGACGGGTATGCGCCTTCAACCGCCGGCTGAGCGCGATATCCTCCATCAGCGGGATATCCGGAAATCCCCCCAACCGTTCGAACAGTGCCCGACGCATGAAGATACCCTGGTCACCGGTGACGATGCCGGTCAGCCGGGAACGCCAGTTCATCAGAAACTCAATGATTCGAAGTGCCGGGCCCCGTCCTGAAAGGACGACATCGAATCGCCCCCAGGGTCGGCCCGATGCGGCGAGTGCGGCCTGGATCAAGTCGGGAAAATCGGCACGGATGACGCTGTCGGCATGGAGAAACCAGAGGATCTCACCGCTGGCGGCCCGGGCACCCGCATTCATCTGTTTGGCACGTCCCGCAGCCGAGCCAATCAGTTTATCTACCAGCGGGGCCGATAACGCCGCGCTGTCATCAATGCTGCCCCCGTCCACCAGCACCAGTTCGACACCGTCGGCCCGGGCAGCCTGCAACGTCTCCAGCAGCTGAACAATGGACTCCGCCTCGTTCAGGCAGGGAATGACCACGGAAAGCTTCCCAAAGGCACTCATTCAACGTCACTCATTCAGCGTCATTGGCTCAGCGCCCCACCGCAGCTGCTCCCCCGTCCGGCGGTACAGCCGTAGCAGTGTTCGGCAATACGGATCGCCCAGCCCTCCAGCTGTTGCTCGGTCACCTCACGGAGATGGATCTTGTCCCTCCCCTCGCGGGATATGGGCATCCGCAGCATCTGATTGAAATCGCAATCATAGAGATAGCCCTGCCAATCGACGCTCAGCAGATTACGGCACATCACCGTATCCAGGTTATCACTGCTGTAGGCGCTCTTCAGCAGGGCCAGATAGTCGTGAAACTCCCCCTTCGACAGCAGCATGCTGCCAAAGCGACTGATCGGCATATTGGTAATGGTGAAGAGCCGATTGAACCGGATGCCGTGATCCCCCAGGAGGCGCTGCTTGTAATCCGCTTCGAGTCCGTCCTGCGAGGGCGGAAGAGCGGGACCCAGGGGATTGTAGACGAGATTGAGCACCAGCCCGCTCCCCGCCTGGGCGTATCCCAGGGCGTTCAGCTGTTTGAGTCCACGGATACTGGCATCATAGGTGCCGGCGCCGCGCTGCTGGTCCACGTTCTTCTGCAGATAACAGGGTAGCGAGGCCACTACCTCAACCCGCTGCTCAGCCAGGAACCGGCCCAGGTCTGTCTGCCCCGGCTCCTGCAGAATGGAGAGATTGCAGCGATCGATGACTTTGACACCCCGTTCTCTCGCCGCTGCCACCAGATAGCGGAAATGCCGGTTCAGTTCCGGGGCACCGCCGGTCAAGTCGATACTGCGTATCCGCTGCCGGTCGATAAACCGCAACACCTCGTCGATAGTCTCCCTCTCCATCATCTCCGTTCGGCTCGGTCCCGCATTGACATGACAGTGCTTGCAGGTCTGATTGCACTGATAACCCAGATTGATCTGAAGGGTCTCCAGACGCCCCCGGTTGATGGCCGGAAAGGTGGTGGGTGTCAGCAGATGTGCGGTATCCAACATAGAAAGCGTGCCTCGGCCAGCAATAGTTAATATTCGTAGTTTACGATAATCGGCACTTCAACAAATACCGTTTCGGCAGCGGGAACCCGCCAAAGTTGCCAAGCAACCCGTGGACAATGCTAAAATGCGTTTCGCTCGTCGTCCACCGCATTCACGGCAGGAGGACTTCCGCACCGCCCCCGTAGCTCAGCTGGATAGAGCGCACCCCTCCTAAGGGTGAGGCCACACGTTCGAATCGTGTCGGGGGCGCCATTTTCGTTCCACGCTCCGGAATAAGGACCCGAACAGGGGTCAATCTATTTCATCATTGAGTAAACAGGGGATTGTGTTGTCCACCAACACGCCATTCAGGGGGAGTGAATCCGCTTCCATACTCACTTCGATGGCGGACGCCGGCACGCTGGCGGGGGATGGTTTTGGCCGCGCCCGCAGGCGTGCCAGAACCTCCGACAGGACACGCTCAAGTTCGGTATAGGCCCTAAGCTGGGCCAACTGGTAGTAACTGGTCTTTTTCTCGTTCAACAGTGCCAACCGGGCATCAAAATAGGCCACATCCGCTTCCAGCGAACTGACGGTGAGCCGCACCCACTTTTTCTTCTGTTTTTTTTCCGATTCCTGCATAAAAAGGCCTGATTAGCAATGAACGTCAGCTACGCGTACCGGACCGGAGCATCAGCACTCGTCATTCCCGCGAAGGCGGGAATCCAGGGTTTGCTGGTACCTCGAGTTGCGGCTGGATTCCGGCCTGCGCCGGAATGACGAAACTTGGCTGACCTTTCTTTCTAATCAGGTAAAAAGGTGCCGCTTCCGGGGAAGATTCAAGGATTTTCGCCACACACTCCGAGAGTATAGCGCCCCGCCCGAATAAAACCCTAACTCCATGAATAAGTGTGATTTAGTTCAATGCGGGCAGTTTTACCACAATGTGCAGACGCACAAACTTCCAGGTTTTTTTGGACGATTATACTAATTATATAAAAACACTTTAAAAAAGTGCCTCTTATGCTACTATCCACCTACTCGCTCTCCCAACCACAAATAATAGGCCGATCATCCAAATGAGCGCACTTTTGGAGTTGTTACGCACCACATCTGCCCTCTCCGGCGGTAATGCCGCCTTTATAGAGGATCTCTACGAACGCTATCTGCAGGACCCGAACAGTGTCGACCCTGCCTGGAGAGTGCGTTTCGACAGCATTATCAAGGACTCGGCGAACGAAGCACCGGATATTGCACACGGCCCGGTGCGATCGAATTTTGCCCGTCTGGCACGGGAGAAGCGCCCGGCCTCACGACAGGCCGCCGAGCGCATGTCGCCGGGGGCCGCTGAAAAACAGGCGGCCGCACTGCGTCTGGTCAACGCCTGGCGTGTCCGTGGACATCAATATGCGACGCTGGACCCGCTGCGCCTGCGTGACGCCGAAGATGTACCCGACCTGGACCCCGCTTTCCACCGTCTCGGTGAAGCGGACATGGACACGGTATTCAATACCGGCTCACTGTTTGCGCCCGACCGCATGCCGTTGCGCGAGATCATCAGTTTCATAAAAGAGGTGTATGGCGGCAATATCGGCACCGAGTACATGCACATCACCGACACCCGGCAGAAGCGCTGGATCCAGAAACGGGTTGAAGGGTCCAAGGCCAGGGCGGACCTGAATTCGGACGACAAAAAGTGGCTGCTGACCCTGCTCACCGCGGCCGAGGGCCTGGAAAAATACCTGCACACCCGCTATGTCGGTCAAAAGCGTTTTTCCCTCGAGGGTGGCGAGTCCCTGATCCCGCTCCTGGATGAACTGATCCAGCGCGGCGGTCAGGACGGCATCCGCGAAGTGGCCATCGGCATGGCGCATCGCGGACGCCTCAGTGTGCTCACCAATATCCTGGGTAAGGCACCCGCCGAACTGTTTGAAGAGTTTGAAGGCAAGAAGACACCGGAGCGCTACAAGAGCTCCGGCGACGTAAAATACCACATGGGTTTCTCCACCGACATCGAGACCCCCAGCGGCTTCACCCACGTGGTACTCGGCTTCAACCCCTCGCATCTGGAGATCATCAGCCCGGTAATCGAGGGTTCCGTGCGCGCCAGACAACAGCGCCGCGAAGACCGGGAAGGCGCCAAGGTGCTGCCCATCCTGATCCATGGTGACTCGGCCTTCGCCGGTCAGGGCGTGGTGATGGAGACCTTCCAGATGTCCCAGGCCCGCGGCTACAGCACGGGTGGTTCGATCCATATCGTAATCAACAACCAGGTCGGTTTCACCACCAGCAACCCGCTGGATACCCGTTCCACCCTCTACTGTACCGATGTGGCCAAGATGGTGCAGGCGCCGATCTTCCATGTGAACGGAGACGATCCCGAGGCGGTGATTTTTGTCACCCGCCTGGCCATGGATTATCGTCAGCGCTTCCACAAGGATGTAATCATCGATTTGATCTGCTACCGCCGCCATGGGCACAACGAGGCCGATGAGCCGGCGGTGACCCAGCCGATGATGTACCAGAAGATCCGGCGGCTGCCGACCACCCGGTCAAACTATTCCGATCAGCTGATCTCGGAAGGCATCGTCACCCCCGAGCAGAGCCGGGACATGGTGGAGGATTACCGCTCCTCGCTGGAACAGAACTCCAGGGTCGCCCGCCCGACCCTGACCGACCTGAACTACCCGTATCATGTCAACTGGGCGCCCTACCAGCATATCGACTGGGAACACCCGGCCGACACCACCATCAGCCAGGAAAAACTGGCACGGCTCGCCAGCCGGCTGCTGGCGGTACCGGAGAGCTTCGAACTCCACCCCCGCGTCAACAAGCTGATCGAAGGACGCCGCAAGATGGCCACGGGTGATCAGCTGGTGGACTGGGGTTTCGGTGAGTGCCTGGCCTACGCCTCGCTGGTTGATGAAGCCATACCGGTGCGGCTCTCCGGTCAGGATTGCGGCCGCGGCACTTTCTCCCACCGCCACGCGGTACTGCACAATCAGCTGACCGGCGAGGGCCACACGCCACTGCAGCACATCTCCGAAGAGCAGGCCAATTTCCTGGTAATCGATTCACTGCTCTCGGAAGAGGCGGTGCTCGGCTTTGAGTATGGCTACGCCACCACCGAACCCAAGGCCCTGACCATCTGGGAGGCGCAGTTTGGTGACTTCGCCAACGGCGCCCAGGTGGTGATCGATCAGTTCATCAGCTCCGGCGGTGCCAAGTGGGGGCTCTATTGCGGCCTGGTGATGTTGCTGCCCCACGGCTATGAGGGCCAGGGCGCGGAACACTCCTCCGCCAGACTGGAGCGTTACCTGCAACTCTGTGCGGAACATAACATGCAGGTCTGTGTACCGACCACACCCGCCCAGGTATTCCACATGCTGCGCCGGCAGATGCTGCGGCCGATGCGAAAACCCCTGATTGTGATGTCACCGAAAAGCCTGCTGCGTCACCGTCTGGCCACCTCGGCACTGGATGAGTTTACCAAGGGCGAGTTCCAGCCTGTCATCGGCGAAATCGACGATCTCGACCCGAATGAGGTGGAGCATATCGTGGTCTGCTCCGGCAAGGTCTATTACGAACTGCTGGAGGCGCGTCGCGCGCGGGGAGTGCGCAACGTCGCCATCATCCGTCTCGAGCAGCTGTATCCGTTTCCGCGCGAGATATTCGACGTCATAATCGACCAGTACCCCCAGGTCGACCGGATCATCTGGTGTCAGGAAGAGCCACAGAACCAGGGTGCCTGGGATCAGATCAAGCACCGATTCCATACCCTGCTCGACAAGGGTAAACACCTTTATTACGTAGGGCGGCCAGCCGCTGCCGCGCCTGCTGTCGGGTACTACCCGATTCACGTCCAACAACAAGAGACCCTGATCGATGAAGCCCTTACCGGCAACATCAATCCCTCAATGAACCGAAGGATGCCTGCATAAATGAGTACTAATGTATCTGTACCGGCGCTGCCGGAATCTGTCGCCGATGCCACCATTCTTGCCTGGCACAAAAAGCCGGGCGATGCCGTGTCACGTGACGAGAACCTCGTGGACCTGGAGACCGACAAGGTTGTGCTGGAAGTACCCTCCCCGATCGACGGAATACTCGGCTCCATCAGTGCGGCGGAGGGCGACACCGTGCAGGCAGGCGATCTGCTGACGATTATTCAGGAAGGCGGTGCAGCGCAGGCCCAGGCAGCGACAGCGGCACCCGCCACGCTCGAAGCGGCTACCGATGAAGAACCGGTACTGACCCCGGCGGTACGCCGGCTGGTTAAAGAGAAGGGTATCGACCCCAAGGATGTCGTCGGCACCGGTAAAGACGGCCGCATCCTCAAGACCGATGTCACCGCCTATATTGAAAGCCTGGAGGCAGCCGCCAGCAAGTCGGCGGCACAGCAGAGCACCCGGGAGAGCGAGATCACCCAGACCGGCATCGAGGGCGACCGCCCAGAACAGCGCGTACCGATGACCCGCCTGCGGGCGCGCATCGCGGAACGTCTGCTGGAGGCACAACAGAATGCCGCCATCCTGACTACCTTCAACGAAGTGGATCTGCAGGCGATCAACGATCTGCGTAAAAACTACAAGGACAAGTTCGAGAAAGAGCATGAAGTGAAGCTCGGCTTCATGTCCTTCTTCATCAAGGCCTCCGTCGAGGCGCTGAAACAGTTCCCGGCGGTCAACGCCTCCGTGGACGGCAAGGACATCATCTACCACGGTTATTACGATATCGGTATCGCCGTCGGCTCACCCCGCGGCCTGGTGGTGCCCATCCTGCGCGATGCCGATCAACTCGGCTTCGCCGACACCGAGAA
Organism: Sedimenticola hydrogenitrophicus; assembly: GCF_025175675.1. Taxonomy (GTDB): domain Bacteria; phylum Pseudomonadota; class Gammaproteobacteria; order Chromatiales; family Chromatiaceae; genus Sedimenticola; species Sedimenticola hydrogenitrophicus. Next base: position 74,391 of record NZ_JANIOA010000001.1, read on the forward strand.
GGCGGTGCGGGATTTCGGCAAGAAGGCCAACGATGGCTCACTCACCTATGAGGAACTGACCGGCGGCACTTTCACCATCTCCAACGGCGGCGTATTCGGTTCCATGCTCTCGACGCCGATCCTGAACCCGCCGCAGAGCGCCATCCTGGGCATGCACACCATTCAGCAGCGCCCGATGGTGATCAATGGCGAGATCAAGATCCGCCCGATGATGTACCTGGCCCTCTCCTATGACCATCGTATTATCGATGGCCGCGAAGCGGTGCAGTTCCTGGTGACCATCAAGAACATGCTGGAAGACCCCACCCGCCTGCTGCTGCAAGTCTAGGAGCCTGTCCCGATACGGGCGGAACAAGAGCCGGAGTCCCCGCATGGGGGCTCCGGTTTTTTTTACCCGGATGTTTTCCGGATTCGCACTGATCCCACCTGACTCCGAAAACCGATCATAGGGCGCCCCATGGGCGCCGTCGGCGGGCACGGCCCGCCCTATGGTTCCCGAACATCGCTGGCGTAGCATGACCATGGGTCTCGGGGCTTCATGCGTGTGCACGATGATGTTGGGGTTCGTTCCTCACCCTAACAGACTTGCACCGATCTCGCTTGACCCCAGTTGTCCGCTGTACGCGGCGCGCCCCTGGATCCGTTTGCGGCTATACTCCCCCCATCGCGTTGGCAAATAATAAACAAATTCAACGGTCGTGCCTGGCAGTCCATGCTGAAAAAAACAGTGCTTCCCACCATTTTCGTCATCCTCGCCTATGGGTTCTGGTTGAGCGATGATTTCAGGGAGATATCCGCCGGCATCGCCATCTTCATGTTCGGCATGTTGTCCCTCGAACAGGGTTTCCGTAACTTTACCGGCGGCATGCTGGAACGGCTGATCGACAGAACCACCTCCAGCCGCTGGAGAAGCCTCACCCTCGGTATTGTCGCGACTTCCATCATGCAGTCCAGTTCGCTGGTGTCGGTGATTACCATCTCCTTTCTCAGCGCCGGCCTGCTGACCCTGATTGCCGGCATCGGCATCATCTTCGGCGCCAATCTCGGCACCACCACCGGCGCCTGGCTGATCGCCGGATTCGGACTGAAGGTAAATATCGCCGCCTATGCCATGCCGATCCTGGTATTCGGCGTGCTGCTGCTGTTCCAGAAGGCGAAAAATCTCAACGGATTGGGCTATATCCTGCTCGGTCTCGGCTTCCTGTTTCTGGGCATCCATTATATGAAGGAGGGCTTCGAGGCGTTCAAGGAGACGCTCGATCTCGCCGAATATGCGGTCAGGGGTTATCCGGGCCTGCTCCTGTTTACCCTGATCGGTGCCCTCGCCACCTTCGTCATGCAGTCCAGTCACGCCACCCTGGTACTGATCATTACCGCCCTGGCGGCCCAGCAGATCAGCTATGAGAATGCCCTGGCACTGGCCATCGGCGCCAACATCGGCACCACCATCACCGCCATGCTCGGTGCGATCAGCGCCAATGCCCAGGGCCGGCGCCTGGCCGGGGCGCACCTGCTGTTCAACCTGATCACCGCCCTGATCGCCATCCTGTTTATCCATCAATTGAGCGCTGCCGTTGATGAGATCAGCCGGCTGAGCGGTATCCGCGACGACGATTACACCCTGAAGCTGGCCGTCTTCCATACCCTGTTCAACCTGATCGGCGTGCTGGTCATGACACCGCTGATGGGCCCGCTGGTGGCACTGCTCAACAGAACGATCAAGGAGAAAAAACCGGAGATCGACCAACCGAAATACCTGACGGATTCCGCCATCGATTTCCCGGAAACCGCCGTCAAGGCGGTGCTGCAGGAGTCACTGCATGTCTATGACAATGCCCAGGGCATCCTGATCCACGCCCTGGGTTTCAGGAGACCGGAGGTGCTCTCCACGCTGAACCTGCTGGAGCTGGCCGAAGCGCAGAACAAGCTGACCCGACTGGATATCGACGCGGCCTATGAGCGCAGCATCAAGGGCCTCTACAGCGAGATCGTCGCCTTTATCAGTCGGGCCGATTTCTCCTGGCAAATGGAACAGTCCGCCGATCTGCATCACCTGCGCGAGGCCAACCAGCAGGTAGTGGAGGCGATCAAGGATGTTAAGCATCTGCAGAAGAACATGGTCCGCTTCATCAATTCAGGCAACCGGCCGATGCGTCAAGCCTACGACCAGTTGCGCAGCCAACTCGCCGTCATCATCCGTAAACTTGAAGAGATTAGGCTGACCGATACCAGTGATACCGCCATCCTCTCGCTGGATGCCCTGAAACTGATGATCAAACAGACGCATGAGGCGTTCTACCTGTCGCTGATCGAGATGATACGAAATCACCGGATCATGCCGGAGATGGGCACCTCGCTGATGAACGACAGTAACTACAGCTACAGTATCGCCATGAATCTGGTACGCGCGGCCCAGACCCTGTTTGTCTCCGGCCCAAGGGACCTGGCACAGGCGGTTCGCACCATTGCCCTGGATGATAATGAACTCCAGGCGGTATCCGACCAGCACCAGGTCAAGGAATCCGGGCAATAAGGATCTGGAAAGAAATAACTGCCGCATATTGCGCCGGGCTTTCTCTTAACTTCAAGGGGCGTTTGCCTTCAAGGCACGGCAAGGCGCGCATAGTCGTTCTATGTAAGTCTTGCCGTAACGTAGAAGGCGGACGAAAAGACCAGCAAGATACGGTAGTTATTTATAGACAGATCCTAAACCCTCGATCACCGGGAACAGCATCAGATGAAACGGAAAAAGCTTTTACAGAAACTGGCGGATTACCTCAGCCTCGATCAACGCAGCCTGCGCAACAAGCGGGCAAAGATGAAGCAGGTGCTGAAACAGCTACGGGAGAAGGAGCGAAAACTGAAGAAGCACCTGGGGCATGAACAGGATCCGTCCCGGCAGCAGCAACTGTCACGGGAACTGGACATTTTGCGGGCACAACGCCACAAAGGCATCAACGTACTCAGGGATCTGAAATAGGCCAACAGTCATTTGGACAGTCGTCCATTTTTAAACTGATTTCTCCCCCTCCCAAGCCAATCAAAGGTATAATGGCGCCTCAGATAACCACCTCATCTGGGAACAACCATGACCACAATCAAGCAAGACGATCTCATCCAGAGCATCGCGGATGCCCTGCAGTACATCTCCTACTACCACCCGGCGGATTACATCAAGGCGTTGACCGGTGCCTGGGAGAAGGAGGAGTCGCCGGCGGCCAAGGACGCCATGGCCCAGATCCTGGTCAACTCAAGAATGTGCGCCGAGGGGCATCGCCCCATCTGTCAAGACACCGGCATGGTGACCGCCATGCTCAAGGTGGGCATGGAGGTGCGCTGGGACGCCGGTATGAGCCTGGAGGAGATGGTCAACGAGGGTGTGCGCCAGGGCTACAACAATCCGGACAACGTACTGCGCGCCTCGGTGGTGAGTGACCCCGCCGGCACACGTCTCAACACCCGCGACAACACCCCGGCGGTGATCCATACCCGGATCGTGCCCGGCGACAAGCTGGAGATCAGCCTGGCCGCCAAGGGCGGCGGCTCGGAGAACAAGAGCAAGTTCACCGTGCTCAACCCCTCGGGCAGCCTGGTGGACTGGGTACTGAACACGGTACCCACCATGGGCGCCGGCTGGTGCCCCCCCGGCATACTCGGCATCGGCATCGGCGGCTCGGCCGAGAAGGCGATGCTGCTGGCCAAGGAGTCGCTGATGGAACATATCGACATCCACGAATTGATGGCGCGCGGCCCCGCCAACCGGGTCGAGGAGTTGCGCCTGGAGCTGTTCGAGAAGGTCAATGCCCTGGGCATCGGCGCCCAGGGCCTGGGCGGCCTGACCACCGTCCTGGACGTAAAGATTCGCGACTACCCGACCCATGCCGCCTCGCTGCCGGTGGCCATGATCCCCAACTGTGCCGCCACCCGTCACGTCGAGTTCACCCTGGACGGCAGCGGCCCCGCCGTACTGGCACCGCCGAAGAGCTCGGACTGGCCCGAGATCAGCCTGGCCGGCGGCGCCGGCGCCCGCCGCGTCAACATCGACGGCATCACCAGGGAGGAGATCGCCAGCTGGAAACCCGGCGAGAGCCTGCTGCTCTCGGGCAAGCTGCTGACCGGCCGGGATGCGGCCCACAAGCGGATCCAGGACATGCTGGCCAGGGGGGAGCCGCTGCCGGACGGGGTCGATTTCAACAACCGCTTTATCTACTACGTCGGTCCGGTCGATCCGGTGGGCGACGAAGTGGTGGGACCGGCCGGCCCCACCACCTCCACCCGCATGGACCCGTTCACCGAGATGATGCTGGGTGAAACCGGACTGATCGGCATGGTCGGCAAGGCCGAACGCGGCCCGGCGGCCATCGAGTCGATCAAGAAACACGGTGCAGTCTACCTGATGGCGGTGGGCGGTGCCGCGTTCCTGGTATCCAAGTCGATCCGCGCCTCGCGCATGGTGGCGTTCGAGGACCTGGGCATGGAGGCGATCCGCGAGTTCGAGGTGGAGGACATGCCGGTGACCGTGGCCGTGGACAGCCAGGGCACCTCGGTGCACCAGACCGGACCGGCCGAGTGGCGGGTAAAGATCGCCGAGCGCTGAACACGCAGACCAACAAGACACTTCGAGTGGGCACGCTTTTTGTGCCCACCCGAAGCCACTCCCATGAGGTCGCCGGGAGAAACCGGTCAAGTTGCCAGTTTCTACCAGACCGGAAAACTCACCTCACCCTTGCAGGGTTTGCCACTGCTCCCGGGTGTAGGTCTTGATCGACAGGGCGTGCAGTTCATCGCTCTCCAGTTGCACCTTGACCGTGGCCATCACCATGCGCTGCTTCTGGATTGGGCTCTTGCCCTCGAACTCCTCGCTGATCACCACCGCCTCGAAATGCCGACCGTCGCCGGTCACTACCGCCTGACACCCGGGCAGGCCGGACTCGATCAGTTTTGCAATCGCTTCAATTTCCATTACTGCTTCCTCGAAAGAATTTAGGCCGATCATAGCGCATCGGATCAGCCGGTTTAATAGTGGCCTGGCGGGTATATTCCCTCCAACCCAATGGTTCGATCAATCGCCCGACAACACGCAAATATACGCAGGGGTCGGAGTCAAGTCGCGCACCGGCAGCGGGACATGCTTCCGGGTCCGAGCGGCTTGACTCCGACCCCTTCCCGCCGACCTCGGCGACCCCTCCAGTTGTCTACAGCTCCCGGGTGGCCAGGAAGCGGATTTTCGGCCAGCGCTCCTCGGCCAGGCTCAGGTTGACCCGGGTCGGGGCCAGATAGACCAGCTGGTCATCGCCATCCAGCGCCAGGTTCTCATGGGCCTTGACCTTGAACTGCTCCAGCATCTTGGGGTCGTCGCACTCCACCCAGCGGGCGGTGCTGACACCGACCGCCTCGACGATGGCCTCGACGCCGTATTCCCCCTTCAGCCGGTGGGCCGCCACCTCGAACTGCAACACCCCCACCGCGCCGAGGATCAGGTCGTTGTTCTTCAACGGCCGAAACACCTGGGTGGCCCCCTCCTCGCAGAGCTGCAACACCCCCTTCTGCAGCGCCTTCAGGCGCAGCGGGTCCTTCAGCACCACGCGCCGGAACAGCTCTGGGGCAAAATAGGGAATACCCTCGTATTTCAACTCCTCGCCCTCGGTGAAGGTATCGCCGATCTGTATCGTGCCGTGGTTGTGCAGGCCAATGATGTCTCCCGGCCACGCCTCCTCCACATGCTTGCGCTCATCGGCCTGGAAGGTGATGGCGTTGCTGATCTGTACCGTCTTGCCGATACGCACATGGCGCATCTTCATGCCCTTCTTGTAACTGCCGGAACAGACCCGCATGAAGGCGATGCGGTCGCGGTGCGCCGGGTCCATGTTGGCCTGGATCTTGAAAATGAAGCCGGAAAACTTCTCATCCGCCGGTTCCACCAGGCGCTGCCGGGTCTCCCGGGCCCGGGGCGGCGGCGCGTACTGGACGAAGGCGTCCAGCAGCTCCTTGACACCGAAGTTGTTGATTGCCGAGCCGAAGAATACCGGGGTCAGTTCACCGCGCAGATAGGCCTCCAGGTCCAGAGCATGGCTGGCGCCGCGCACCAGGTCGATCTCCTCACGCAACTCCTCGGCCATGTCCCCCAGCACCGCGTCCAGGCGCGGGTTGTCCAGCCCCTCAATCAGTTCCCCGGCCTGGATCTTACCCCCGTGGGTGGCGGAGAAGAGGTGGGTAGTCTCGGTACGCAGATCGAACACCCCCTTGAGCCGCTTGCCCATGCCAATCGGCCAGGTCACCGGGGCGCACTTGATCTCCAGCACCTGTTCGATCTCGTCCAGGATATCCAGGGCGTCGCGCCCCTCCCTGTCCAGCTTGTTGACGAAGGTGAGGATCGGTGTGTCGCGCATGCGGCACACCTCCATCAGCTTGATGGTGCGCGACTCGACGCCCTTGGCCACGTCGATCACCATCAGGGCGGAATCCACTGCGGTCAGGGTACGGTAGGTGTCCTCGGAGAAGTCCTCATGCCCCGGGGTGTCGAGCAGATTGACGATGCCGTCTCCGTAGGCGAACTGCATTACCGACGAGGTGACCGAAATGCCGCGCTCCTTCTCCATCTCCATCCAGTCCGAGGTGGCGTGCCGGGCCGCCTTGCGACCCTTCACCGTTCCGGCCATCTGGATCGCCCCACCGAACAGCAGCAGCTTCTCCGTCAGCGTGGTCTTACCGGCGTCGGGATGGGAGATGATGGCGAAGGTGCGCCGCCGTTGCAGTTGCTTGAGAAGTTCGGACATGGGGGATCTGCTACTTGCTGACAAAAGCGGGATTATACAGTAATTCATTGCCGCTAAGGTGCGAACCCGGCAAAACACAAAACGCAGGAATTTCTACAACGCCTTGGCCAATAGAATGGCATCTTCCCGCCCCTTGTCCACGGGGTAGTAGCCGCGCCGCAGGCCGATCTCGTTGAAGCCCAGGGACTCGTACAGGCCCAGCGCCACCCGGTTACTGGCACGCACCTCCAGGAACACGGTATCGGCCTCGCGCTCCCGTGCCTGGTTGATCAGGCGCTGCATTAGCCGGCGCGCCAGCCCCTGCCCCCGCACCTCGGGATCGGTGCAGATATTCAGCACATGGGCCTCGCCGGCCGCCACCGACATGACGGCGTAACCGACAAGCCGCTGGTCCAGGAAGTAGCCCCAGCAGATATAGCCCACGCGCAGGGAGTCACGGAAAATGCCGGGGGTCCAGGGGTGATCGTAACAGCGGTGCTCCACCGTCATGATGGCGTCGACATCGCTCTCCCTGAGGGGGCGAATGCGCAGCAGCGGGTCCCGGAGTATGGCGCTCAAGATCTGGGTTCTCGGAATGGCCGGTTCACTGAATGAGTCTGGCAGCCTTCTGCAGATCCTGCCACGCCTTGGCCTTCTGCTCAGGGGAGCGCAGCAGGTAGGCCGGGTGATAGGTGACCACCACCGGGATACCGTTGAATTGATGTTGCCCGCCGCGCAACCGCCCCACGGCCTCATCACGCTGCAACAGGTTCCGGGCCGCCACGGCACCGACCGCCAGGATTACCCGCGGCTTGACCAGCGCTACCTGACGCTGCAGATAGGGGGCGCACTGCAGCGCCTCCTCGGCCCGTGGATCGCGGTTGCCCGGTGGCCGGCATTTGAGGATATTGGCGATATAGACCTGTTCCCTGCCCAGGCCGATCGCCTTGAGCATGGCGTTGAGCAGCTGCCCGGCGCGCCCCACGAAGGGCTCGCCCTTGCGGTCCTCGTCGGCCCCGGGCGCCTCCCCGATGATCATCAGATCGGCATCACGCCGACCCACGCCAAACACCGTCCGGGTACGGCTCTTGTGCAGTTCACAGGCCTCGCAGTGAGCAACCCGGGCCTCCAGCCCCGCCCAGTCCAGGCGACTCACCCCGTCATCCATGAGATCCGCGTCCCCGAACCGATCGGCATGATCGCCCTGGTCGACCGCGGGCAGGTATTCATCCGCCGGCGGCGGCACCTCATCCAGCCAGGAGGGCGGTTCGTCCGCCGCCGACGGTGGCGGTTCCGCCCGCACCACCGGCCTGGGCGGTGACAGCGTTGCAGGGGGTGGCGGAGTCCGCCTCTCCGGAGCCGCCGCCCGACCGATGCTGTCCGGCTCGACATGAGCCGACTCAATCATCTTCGGTTCCATATTGTCGGGCCCGATGCTCTCCGCTTCGGCGACCGCCGACCTGGGGATCCAGTTCTGGATCCCCATGGCCCGCAGATACTCCTGTCTTTGCGCTTCGTTCATCGCCTTGGGGTCCGAAGCCTAGACATCGCCCTGAGGGTGGGCCTTGTGTTCCTGATCCAGCCGGTTGACGGCATTGATATAGGCCTTGGCCGAGGCGATCACGATATCGGTATCGGCCCCCTGGCCATTGACGATGCCGCCGTTGCGCTGCAGCCTGACCGTCACCTCGCCCTGGGCATCGGTGCCGCTGGTGATGGCATTGACCGAGTAGAGTTGCAACTCGGCATTGCTCTGCACCATGGACTCGATGGCCTTGAACGCGGCGTCCACCGGACCGCTGCCGGTCGCCTCTCCCGCCATCTCCCGCTCATCCACCGACAGGACCACCCGGGCGTTGGGGGTCTCCCCGGTTTCGGAGCAGACCTTGAGCGAGACCAGCTTAATGTGCTCGTTCTCGGCGCTGAAGCCGGCATCCGACACCAGTGCCTGCAGATCTTCGTCGAAGATCTCGTGCTTCTTGTCGGCCAGGTCCTTGAAGCGGCGGAAGGCGTCATTGATCTCCTCCTCCGAGTCGAAGGTGATACCGAGCTCCTCCAGCCGGGTGCGGAAGGCATTGCGCCCGGAGTGCTTGCCCATCACCATCCGGTTCTTGCTCCAGCCCACATCCTCGGCGCGCATGATCTCGTAGGTTTCGCGGTGCTTGAGCACGCCGTCCTGATGGATGCCCGACTCGTGGGCAAAGGCATTCGCGCCCACGATCGCCTTGTTCGGCTGCACCGGAAAGCCGGTGATCCCCGATACCAGGCGGGAACAGTTGACAATCTGGGTGGTATCCAGGGTGGTGTCGCAGGTGAACAGGTCGCGCCGGGTGCGCACCGCCATCACCACCTCCTCCAGCGAGGCGTTGCCGGCGCGTTCGCCCAGACCGTTGATGGTGCACTCCACCTGGCGCGCGCCCTGGGAGACCGCGGCCAGCGAGTTGGCCACCGCCAGCCCCAGGTCGTTATGGCAGTGGACGGAGAAGATCGCCTTGTCGGCATTGGGGATGCGCTCGAGCAGGGTACGGATGGTCTCGCCAAACTGCTGCGGCAGATTGTAGCCCACGGTATCCGGCACATTGATGGTGGTGGCGCCGGCGGCGATCGCCTGCTCAATGATGCGGCAGAGGAAATCGATCTCGGAGCGGCCGGCATCTTCGGGTGAAAACTCCACATCATCGGTATATTTACGGGCCCGCTTGACCGCCCAGACCGCCTGCTCCACCACCTGATCCGGGGTCATACGCAGTTTCTGCTGCATATGGATCGGCGAGGTGGCGATAAAGGTGTGTATGCGCCCCGAATTGGCCTCCTTCAGTGCCTCGCCGGCGCGATCGATATCGGCCTCGAGGGCCCTGGCCAGGCCACATACGGTGCTCTCCTTGATGGCACGGGCAATCGCCTGCACCGCATCGAAATCGCCCGGACTGGCAATCGGGAACCCCGCCTCGATGATATCCACCCGCATCTTCTCCAACGCCTTGGCGATACGCAGTTTCTCGTCCTTGGTCATGGAGGCCCCGGGACTCTGCTCGCCGTCACGCAAGGTGGTGTCGAAAATGTACAACTTTTCTGGATTGGTCATAATCTGCTCCCGGATAAATTCAGTCGTCAACGTACTGAATCACCCTGTGCTCTATTCTTGAATTCGTTTTGTCTGCGTGCTTGGCCCTCGCCAGGGCGTGTGTCGTGTTATGCCCCACAGGGCAGTAGCAGCAGGGAGAGCGGCAGGAGGGTGTGGCGGGGGCGCACAGAGACACCGGCCCGCTGGGCGGTGTGCTGGCTGGACTGTGCGCTACATGGATTCATCGGTGTCCCGTACCTCGGTTTCGCTCGAATATACCGCAAGGTTTTGCTGTTGCCAAGAGCGGAATGACTGGCGAACCCGGCGCCGTGGACGCCGCGCGCCTCACTCGTCCGGATGCTCCTTGTTCTTGCGCCCCGCATCGCTTCTCTGTGCGGCTTTTCGTTCCGCCCGGCGCTGATGCAGATAGCGCAGGGTCAGCACCGGCCCGGAGACCGCGTAGACCATGAACAGGATAAACAGCACTTTCGACGGCTGACTGATCACCACGGCCAGCACCAGCATCATCACCACCACCGTCATGAAGGGGATCTTGCCCCTGAAGTCGAGCTCCTTGAAGCTGTTGTAACGTACGTTACTGACCATCAGCAGTCCGCAGGCGAGGGTGATGATGCCGGCCAGATAGGAGACATCCACACCCTGGATCTGATATTCGACGGCAACCCAGACACTGCCGGCCAGGACGGCGGCGGCGGCGGGGCTTGGCAGTCCCTGGAAATAGCGCTTGTCGGCCGTGCCGATCTGGGTATTGAAGCGGGCCAGACGCAGGGCCGCGCCGGCGGTATAGACAAAGGCCGCCAGCCAGCCCAGCTTGCCCAGGTGATTCAGTGACCAGACGTAGATCACCAGCGAGGGCGCCAGGCCGAAGGCCACCATGTCGGACAGGCTGTCGTATTCGGCACCGAAGGCGGTCTGGGTATTGGTCATGCGCGCCACCCGGCCATCCAGACCGTCCATCACCATGGCCACGAAGATGGCAATGGCGGCGTATTCGAACTTGCCGTTCATGGCGGCAAGGACGGCATAAAACCCACTGAACAGGGCGGCCGTGGTGAACAGATTGGGTAACAGATAGATGCCACGGCTGCGTTTCTGCGGCAGGGGGGTCTCCGGCATGGGCTGCGTTCCTGTTTGCTTGAAATTGGCCTGATTATAGAGGGTTTGACGGGCAAAGACAGTAACCATCCGGTTCAACCAGCAATTGTGAATATGGCTTTCAATAGCCGTTTAGTTGTCCCAACCCGATTAATAAGGAACCACGGATGGACACAGATTCACACAGAGAGGAAATCAGAATCCTGAATCTGTGTTTATCTGTGTGAATCCGTGGTTCTCCGGGGTTCCGCTCGGCCATCCGCAGGGACAGACCGCTGTGCCTTGCCCGTCCCGGGACAAAGCCGCTCCCAACCTATAAGCGATTGGCCTGCCTTGTTGGCCGATCTTGATGGCGCCTCGAATCCGGCTCCATTTTCTGATTCAAGCCTGCCCTTGTTTGAGCGAAGCGAGTTTGGGCAGGCGCTGAAAATGGGGCCGGATTCGAGGAGACAAGCCATCGTGTGAGGCCGGCAAGGCAGGCCAATCACCCCGTGAGTAACTACCCCTGGACAAAAAAACCGCAGGCCGCGCGAATGGCGACCTGCGGTTGTGGTTCGCGGATACCGTGCCCGGATCAGTTCTTGGACTTGTCCACGATCTTCTTGATCCACGGCATCATGCTGCGCAGACGCTCACCCACCAGCTCGATATCGTGGGCCGCGTTGAGGCGACGCATGGCGGTCATCTCGGGATAATTGGACTGGCCTTCGTTGATGAAGCGCTTGGCGTAGGCACCGGTCTGGATATTCTTCAGACACTCGCGCATCGCCGCCCGGCTCTCGTCGTTGATCACCTTGGATCCGGTCACGTACTCACCATATTCGGCATTGTTGGAGATGGAGTAGTTCATGTTGGCGATACCGCCCTCGTACATCAGGTCGACAATCAGCTTCAGCTCGTGCAGACACTCGAAGTAGGCCATCTCCGGGGCATAACCGGCTTCGGTCAGGGTCTCGAAACCGGCCTTGACCAGCTCCACCGCACCACCGCAGAGTACCGCCTGCTCGCCGAACAGATCGGTTTCGGTCTCGTCCTTGAAGGTAGTTTCGATAATGCCGGTGCGACCACCGCCGATGGCGGAGGCGTAGGAGAGGGCGATGTCCTTGGCCTGGCCGCTGGCATCCTGATAGATGGCGATCAGGTCGGGGATGCCCCCGCCGGCGACAAACTCGGAACGCACGGTATGACCCGGCGCCTTGGGTGCGATCATGATCACATCCAGGTCGGCGCGGGGCACCACCTGGTTGTAGTGAATGGCGAAGCCGTGGGCGAAGGCCAGGGTGGCGCCCTGCTTCAGGTTGGGCTCCAGCTGCTCCCGGTAGAGCACCGACTGGAACTCATCCGGGGTCAGTACCATCACCAGGTCGGCCTCGGCCACCGCCGCTTCCACGCTCTTCACCTGGAGTCCGGCATTCTCCGCCTTGATCGCCGAGGCGGAACCGGTACGCAGTGCGACGGTGACGTCGACACCGGAGTCCTTGAGGTTGTTGGCGTGTGCATGGCCCTGGGAGCCGTAACCTACGATGGTGACCTTCTTGCCCTGGATCAGGGAGAGGTCGGCGTCTTTGTCATAATAAATGTTCATGGTCATTTCAGTAGTACCTTAAAAAATAGCTTCTATCCAGGGACACGCCATCCGGCATGTCAATTCAATGTTGTCGCTCTGTTTGATCCGCTCCGTATCAGAGGCTGAGCCCCTTGGCGCCGCGCGCGATACCGGACGGACCGGTCCGCACCACCTCGACGATCAGGTCCTCTTCCACGGCGTTGACGAAGGCGTCCAGCTTGCTGGCCTGGCCGGTCATCTCGATCAGGTAGCTGGCATCGGTGACATCGATGATCTTGCCGCGGAAGATATCCACCAGGCGTTTGATCTCGTCACGCTGCGACCTTTCGGCCTTCACCTTGATCAGCATCATCTCCCGTTCCACGTGGGGACCCTCGGAGAGATCCAGCAGCTTGACCACCTCCACCAGCTTGTTCAGCTGTTTGGTGATCTGCTCGATGATGTTCTCATCCCCGCGGGTCACCAGGGTCATGCGCGACAGCGAGGCATCCTCGGTCGGCGCCACGGTCAGGGATTCAATATTGTAGCCACGGGCAGAAAACAGCCCGGCCACCCGCGAGAGCGCCCCGGCTTCATTCTCCATCAGAATTGATATTATATGTCTCATGGTTAGACCAGCTCACTTTTCGGCGGGAGATACATCTCATGGTGGCCCTTGCCCGCCTCGATCATCGGGTAGACATTTTCCGTAGGATCTATCACCACATCCATAAACACCAGGCGATCCTTCAGGTCGAAGGCCTCTTGCATCGCCCCTTCCAGGTCTTCCGGCCGCTCCACCTTCATCCCCACGTGCCCGTAGCTTTCGGCCAGTTTCACAAAGTCCGGCAAGGCATCTACGTAGGAGTGGGAGTAGCGTCCGTCATAGAAAAACTCCTGCCACTGGCGCACCATGCCCATATAGCCGTTGTTCAGCAGCAGTATCTTGATTGGTAGGTCATGCTGCTTGCAGGTGGCCAGCTCCTGGATGCACATCTGCACACTGGCCTCGCCGGTCACCAGCGCCACATCGGCGCCGGGGTGGGCGATCTGGATACCCATGGCGGCGGGCAGACCGAAACCCATGGTGCCAAGGCCGCCGGAATTGACCCAGCGGCGGGGCTTGTCGAAGCCGTAGAACTGGGCCGCAAACATCTGGTGCTGGCCCACGTCCGAGGCGACAAAGGCGTCACCCCGCGTCACCTTGTGCAGGGTCTCAATGGCAAACTGCGGCTTGATCTGCGCATGGGTACGGTCGTAACTGAGGCATTCCGCGCCACGCCAGCCGTCGATCTGCTGCCACCATTTCTTCAAAGCGGCGCTGTTGGGGCGTTTCTTGCCCTCCTTCAGCACCGTCAGCATATCCTGCAACACCGATTTCACCGGCCCCACGATCGGCACATCCACCCGCACGTTCTTGGAGATGGACGAGGGATCGATATCCACATGGATGATCTTGGCATTGGGGCAGAAGTGGGCGATATGTCCGGTGACCCGGTCATCGAAGCGCGCCCCGATGGCAATCAGCACATCGGTGTCGTGCATGGCCATGTTGGCCTCGTAGGTGCCGTGCATGCCCAGCATGCCGATGAACTGCTTGTCACTGGCCGGGTAGGAGCCGAGACCCATCAGGGTATTGGTGATCGGAAATCCCAGCTCCCGGGTCAGCTCCCGCAACTCCTCGCTGGCATCGCCCAGCACCACTCCGCCACCGGTGTAGAACACCGGACGCTCGGCACTCAGCATCAGGCCGACCGCCTTCTTGATCTGCCCCAGGTGTCCCCTGAGCACGGGGCTGTAGGAGCGCATCTTGATCTTCTTCGGATAGTCGTAAGGGATTTTCTTGTTGGGATCGGTAATATCCTTGGGGATATCCACCACCACCGGGCCGGGCCGGCCGGAGGTGGCGATATAGAACGCCTTCTTCATGGTCTCGGCGATATCCCTGACATCCTTGATCAGGAAGTTGTGCTTCACACAGGGACGGGTGATCCCAACCGTGTCCACCTCCTGGAAGGCGTCGCTGCCGATGAACGGGGTTGGCACCTGGCCGGTCAGCACCACCATGGGAATGGAATCCATGTAGGCCGTGGCGATACCGGTCACGGCGTTGGTCGCACCCGGTCCCGAGGTCACCAGGGCTACGCCCGGCTTGCCGGTGGAACGGGCATAGCCATCCGCCGCATGGGTTGCCGCCTGCTCATGCCGGACCAGAATATGCTTGACGAAATCCTGCTGGAACAGTGCGTCATATATATGGAGCACCGCCCCGCCAGGATAACCAAACACATGCTCAACGCCTTCGTCTTTCAGACACTGAATGACGATCTCGGCACCACTCAATTCCACAAATAACCTCCCAACCAACCGGGTTACTGGTCTTTACCGCGCCGGCCGGCACAATGTACAAGGGAAAAATCGAACGGTACAAATTACCCACATACGACAGGCAGGTCAAGCCACGGAATGCGATCGGTCAAGCCCGACAGAGTATTGACTCAATCGGCAAGCCTGTTTTTGAGAAATCGATCCTTGCTGACCCCGAACGCAAACCCTACAATGACGACGAGCTCTTCTCACACTATAAACTAGGGATGATGCGCATGATTATCCGAATACTGTTGCCCGTGGTGCTTGCAATCTCCTGGATTGGGGTGGCCGATGCCCGGATGTATCGCTGGATTGATGAGGATGGTACCACCGTCTATTCGCAGTCCCCACCGGCCTCCGGCGAAGCCGCTGAGATAAAAATCAACACCTCCACGGCACCCACCGGGAACAAGTCCGAAGACGAGACGCCCGCCGCCTCCGATAACCCGTCACTGGCGGACACACAGAAGCCGGCCGAGGGTCCCAGCAAGGCGGAGATCGCGGAGTCCAACAGGATAAAGTCGGAGAACTGCGCCTCCGCCCGCCACAACCTCGACCTGTACAGCAATCTTGGCAATCGACTGGTGAAGACGCCGGACGGCCTCTATAAACGCCTCACCGAGGAGGAGCGCCAACAGAAGATCACCGACAGCAAGACGCAGATCGGCGAATTCTGCGGCAAATAATCGGATTGGGATATTTCCTACAAGGCGATCGTGTTCCCCCTACATACGACACCGCTCGACATGGCCATACTGCAGTCACCGTCAACAGGGAAGACCAAGGATCGGTGATACTCTTCAAGGATGGGTGAAAGGATACCGCTTTCTGCCAAAAGAATTCGACGGTAACCCCGAAGGCATGGATGTCTTCGGGGTTTTAATTTGCCCGGAACAATGAGGGGTCGGAGTCAGGCCGGGCAACCGTCTGCTCGAAGCCCTAATGGGCGGGCGGCCTGACTCCGACCCCTGATGTTGTAATTTGCCCGGAACAAAGCGCCCCTACTCGGGCCGGCCAATGAAGTAGCCCTGGGCGCCGTCCACATGCAGCGATGGCAGGATCTTCCAGACCGATTCGGTCTCCACCGCCTCCGCGATCACCACAATCTCCAACCCATGGGCGATCTCCGCCAGGGCCTGCACAAAGAACTGATTATCGCTGTTTTCCTCGATGGAGCGCATGAAACTGCCGTCGATTTTCAGATAGTCAACCTTCAGCGAGCGCAGATAGGCCAGGGAACTGAAGCTCCTGCCGAAGTGGTCGATCGAGAGTTTCGCGCCATAGCCGGCGAGCAACCCCAGCAGCGCCGTCACCCGATCGATGAACGACACCACCCCGTACTCGGGCAGCTCAAAGATGAGCCGCGAAGCATGGTCACGGTGTTCGGCCAGTTGGCCCGACAACCACTCGACAAAGCCATCCGTCGAGATCGATTGGAGCGACAGGTTCACCGCATAGCGGGTCTGCTCATCCGCCGAGTCCCGCAACTGCCGCAACAGCCGGCTGATCACCGCCTTATCGATATCCACCGCCATCCCCAGACTCTCCACCTGGGGCATGAACAGGCCGGCGGTCAGCAGTCTGGAATGATCGGGGTTTTCAAGGTCCTGGGGTATCCTGACCAGTACCTCCTGGTGCAACAACTGCCGGTCTCCACACGCAACCACCGGCTGATACTGCAGGCGTATCCGGTCACGTTCCACCGCCTCGCCGATGAACTCGCGCCACTCGGCGGCACCCCGCACCCGAACGACTTCAGTGGCGTCCAGACGACTGAAATGCCAGCCATTCGCCCCCTGGCGCTGGGCGCTGCGCAACGCCATATCGGCTTCCGCCAACAGCTCCGAGGCGCTCTGGCGGCCGTCGAACCAACCGATACCGACATGTCCCACATCCGGATTATCCAGTTTGCCGGTGGCGTACAGCCCGGCCAGCGCCGCCACCAGCTGTTCCGCCAGCGGTACTACCTGATCATCCGCGCACTCTTCGACCAGCAATGCGAAATCGGCACCCGCCAGGTGGGCGAGCTGGCTTCTGGGCCACTGTTTCGAAACCTTTTCCAGCTCCCTCGCGGCGGCCTCCAGCAAGGCATCGCCGGCACTGTACCCGCGCTCGTCGTTATAGCGCTTGAAATCCTTCAACTGCACCAGACAGAGCAGTCCGTGAGAAAACTCCTCGGTCGAATCGATCTGGTTTACCAGCAGATCCATAAAAAAGCGCTTGTTGGCCAGGCCGGTCACCGGGTGCTGGTAGGCCTGCCGCCTGAACCCGGCGGCCAGGCGCTCCAGTTCGTCCAGCATCTGCCGCACCTTGGCCGACATGCGGTTCATCGCCTCGACGATGCGCCGGATATCGGGCGTCCTGGGCAACGGCTCAAGGATGGGGAACTCGCGGTTACAGATGGCATCGGCCTGTCCCTCGACGGATTTGAGGGGACGCAATACCCGCTTCAGCAGCAGCACCCCAATCAACAGCGCGATGGCGGCGCTGACCAGGAACCAGCGCAGCATGCCGGCAATGTTCTGCCACAGCTGGCGGTAGGCGTAGCCGGGATGACTGCGGACCAGTACCTGGCCGCGCTGCACCCAGCCATCCATCAGGGCTGCCGTGCCCTCGGGCGTGGTCAACGGCAGGGCATCGATAAACCACTCGGGCACACCCTCGAGTTGCACCGGCAACACCCGGTCGACCAGGGGCTTGCCCTGCATGTCCTCGATCCGGATCGAGCGATAGAAACCCCGGTCGAATATGGCGTCGGTCATTGAGGTGATGGTGGCGAGATCCCGCTCCGCCAGGTAGGGCGAAATCGAGAGACCGAGCGAGGTGGCGGCATCCTGGGCGTGCGACTCCAGCTGCTTCTCCAGATAGTCGCGGGTATTGTGCACCGAGATCAGGAAGGTCCCGAGAAAGACCAGCAGCAGCAGGGCGGCGATCAGCGCCATCAGTTGTTTTGACAAGGTCATAATAGTGTCCGCGGGTTGCGCACCCCGGGCCTCCACCTGTTGTTTTTAAGTTGTTTTGTGTGAACACGCGTCATTGTGCCATCTCCCGCGCCATTCTCGCCTTCAGGTCCTGCCACAGACTGATGCGGCTGGACGATCCCACCTTCTCGCCCCGCCCGCGGCTCTTGGCCAGCCACAGGCCCTCGGCGTTGAAGCTGTAGACCGGCGCCAGATCCCCGCGCTTGTCGGCGGAGAGGATCTGGCCATTGAGATTATCCAGCACCAGGGGCACCCCGCCCGCCTCCGGGTAGTAGGTCAACACCATGTGCGCCTGATCCAGTTCCAGCGCCTTGACATACATAATGCGCATCTTCTCTTCCGGCACGCCCATCTCCCGCAGAGTGAAGTATTTGGCGATGGAGTAATCCTCGCAGTCGGCCTGGCCCTTGCCCAAGGCTTCCACCGGGGTGGCCCAGTAATCGTCCTTGCCCCAGATATTGAGGTCCGATCGGTAGGTCAGCTGATTGAAGAAGTCATTCACCAGGATCAGCTTTTCGGCTTCGCTGCCGCCCTGATGACGCTCCATCAGCGCCTGCCACTCGGTCATCCTGCGCGCCGCCGGTTCGCCGTATTTCTGCCTGGCCCACTGGATCAGCGCCGTACTGACCAGGGCCTCACCCGCCACCAAGCCGCACAGCAGGAGCGCCAGGGCCAATACCACCCCGCGGGTCCGATACCAGCGGCATCCGGAGCGAGGGTGATTGAGTCGGCCTGTGGCTGGTGTGATTGGCAAAGGGCTACCGTTGGCGATATCTGATTCCAGTAGTGTTTTTCGGCCGCTCCGGGAAATGCTGTAGCGGCGACGAACAAAGATCGGACTCTATAAGATTGTCGTTATTCATTTGTCCCGATCATGGCATACCGTTAGAATAAGCGCATTTTGCACCATACCCCCCTTGGACACCGGACATGCGCACATCCCAATTTCCCCTTCAGACCATCAAGGAGACCCCCTCCGACGCCGAGATCAGCAGTCACCAGTTGATGCTCCGGGCCGGCATGATCCGCAAGCTCGCCGCCGGGCTCTATACCTGGCTGCCACTGGGCCTGCGGGTGCTGCGCAAGGTCGAGGCCATCGTGCGCGAGGAGATGGATCGCTCCGGCGCCCTGGAGGTGCTCATGCCCTCCATCCAGCCGGCCGAGCTATGGCAGGAGTCGGGACGCTGGGAACAGTACGGCCCGGAGCTGCTGCGTCTCAGCGACCGGCACAAGCGGGCCTTCTGCTACGGCCCCACCCATGAGGAGATCATTACCGATCTGGCGCGGAACGAGCTGCACAGCTACCGGCAGCTGCCGATCAACTTCTATCAGATCCAGACCAAGTTCCGCGACGAGATCCGGCCCCGTTTCGGGGTGATGCGCGCGCGCGAGTTCCTGATGAAGGACGCCTACTCCTTCCACATCGACCAGGCCTCGCTGCAGCAGACCTACGACCTGATGCACCAGACCTACAGCCGCATCTTCAGCCGTTGCGGCCTGGACTTCCGCGCGGTACAGGCGGACAGCGGCAGTATCGGCGGCAGCGCCTCGAAAGAGTTCCACGTATTGGCCGACTCCGGCGAGGACGCCATCGCCTTCTCCACCGAAAGCGATTATGCCGCCAATATCGAGACCGCGGAAGCGGTGGCGCTGGGCGACACGCGCCCGGCACCGGGCGAGGAGCTGCGGCTGGTCGACACCCCCGATACCCGGACCATCCAGGACCTGGTGGAGCGCTTCGGTCAACCGATCGAGAAGACCGTCAAGACTTTGATCGTGGCGGCGGCCGAGGGGCAGGCGTCGGCCTACGTCGCCCTGCTGGTGCGGGGTGATCACGAACTGAACGAGATCAAGGCGGAGAAACTGCCCGAGGTCGCCGCGCCGCTCACCTTCGCTAGCGAGGAGCAGATCCGCGAGAGCATCGGCGCCGGGCCCGGTTCACTGGGGCCGCTCAACCTGCCGATCCCCTGCATCATCGACCGCACTGTCGCCCTCATCGCCGATTTCAGCGCCGGCGCCAACCAGGACGACAAACACTACTTCGGCATCAACTGGGAGCGCGACCTCCCCACCCCCCAAGTGGCCGATATCCGCAACGTCCGCGAGGGGGACCCCAGTCCCGACGGCAAGGGCGTACTGACCCTCGCCCGGGGTATCGAGGTGGGGCACATCTTCCAGCTGGGCAACAAGTACAGCGAGGCGATGAAGGCCAGCGTCCTGGACGAAAACGGCCGCAGCCTGATCATGGAAATGGGCTGCTACGGCATCGGCGTCTCGCGCGTGGTGGCGGCGGCGATCGAACAGAATCACGACGCCAGGGGGATCATCTGGCCGGCGGCCATCGCCCCCTTCCAGGTGGCCCTCTGTCCGATGAAGATGGATAAATCGCATCGGGTACGCGAGGCGACCGAACAGCTCTACCAGACCCTGACCTCGGCCGGTATGGAAGTGCTGCTGGACGATCGCGGCGCCCGCCCCGGCGCCATGTTTGCCGACATGGAGCTGATCGGCATACCACACCGCATCGTGATCGGCGAGCGTAGCCTGGACGAGGGCAGGCTGGAGTACCGCGGCCGCACCGACAGCGACAACCGCCTGATCGAGATAGAGCGGATATTACCCTTCCTGCAGGAACAATTGAGCCCACGAAACTGAAGCGGCATGCGTCAGCAGTGTGCCCCGATCCTGAAAAACCTAGAGAAACTGGATTCATGGCAAAAGTAGAAAGCTTTACAAAAGATCAGCTGCTGGAGTGCGGCCACGGCAGAATGTTTGGCGAGGGCAACGCCCAGCTGCCGGTCCCCAACATGCTGATGATGGACCGGATCACCCACATTTCCGATGAGGGCGGGATATATGGCAAGGGGGAGATTCAGGCGGAACTGGACATCACGCCGGATCTCTGGTTTTTCGCATGCCACTTTCCCGGCGATCCGGTGATGCCGGGGTGCCTGGGGCTGGACGCCATGTGGCAGGCGGTCGGCTTCCATCTCGCCTGGCTGGGCAATCCGGGACATGGCCGGGCGCTGGGTGTGGGTGAGGTGAAATTTACCGGCCAGGTCCTGCCCACCGCCAACAAGGTGACCTATCAGATCGACCTGAAGCGGGTCATCACCCGCCGCCTGGTGATGGGCGTCGCCGACGCCGTGATGAAGGTGGATGGACGGGAAATCTATACCGCAAAGGACCTGCGAGTCGGCCTGTTCGTCTCCACCGACAACTTCTGATCCCGCCACGGGCGCCCGAGTGAGCCGGATCCCTCTCCGTAGGCGGGATCCGGCCCGCGATTTTTCCTTTCCGCGAAAAAACTTGCGCTGCGCATCAGTCCTGATCGATGCGGTTCATTTCACTCAACGCATCCTGCGTGACTGCTCAAAATTCCCGTTCTGTAGCCTGGATGGAGCCCGCTCCATGGGAGCATAACCGGCGCACCGCCCCCGACGGGCGGAATCCAAGCCGAGCCGCCGGTCTGGCGGGGAACAGGAAGTAAATGTGACGCGGTTCGCAAAAAAGCAGGTTTCAGAGGGAAAATCCCCTTACCGGACATTAATTGCAGCGTCCATCACACCCATATCTGATACAAATTTACCGCTCATGACTTAATATTCAGCTATATCGGTCGAAACCTGTTTCTATATGGCCCAAGATATCGTCAAACTCATTAGTCAGAAACCTGAATCCGGCCGGCACCCAGGGGCGCTGAGGATTCTGCAGATCACTGACTGTCATCTGCATGCCAATACCGAGTGGAAGCTTGCAGGCATCAATACCCAGATCAGCTTTGACTGGGTGATGTCGCTGGCTGAACAACAGAAAGCCCAGACCGATCTATTGCTGTTGACCGGCGACCTGGTCCATGACGCCTCCCCCATCGGTTACCGGAGACTCCGGCAGCGGGTGCAGGAGTTCGGTGTCCGGGCCTGCTGCCTGCCGGGAAATCATGACAAACCGGAGACGCTCAACGCGCACATGCGGGGCGGCCTGGTGGATGTTCCCAAACAGGTGAAGCTCGGCAACTGGCTGATCATACTGCTCGACTCCACCCAACCCCATTTAGAGGGCGGGCACCTGAGTGAGCGGGAGTTGCGGACCCTGGATAAACTGCTGCGCGATAATCCGGACCGGCACGCGCTGATCGCCCTGCACCATCACCCGATACCTATCAACAGCGCCTGGATGGACGAGATGGTGCTGGACAATCCGCGGCCGTTCCTCTCCCTGCTCGAGCGGCATGACAATGTGAAGGGGGTGATTTGGGGCCACATCCATCAGACCTTCGAGACCGATCACCACGGGATCAGGATGCTGGGGACCCCCTCCACCTGCATCCAGTTCATCGAGAATCAGGATACATTCGGTATCAGCACAGCACCGCCAGGATTTCGCTGGCTGGAACTGCAGCCCGATGGCCGCATCGACACCGGTGTTGAACGAATAGCCGCCCTGCCCCCCGGCCTGGACCTCAAAACCGCCGGTTACTGAACCGGAACCCCGCCCCCGACAAGCAGCTCCCGACAGCGACAGCCGCCCCTTTTTCCAGTTATGATAGCCCCAACAAGAACCGGAGTGCCTGCTCATCCGGTCATTTCTATGGAGTATAACCATGCAAAGGTCCAGCCTCGGCGCCTGCTGCCTCGCACTGGTAATGAGCACCACACGGGGGGATGAATTGCCCGGCGCCGCAGCCGGCAACGGCTGGCGACCCCTCGATGCTCCCCCGGCCTATCAGCCATCCGTAACATCGAGCCCTACGGATATCCCGCTGCCGCAACAACCGCCCAATCCGGCCGCCGCCGGGTATCCCGCCGACAGCTATCCGGCCCCGGGGACCGATGCGCCCGTCGATATCCCCTCTGGTATCCCCTACAGTGGCGCTTTTCCACCCGACGGGGTGGCGGGAGCACCCCCTTACGGCTACACCTATGGCGAGCAGGACCCCTATGGCTCCTATCCGCCACCCTACCCAGCGACAGATTATCCCGGGGATTGGAGCACGCCGGTTGCACCCGGCTACCCGTACGGTTACTACCCGACACCCGCCTATGGATCTCCCTACCCCTATCAGGAGGAAACCGCGCCGGCATACACCCCCGATGGCGTACCGCCGGGCTACACCTATCCGCCAGGCTATGCCGATGGTTATGGGGGTTATGGCTATGGAGAGGGGTATCCGGGACCCGCAGGGCCGGCACCGGGTTACACTCCAGATTACTATCCGGGCGATTACTATCCGGGGAATCAGGGCGGCTACGCCACCCCACCGTCCCAACAGCTCCAGCCGATACCGGGATATGAGCCCTGGCTGCCGCCCGACTATCCGCAGGGCGGGGAGTCCGGCTATCCGGGCTATGCACAACCACTGAACCGCCCGCCGGAACGGCACCAACCCCAGCCATCTCCGGCGCACTCCCCGTCTCGCTCCACAGCGAACGACCAGCAGCAGAACGCATGGCGCCCAACGAGCCGTGGCGGCACCCCGATACCACCTGCCCCGGCTCAGGACGGCGGCTACAAGGTAAATGGCGCCCCGGCCGTGTTCAGGCCCTGGAGCGATCCGGTTCCGGAGACAGGGTCCGAGCCTCTCCCGAAATAGCGTCGCCGGTACTTAGGGCTCGCGCAAGAATAATTTCGCAGTACCGAGGGCGTCGCCGGGTTACCCTGGGCGCCACGCTGGCAAGGCACGCTTTGCAGACAATGGCCGCTCCCGGCCATTGCATCCTCGGCTCCGTAAACGGTACATCCCTGTACCACTCCTCATGGCCTCCGCGGCATAAGTCCATCCCTGGACAAACCCGTTCCCTTGCCAAAAAGTGTAACGCCGCCAGCGGGGTTCAGTGACGACCGAATACCGAAACTTATTTTGGCGCGAGCCCTTAATCTATGGTGAAATCCGCCAGTTCACGAAGGGGGACCGGTTCACTGGAAACCCCCTCCACCCTGGCGTTAGGGGGTCCGCGGGTCAGCCAGCCGCGCAACTGATCGACCGCTTCCACTTCGCCGCAGGCCAACACCTCGACCCGGCCATCGGCCAGGTTCCTGGCATATCCGGTAATCTTCAGTCGCTCGGCCTCAAACCGCGTCGAGGCCCGAAAGAACACCCCCTGAACCCTGCCCGAAACCCGATATCGCATACAGATCGTCACTGGACAACTCCTGCTTCTGTTGTTTTCCCCGCCCGAATGCCGACCTGCTGTTCGATCAGTTGTTCGATCATCCCGGCGGTGAGGCTGCCGATATGCCGGCTGACAATCTCCCCCTCCGGCGAGATGAGCAGCGAGGTGGGTAGTGCCGCCACCCTTCCCAGGGGAGTATAGCCATCAACCGGCGCCAGCAGTATGGGGTAACTGATGAACATCTCCTCGACAAATTCGCTGAGCCGCGGTGGTTCCAGGTCATCCATATTGATACCCACCACCTGTGCGTCCCGCTCCTTGTGCGCCAGATGAAAAAGCTCCAGCTCCGGCATCTCCGCAATGCAGGGTGGACACCAAGTAGCCCAGAAGTTTACCAGCAGCCACTTGCCGCGAAACTCCGACAGCGACCGATCCCTGCCCGCCAGATCGGGCAGGGTGACATCCACCGCCTGGACAGCGGAGGTGAAGAGCATCAACAGCACGGCCCACTTTAGCCGCGTTCTATTAATAAGCACACCCATCGAAGCTGTTTCAACCCCCGTGGTTTGGTTACAATGGACGGCCACAAGCCGGACAGGAGCTGAGATTACCATGACGGTAAAGATCTATCACAATCCACAATGCAGCAAATCCCGCCAGACCCTGCAGATCCTGGAAGGGGAAGGGGTGGAGGCCGAAGTGATCGAGTATCTGAAACAGCCGCCCAGCCGGGAAGAGCTGATCGGCATCCTCAAGGCGCTGGGGCTGAAACCGCGTGAGCTGATGCGCCGCGGCGAGGCCGAGTACCAACAGGCCGGGCTGGATAATCCCGAGTTGTCGGATGAACAGCTGATCCAGGCCATACTGGACCACCCGCGGCTGATCGAACGGCCGATCGTGGTGAAGGATGGCAAGGTGGTGATCGGACGTCCGCCCGAGCGCGTACTGGACATACTCTGATGGCTGACATACTGGTGCTTTACTACAGCCGCTACGGCGCCACCGCCGCCATGGCCCGGCAGATCGCCCGCGGGGTCGAAGAGGTGGCGGGTATGCAGGCCAGGCTGCGCACTGTGCCGCCGGTCTCCGCGGTCTGCGAAGCGACCGAACCGGCCGTCCCCGACAGCGGCGCCCCTTACGCCACCCTGACCGACCTGGAATCCTGCGCCGGACTCGCCCTGGGCAGCCCGACCCGATTCGGCAACATGGCCGCGCCGCTGAAGCATTTTATCGACAGCACCAGCTCCCTCTGGCTGAGCGGTGTCCTGGTCGGCAAACCGGCGGCGGTATTTACCTCCACCTCCAGCATGCACGGCGGCCAGGAGACCACCCTGATCTCCATGATGCTGCCGCTGCTGCATCACGGCATGTTGCTTGCCGGGCTCCCCTATACCCAGACCGAACTGCTGCACACCGCTTCCGGCGGCACGCCCTACGGCCCGAGTCACCTGGCCGGTGTCGACAGCAAACTGCCGCTCACCGAAGATGAGCAACAGCTCTGCCGCGCCATGGGTAAAAGAGTGGCCGCCATCGCCAGTAAACTGACCACGCCCTGATCCATGTCGAAGCAACTCGCCCTCGGACTCACCCTGCCGGAGAGTACCGGCCTTGAGAGCTACCTGCCGGCCTCCAATCAACAGGCGGTATCCGATCTGGCCGCCTGCGCCGGGGGAACGGGCGAACCGTTCATCTACCTCTGGGGAGCGCCGCAGACCGGCAAGAGCCACCTGCTGCAGGCCGCCACGCAGCTGGCCGACCAGGCCGGACGGAGCGCCCTGTATATACCGCTCGACCAGGCCACCCAGCTGTCGCCGGCGATCTTCGACGACCTGGAGCAGTTGGACCTGATCTGTCTGGACGTAGTGGAAGGGATAGCCGGTAATGCCGACTGGGAACAGGCCCTCTTCGGTCTGTTCAACCGGCTCAGGGAACGGGAGAAATCCCTCCTGGTTGCCGCCCGCTGCAGCCCGCTGAATCTGCCGATCAGGCTGCCCGACCTGGTCTCCCGCCTGAGCTGGGGTCTCTGTTATCAACTGCATCCGCTGAACGACCAGGACAAGATTCAGGCATTGACCGTGGTGGCGGCCCGCCGCGGCCTGCCGTTGAGCGATGAGACCGCCCGGTACATCCTGCGCCATACCCAGCGTGACATGGGGTCGTTGCGACGGCTGCTGAAACGGCTCGACCAGGCGTCGCTGGAGGCGAAGCGCGGGCTGACCATTCCGTTCATCAAGGCCTTCCTGGAACAGCAGGCCGACCAAGGTTTTTCCTGACCTGATGATGGCTGGGCCTACTCTTCATCCACAAATGCCGATGAACACGCGTGTAGGATGGGTGGAGGCGCGGCACCCTTGTTGACGGCTGTTCGCGGCGCTCGGGCGCGCCGTAACCCATCTTCGGATGCGGATGCAGGTGCGCGATGGGTTGCGCGCCGGAGACGGAGCCGGCGGAGAGTTCATGGGGGCGCTCCACCCATCCTACTCCCGGATGCAGTCCGGCCCACTTATGGGTAAAGGGCAGGGCTGGGCTGGATGGCTAACCAGCCAGTTGGTTATTGACCGTCTCAGTGGTCCTTCTGGTGCGCCATGGCCAACCGACTCCAGACCCAGACATAGTTGACCCCGCTGGCGAGCGTGGTCGCCATCACCACCCAGACCAGGCTGTCGAGCAGCACGCCGGGCAGCGTCACCAGTCCGCGGTCCAGCACCACCGCCAGCACCAGTACGATCTGGGAAAAGGTGTTGATCTTGCTGATCAGGCTGGGGCTGGCGGTCAACTCCATCACCCGGAAATGGTAGACCAGGGCGCCGGTCACGATCACCAGATCGCGCAGGATCACCAGCATCACCAGCCAGACCGGGATGATATCGATCAGCGCCAGGGTCAGATAGCTGGAGACCAGCAACACCTTGTCCGCCAGCGGGTCCAGCAGCCCCCCGAGCTGGCTCTGCCAACCGTAGTGTTTGGCCAGATAGCCATCCAGGCCATCCGAGATACCGGCGACGGCAAACAACACCAGTGCCACACCGAACTGCTGCTCCAGCAACATCCAGACAATCGGCACCGACATGAAGATACGCAATATACTGATCAGATTAGGTATATCTTCGCGTTTCAGCATCGCTACCCTGTCGCCCTGAAAGACTCGTCGATTATGCCGAGGTTATCGCATACGGTAGAAGAGATCGACTCCCTCCACCAGCGACTGCGTCGCATCCGGCAGATCGGTGACCGGTTCGATCACGCCCCCCAGCGCCAGTCCCTGCTCCAGGACCTGGATACCGCCGCGTACCTGCAACTCAAAAATCACCGCGTCCGGCTCAACGGCGACCATATCGGCCCGCTCGACCGAACTCTGGGACTGGAGCAAACGTCCCACCCCGGCATACTGCACCAGCGCCGTCACCCCACTCACCCGCAGCCTGATCGGGGACAGATTCGCCTCCCCGCCCACCGGCGCATAGCGCTCCGCAAGCAGATCGCCC
The DNA here is from genome assembly GCF_025175675.1 of Sedimenticola hydrogenitrophicus. Taxonomy (GTDB): domain Bacteria; phylum Pseudomonadota; class Gammaproteobacteria; order Chromatiales; family Chromatiaceae; genus Sedimenticola; species Sedimenticola hydrogenitrophicus. Next base: position 101,821 of record NZ_JANIOA010000001.1, read on the forward strand.
ACATGCTGCGCCCCTTCACGGGCCAGGTCGACGGGATCGCCACCCTCATCACTCCAACTGGTGGTGCGGTTCCCATGATAGAGACGCCAGGTCACACGCCACAGACGCCCGGAGAGCTGGGTCATCCGGCCGGTTACGATCAGATCGGGTGTATAGCGCTGCGAGGCGCGACGGATATTCTGTTCGAAATCACCCCAGAGATCGGCGACCTGCACAGCGGCCTGATCCTCCAGATCCATCAACGGCAGGAGCAACGGGACACCGCGCTGCTCTGCGGTCACCGTCATGGCATCGATCAGGGCGGCATCCAGCTCGGGACGCATCACCCGGCGCTGCCCCTGGCTCTCGATGCCGAGCCAGACCAGGCCGGAGGGGCGATTCCTCCCCCACACCGGTAGCCGACGCTCCCGCAGCAGGCGCTGCACGGCGGCGCTATCGAACTGCACGGTCAACAGACGGGAGGCCTCCCCACTGTCCACTGCCCCATCCTCCGCGGCCGGGGGTTCGGCGGCGGATGACCGGCCGGCGCCCAGCCGATAGCGGAACTGCTGTACGTAACGGGTCGCCTGGGCGATATCCTCCTGCAACTCGGGGCGCTGGGGCACGGTCCGGTTGCCCGTCACCTTGATCAGCATCCGGGCAAAGGCGCGACGGATTCCATCGGTCCGCTGCTCCACGGATTGCCCCGCTACCGGCACCTCCGCACTGTACAACCCGGTTACCTGGCCGGCCGTGGCGGCCGGACCATACCCCATGCACAGCCACAAGAGCAGTAGCTGAATTGATTTTACCAAGCGATGCGTGCGCTTCGATGAACAACTGGACATGTAATTTAGAATCCGACTGGCGTGATAATCCGGTCGATTCTAGCCTGACCCCAGCCGCAAATCCATTCGCACCCCCGGGACCGCCCGATGTCACCCGGTTAGCGGCCGGAAAAAACACCCGTCATCCGTTCCAGTGGTATAATTCCGCTCCTTTTGCCTGATCCCGGCCAGTGGATTTGGTAGACTCAACAACTGCAGCACGTTCTCTTAGGAGTGATCAGTGGATCAGAACAAGACCGATTCCGCCTCTCTGAGTTACCGGGACGCCGGTGTCGATATCGATGCCGGAAACAGCCTGGTCGAGCGGATTAAACCCATAGTGAAAAACACCTTCAGACCCGGCGTCATGACCGGCCTGGGGGGATTCGGGGCGCTCTTCGAGCTGCCGCTGGACCGCTACCGGGAGCCTGTACTCGTCTCCGGCACCGATGGCGTGGGAACCAAGCTGCGCCTGGCGCTGGCCCTGCAGAAGCACGACACCATCGGCATCGATCTGGTGGCCATGTGCGTCAACGACATCATCGTCACCGGTGCCGAACCGCTGTTCTTCCTGGACTATTACGCCACCGGGCACCTCGACGTGGACGTCGCCAGCAGCGTGATCGCGGGCATTGCCGAGGGTTGCCGGCTCTCCGGCGCCGCCCTCACCGGCGGCGAGACCGCCGAGATGCCTGGCATCTATGCGGCAGGCGATTACGATCTGGCCGGCTTCTGTGTCGGCATTGTGGAAAAATCCCGCATCATCCAGCCGGACCGGGTACAGCCCGGCGATGTGCTGCTGGGGCTCGCCTCCTCCGGCCCCCACTCCAACGGCTACTCGCTGGTGCGCAAAATCCTCGAGGTCTCGGGCGCGGATCTGCATCAGCCTCTGGGTGACACAACCCTGGGCGAGGCCCTGCTCACCCCGACCCGGATTTACGTGAAGTCGCTGCTGGCGCTGCACCAGGCGATCGATATTCACGCCATGGCGCACATCACCGGCGGCGGGCTGCCGGAGAACCTGCCCCGGGTCCTGCCGCAGGGCACCCGCGCCGTGATCGACGGCGGCTCCTGGGAGCGGCCGGCGGTGTTCCAATGGCTGCAGGCGCAGGGCAATGTGGTGGAATCGGAGATGCTGCGCACCTTCAACTGCGGCGTCGGCATGGTGGTCTGTGTCGCCGAGGGGGACGCCGACCGGGCCATCGCGCTGCTGCAGGCCCAGGGGGAATCCGCCTGGAGACTGGGCCGCATCGAAGCCCATGACGGGGCGCCGAGCGTGGAACTGACCGCGTGACCGAACAGCGGAAACTCCCCATTGTGGTGTTGCTCTCCGGCAGCGGCAGCAACCTGCAGGCGATTATCGACAGCGCCGCGGGCGGACTTCCGGTGGAAATACGCGGGGTGGTCAGCAACCGGGCCGACGCCTTCGGCCTGGAGCGGGCCCGCCAGGCGGCCATCCCCACCCGGGTGCTCGATCACACCGGCTACCCGGACCGGGCGGCCTACGACCGGGCACTAATGGGGTTGATCGATGAATACCAGCCGGCCCTGGTGATCCTGGCCGGCTTCATGCGCATCCTGACACCGGACTTCGTCAAGCACTTCCAGGGACGGCTGCTGAATATTCACCCCTCCCTGCTGCCAAAGTATCGGGGGCTGCACACCCATCAGCGCGCACTGGAGGCGGGAGATCGGGTGCACGGCGCCAGTGTCCACCTGGTCACCGAGGAGCTGGACGGCGGCCCGGTGATTCTGCAGGTGCGCGTACCGGTGGAGGCGGGAGATGACGAAGCTACCCTAGCGGCCCGGGTACTGACCCAGGAGCACCGCATCTATCCAGCCGTGATTCGCTGGTTCGCCGAGGGACGGCTGCGGGTGAACCAGGGCGGGATCGAGCTGGATGGAGAAACACTGCAGGGACCGATTGTCATGGAATTCAACCAGGTAACGGTCGGATGAACGTGCGCTGGGTTGGCCTGTTGTTGACGACCTTGGCCCTGTCGCCACCCGGAACTGCCGGGGCGGAAACCGCGCAGCAACTCAGACCCTTCAGTGCCGAATACCGCGTCAGCATGGGGAGCATGGTCATCGGCCGGGCCAACATCACCCTGCGCCTCTCCAGCGAAGGCCGTTATACCTATCGGGCCTACACCACCCCGGTGGGCCTGGCGGCGGTATTCCGCAACGATGAAATCACCGAACAAAGCCAGGGCCGGGTGGTCAACAACAGCATCATCCCCAGCCGCTACTTGTACACCCACAAGCGGCCCAAGCGCACCCGCCAGGTGAACCTCGACTTCGATTGGCAAGCCGGCAAGGTGGCGAACCAGAGTGCCGATTCCCATTGGACCATGGAGATTCCCGAGGGAACCCAGGACAAGTTCAGCCAGCAGCTGGCGCTGATGCTGGCGCTTTATCGGGGTAACAAGGCAGCCGAATACCAGGTGGCCGACGGCGGGCTGCTCAAGCGCTATCGCTACACCGAGGTCAGCCGGGGACCGGTCGCCACGGAGTCGGGTGAGTACCAGGCCATCAAGCTGGCCAGGAACAAGGATGACCGTCCCTCCCGGGCCACGCTCTGGTTCGCCCCCGACCTGAACTTCCTGCCGGTGCGGATCGCCAAGCATGAAAAGGACGGCGACTACGTGATGGAGCTGGTCTCGGTCACCTGGCAGGACGGGGAGAGTTGAAAGGGTTAAACCTAAATTCCTCTATTTAACCGCTAAGAACGCAAAGAACACGAAGAAAAACTACGATCGAATGGCACTAAGTTAAGCCCAGAGCCCCCGTCATCCCGGCGAATGCCGGGATCCAGAACCCGCATCCGCGGTGAATTCATGGATTCCATCCTCAGGTCCGTAAACGGTGCATCCCTGCACCACTCCTCCGGCCTGCGTCGGAATGACGAAAAAATGGATTCCTGCCTTAGCTTAGTGCCATTCAATCAACAATCCGTATTCTCCCGGTCTTTCATTTGCCGACTTGGGTAGAAATGTAGGTAAGCCATTGTATCCCTTTGCGTACTTTGCATTCTTCGCAGTTAAGATGAGGTTTTCAGATGGTAATTACTCACCCGGTCTGAAAGTGATTGGCCTGCCTGGTTGGCCGATCTTGATGGCGCCTCGAATCCGGTCCCTTTTTCAGATTCAAGCCTGCCCTTGTTTGAGCGCAGCAAGTTTTGTCCACGGATGGACTTATGCCGCGGAGGCCATGAGGAGTGGTACAGGGACGTACCGGTTACAGAGCCGAGGATGCAATGGCCGGGAGCGGCTTGGGCAGGCGCTGAAAAAGAGGGTGGTTTCGAGGATACAAGCCATCACGCGAGGCCGGCAAGGTAGGCCCATCACCCCGTGAGTAGTTACTTCAGATTAAATCAATCGCGCCGCAACAACCGGCTCATCACCGATTTGAAAAAGCCGCCCGGCGCCACAGTGATGCGGGCGTCGTCCACGTTGATCTGTTCCAGATCGTAGCTGCTATACTCGACCCCCGCCTCCTGGTACATCTCCTGGGAGAGCTTCAGGTCGTCGGCCCAGCGGGAGAGAAAATCCTCGCTGGGTGAGATGCAGACGATCCGCCCGACCTCCTCCTGGATCAGCTTCGAGGCGCAGCGGGGACAGGGGGGATGGGTGACATAGACGGTGCAGCCGGTGAGATCCCGCTTGGCGAAGATCATGGCATTCTCTTCCGCATGGATAGTCAGATTGAGCTTGCAGTTGCGATCGGCAAGGCGCTCGCTGCGATCCTCCACCCCCGCGGCAAAGCCGTTATAGCCGACCGAGACGATGCGGTTGCCATCGGTGATCACCGCACCCACCTGGGAAGAGGGGTCCTTGCTCCAGGCGGAGATATGGGCCGCCAGCCCCAGGAAACGGGTATCCCATTTGACACTCATTCAGGTCGCCTCACTGGAGATTGGTTGGTGTTTGACCGGGATTGAGAAACAGCCGTGGTGGCGGCAACAAATGCCACCACGGCGGGTGCACTCAGTTGTTCTGGATCACGATATTGGGGAACTTGGCCGCATAGCTCTTGGACTGCAGGGCCAGAATGGCCGTGGTCTTGCGGGCGATCTCGCGATAGATCTGGGAGATGCGCGCATCCGGATCGGCCACCACGGTCGGCTTGCCGCCATCGGTCTCCTCGCGGATGCGGATATCCAGCGGCAGGGCACCGAGGAAATTGACCCCGTACTGCTCGGCCATGAGCCGACCACCGCCCTCGCCGAAGATGTGCTCCTCATGGCCGCAGTTGGAGCAGATGTGGGTACTCATGTTCTCCACGATACCCAGCACCGGCACCTCCACCTTCTCGAACATCTTGAAGCCCTTGCGCGCATCCAGCAGAGCGATGTCCTGGGGGGTGGTCACGATCACGGCACCCGACACCGGCACCTTCTGCGCCAGGGTCAGCTGGGTATCACCGGTACCCGGCGGCAGGTCGATAATCAGGTAATCCAGGCTGTCCCAGTTGGTGTCATTCAGCAGTTGCTCCAGCGCCTGGGTGACCATGGGTCCGCGCCAGATCATCGGCGTCTCCTCGTCGATCAGGAAACCGATGGACATGGCCTGGATACCGTAATTCTCCATCGGCTCCAGACTCTTGCCGTCCTTCGATTCCGGTTGCCCCGAGACGCCCAGCATGCGCGGCTGCGAAGGCCCGTAGATATCCGCATCCAGCAGCCCCACCTTGGCGCCCTCCGCCACCAGCGCCAGCGCCAGGTTGACCGCGGTGGTGGACTTGCCGACGCCGCCCTTGCCGGAGGCGACGGCGATGATGTTCTTCACGTTGTCGATCGGCTTGAGTGATTTCTGCACCGAGTGGGCGGTGATCTTCCAGTCGACATCCACCGCAACCGCGGTGACGCCCGCCACGGCGGTAATCCGTGCCTTCAGCGCATCGGCCAGTTCATCTCTGAAGCCCTTTGCCGGAAACCCCAACTCGACGGCCACCTTCACGGCCCCGCCATCGATCTCGATCCCCTTGATAGACTTGGCACTGACCAGATCCTTGTCCAGGTGGGGCTCGATGTAGCCCTTGATTGCCTCTTCGATCAACTCTTTCGTTACTTCAGCCATTGCATGCTCCTACGAGATGGCCTCGCAGGGAGGCCGCAAATTCGGGTGATGATGGCCGCGCATTCTACATTAAAAAATGCTTATGCCCAACCAAATCGCTAGGTCTTTCAACAGCCTAGATTGACAATTCTCCTTTCCGCCGCCATTAAATCCCTGTGATACTTGGCTTTTCCGAGAACTTTACGGCTGTGGACCGACGTTGACGACTTTTCGCATTCCCATGAACTATGTGATAATTGCACGTTTTATTGGACGACCGGGAGGGGCATCTCTCATCGATACCCATCGATCCCCGGTCAGCCAGGTTTCTTTCCCTCCAGAGACAGCCGTGAAATCATGACTCAGACAGCGCGAAAAATACTGGTGACCAGCGCCCTCCCCTATGCCAACGGTCCGATCCATATCGGCCACATGGTGGAATACATTCAGACCGACATCTGGGTGCGATTCCAGAAGATGCGCGGCCACCAGTGTCTCTATGTCTGCGCCGACGACGCCCACGGCACCCCCATCATGCTGCGCGCCCGCCAGGAGGGAATCGGGCCGGAGGCCCTGATCGCCCGGGTCGCCCAAGAGCATAAGGCCGATTTTGCCGATTTCAATGTGGGCTTCGACAACTATCACTCCACCCACTCGGAGGAGAACCGACATTACGCCTCCCTGATCTATCAACGCAACAAGGAAAAGGGAAATATTGCCAACCGCACCATCACCCAGGCCTATGATCCGATCGAGGAGATGTTTCTGCCGGACCGCTTCATCAAGGGTGAATGCCCGAAGTGCGGCGCCCAGGACCAGTACGGCGACAACTGCGAGGAGTGCGGCGCCAGTTACTCCCCCAGCGAGTTGAAGAACCCGGTCTCGGCAGTCTCCGGCGCAACCCCGGTGGAGCGCAATTCCGAGCACTACTTCTTCAAGCTGGCCAATTTCGAGACCATGCTGAAGGCATGGACCCGGGGCGGCCACCTGCAGACCGAGGTAGCCAACAAGCTCGGCGAGTGGTTCGAGGCCGGGCTGCATGAGTGGGACATCTCCCGCGACGCCCCCTACTTCGGCTTTGAGATCCCCGACCATCCGGGTAAATATTTCTATGTCTGGCTGGATGCGCCGATCGGCTACATGGCCAGCTTCCGCAATCTGTGCGATCGCAGCGACGGCCTGGACTTCGATGAGTTCTGGGGCGCGGACGCCACCACCGAGCTGTATCACTTCATCGGCAAGGACATCATCTATTTTCACGCCCTGTTCTGGCCGGCCATGCTCAATGGTGCCGATTTCCGCACCCCGACGGCGGTCTTCTCCCACGGCTTCCTGACGGTCGACGGCCAGAAGATGTCCAAGTCACGCGGCACCTTCATCAAGGCGCGCACCTACCTGGACCACCTGAACCCGGAGTACCTGCGCTATTACTTCGCCGCCAAACTCGGCGCGGGGATCGAGGACATCGACCTGAACCTGGATGATTTCCAGGCACGGGTCAATTCGGACCTGGTCGGCAAGGTGGTGAACATCGCCAGCCGCTGTGCCGGCTTCATCAACAAACGCTTCGAAGGAAAACTGGCCGATCAACTCGCGGATGCGGCACTGTTCCAGAGTTTTGCCGAGGCCGGCGGGCAGATTGCCGAACACTACGAAAAACGTGAATTCAGCCGTGCCGTCCGCGAGATCATGGCACTGGCCGACCGCGCCAACCAGTACATCGACGAGCGGAAGCCCTGGGTCATCGCCAAGGAGGCGGGGCGTGAGGAGGAGCTGCAGCAGGTCTGCTCCCTGGGGCTGAACCTGTTCCGCCTGCTGATCGGCTACCTGCGGCCGATCCTGCCGGCGACCGCGGAATGCTCGGAGGCCTTCCTGCGGGTCGCCCCGCTGCGCTGGGATGCGCTGGCCACGCCCCTGCTGGGCCATGCGATCGATCCCTTCAAGCCGCTGATGACCCGGGTCGAGCCGAGCCAGATCGAGGCGATCATCACCGCCTCGAAGGCGGATCTGGAAAAACAACCGGGGGCGGCCGCCGCACCCGGCGGACCCCTGCTCGATGACCCGATCAGCGACACCATCGACTATGCCGATTTCGCCAAGGTGGATCTGCGGGTGGTGAGGATCGTCAAGGCGGAGCGGGTCGATGGCGCGGACAAACTGCTGCAGTTGACCCTGGACCTGGGCGGCGAGCAGCGCAATGTCTTTGCCGGCATCAAATCCGCCTATGAGCCGGCCGACCTGGAAGGACGCCTGACCGTCATGGTGGCCAATCTGGCACCGCGGAAGATGCGTTTCGGGCTGTCCGAAGGCATGGTGCTGGCGGCCGGACCGGGCGGGAAGGAGCTGTTCATCCTCAGTCCGGACAGCGGCGCCAAGCCCGGGATGCGGGTGAAGTGACCTGTATTGCAATCTAATCTACTGTTGTTAATGGGTAACTACTCATCCGATCTTTAAGTGATTGGCCTGCCTTGTTGGCCGATCTTGATCCAGCCATCATGTGAGGCCGGCAAGGTAGGCCTATCACCCCGTGAATAGTTACGTTAATGGAATAACTGCGGGAAGGAAGCGACGACATTATGCCCGGGGTGGCCGGGCGGTACGATACGGACGGAAAATACATGAAATATTGTGCATATATTTTCTCTGTTATTGATGATATATAATGCACTATACTTCAGGTAGCCGCCGGATATACCTAAAAGTTATAAGGTTATACACACACAAACTATCGGTTGTTAGCATTAGGGTTAACCACTACTATCGGCCATCCTGCTATATATGGTGTAGGTCTGCTATTTAATGAAAGAGTACGCGCTCATCCTTGTCAGTACCGTACTGGTCAACAACTTCGTTTTGGTGAAGTTCCTTGGCCTCTGCCCCTTCATGGGCGTCTCCAAGAAACTGGAGACGGCGGTCGGCATGGGCATGGCCACCACCTTTGTACTCACCCTCTCCTCCATCTGCAGCTACCTCGCCAATGAGTATCTGCTGGCCCCGCTGGGACTGGAGTACCTGCGTACCATCACCTTTATCCTGGTGATCGCCGCGCTGGTGCAGTTCACCGAGATGGTGATGCACAAGACCAGTCCGGTGCTGTATCAGCTGCTGGGCATCTTCCTGCCGCTGATCACCACCAACTGCGCGGTGCTGGGTGTCGCCCTGCTCAATGTCCAGGAGCAGCACGGCTTTATCGAATCCGGCCTGTACGGTTTCGGGGCCGCGGCCGGTTTCTCCCTGGTACTGGTGCTGTTCGCCGCCATGCGCGAGCGGGTAACCGTCTCCGATGTGCCGGTCCCCTTCCAGGGCGGCGCCATCGCCATGATCACGGCCGGGTTGATGTCGATTGCCTTCATGGGCTTTTCCGGCCTGGTGGCGAACTGAGGTGGCGTCGGTATGCTGATAGCGATCGCCGCCATTGCCCTGCTGGCACTCGCCTTCGGCCTGTTGCTCGGCTACTCCTCCATCCGCTTCCAAGTGGAGGGGGACCCGATTGTCGAGAAGATCGAGGCACTGCTGCCCCAGACCCAGTGTGGACAATGCAACTTCCCCGGCTGCCACGCCTATGCCGAGGCCCTGGCCAATGATGAGGCCGAGATCAACGCCTGCCCGCCAGGCGGCGAGACCACCATGATCGCCCTGGCCGATCTGCTGGGCAAGGACCCGATCCCGCTGGAAGGCGCCGCCGCCGAGGAGAAACCCAAGGCCGTTGCAGTGATCCGGGAGAACGAGTGTATCGGCTGCACGCTGTGCATCCAGGCCTGCCCGGTGGACGCCATCCTGGGTTCGGCGAAGCATATGCACACGGTGATCCGTGGCGAGTGCACGGGTTGCGAGCTGTGCCTGCCGCCCTGCCCGGTGGAATGTATCGACATGGTGCCGCTTGAAGTCAACACCGGTAACTGGAAGTGGCCGTTCCCGGGGGAGACCCACCCCAGCGATACGCTCGCCACCGCCTCCGGGAGCTAGAGAAGCGATATGCAGCATTCCGTGCAAAAGCAGCAGAAGCATACCCTCTACCGGTTCAACGGGGGATTGCACCTGCCGGAAAACAAAAGCCAGTCGCTCAAGCTCCCCCTGGAGAAGGCCGTACTACCGAAACGCCTGATCGTACCGCTGCAGCAGCATATCGGCGAGGGCGCCGAGCCGCTGGTCAAGGTCGGTGACCAGGTACTCAAGGGCGACATGCTGGCCAAACCCCATGGCTACGTCAGCGCCCCGGTACATGCCCCCTCCTCGGGGACGGTGGTGGCGGTCGATATCCTGCCCATTGCCCACCCCTCCGGCCTGCCCGCGCCCTGCGTGGTGATCGAGACGGACGGCCAGGAGCGCTGGGGCAACCAGCTGGAGCCCATGGCCGATTACCAGCACGCCGACCTCTCCCTGTTGCGCGAACGCATCCGCAACGCCGGCGTTGTCGGCCTGGGTGGCGCGGCCTTCCCCTCCAGCGTCAAGCTGACGCCGGGGCTGGAAAACCCGATTGACACCCTGATCATCAACGGCGCGGAGTGCGAGCCCTATATCACTTGCGATGACCTGTTGATGCAGACTCAGGCGGAGAAGATCCTGATCGGCGTCGGCATCATCCGCCGGCTGGTGGGTGCCGGGCGCTGTCTGTTCGGCATCGAGGACAACAAACCGGAGGCGATCCGCCGGCTGCGTCAGGCGGTCGCGGAAGCGGGCCTGGAGTGGGCATCGATCATCGCCATCCCAACGCTCTATCCGAGCGGCGGTGAAAAGCAGCTGATCAAGGTCCTGACCGGCAGGGAAGTGCCCTCGGGCAGCATTCCCGCCAAGATCGGCATGATCTGTCACAACGTGAGCACCGCCTTTGCCATCGCCGAGGCGGTGGTCGAGGGCCGACCGCTGATCTCCCGCTATGTCACCGTCACCGGCAACGGCGTCAGGCAGCCGAAGAACCTGGAGGTGCTGATCGGCACACCGGTGGCGGAGCTGATTGCCCAGGCCGGCGGCTATACCGGGCAGGTGGCGAAACTGATTGTCGGCGGCCCGATGATGGGCTTTACCCTGAACAGCGATGAAGTACCCGTCACCAAGGCGACCAACTGCCTGCTGGCGGCCGACAGCAATGAAGCGCCCGATCCCGGGGTGGCGATCGCCTGCATCCGTTGTGGCCGCTGTGCCAGTGCCTGCCCGGCCAATCTGCTGCCGCAACAGATGTACTGGTATGCGCGGGCCAAGGATCTGGAAAAGGTGCAGGAGTACAATCTGTTCGACTGTATCGAGTGCGGCTGCTGCTCGCATGTCTGCCCCTCGCACATCCCCCTGGTGCAGTATTTCCGTTTTGCCAAGACCGAGAGCTGGGCCCAGGAGAAGGAGCAGCGCGCGGCGGAACGGGCACGCCAGCGGCATGAGGCCCAACTGGCCCGCAAAGAGCGCCTGGAAGCCGAACGCAAAGCCAAGCTGCGGCAAAAGAAAGAGGCACTGAAAAAACCTGCCGTGCAGAAGCCCGATGCGGCCAAGCTGGACGCGGGCACGGTGGATGCCGCCGACGCCGGGGATCCGAAAAAGGCGGCCATTGCCGCCGCCCTGCAGCGGGCCGCCGAGAAAAAGGCCCGGCTGGCCGAACAAGGCGTGGAACCAAAGAACCAGGCTGACCTCAGCGAACCCCAGAAACAGGCCATAGAAAGGGTGGATAAACGCAGGGCCAACAGCGACGCCAATTCCGTCACCTCGGAAAAGCAGGGTGGATAACCAATGCGTTTCAGCACGATAACTTCACCCCACAGCGCGCGCCCCAACAGCGTGAGTAGAACCATGCTGCTGGTTATCCTGGCGCTGCTGCCGGGTGCCGCCGCCATGATCTGGTATTTCGGCTGGGGCGTACTGATCAACATGATCCTGGCCAGCGTCACCGCCGTGGCCTGCGAGGCGCTCGCCGTACGCCTGAGAAACCGGCCGGTGCTGCCGGTGATCAGTGACTTCAGTGCCGTCCTCACCGCGCTACTGTTGGCCGTCGCCCTACCGCCCTTGCTGCCCTGGTGGCTGACGGTGATTGGCGTCGCCTTTGCCATTCTGATGGTAAAGCAGATTTATGGTGGGCTGGGCTACAATCCGTTCAATCCGGCAATGGCGGCCTATGTGCTGTTGCTGGTCTCCTATCCGGTGCAGATGACCACCTGGCTACCGCCGGAGATGCTCAATGAACATCCCCTGACCCTGCTGCAGAGCGCCAGCGTCATCTTTACCGGGGCCCTGCCGGCGGGGCTCTCCTGGGATGCGCTCACCATGGCTACGCCGCTGGATGCCATGTTCACCCAGCTCGATCAGAGCCGGATGCTGAGCGAGATACTCGCCCAGCCGCTGTGGGGAGACTTTGGTGGCCGCGGCTGGGAGTGGGTCGGCAACTGGTATCTGCTGGGCGGCCTGTTCCTGCTCTACAAGCGGGTCATCAGCTGGCACATCCCGGTCTCCATGCTGGGCAGTCTGCTGGTGATCGCCATGCTGTTTCACTTCCTCGACCAGGAAGCCTATCCGTTCGGCATGTTTCACATTTTTACCGGCGGCACCCTGCTCGGTGCCTTCTTTATCGCCACCGACCCGGTGTCGGCCTGCACCACCAGGAAGGGGCAGCTGGTGTACGGCGCCTGCATCGGCCTGCTGGTGTTCATCATCCGTACCTGGGGCGGTTATCCCGATGCGGTGGCCTTCGCCGTGCTGTTGATGAACATGGCGGCACCGACCATCGACTACTACACCCAGCCGAGGGCCTTCGGCCATCAGGGGGCGGGGCGTGATTAAACATCCGGTCTCCGTGGCCGGCATTCTGCTGGCCCTGTTTGCGACAGCGGGCACCGCCCTGGTGGCGGTGACCAACAACCTCACTGCGGAGAAGATCGCCGCCAACGAGCGCGAGGCGCTGCTGCAGAGCCTGACCGCGCTGGTACCGGCGGAGACTATCGACAATGACATCGCCACCGATACCCGCCTGGTGTCACAGAAAGCCCTGCTGGGCAGCGACCAGACCCTGGTCTATCTGGGGCGCAAGGAAGGCAGCCCCGTAGCGGCGGTCTTCTCCTCCGTGGTACCCAACGGCTACAGCGGGCCAATCAAACTGCTGGTGGCGGTAAATACCGACGGCACCCTGGGCGGTGTCAGGGTGGTGGCTCACAAGGAGACCCCCGGACTGGGCGACAAGGTGGAAGAGAGCCGCTCCGACTGGATCTTCTCATTCGATGACAAGTCGCTCTCCAACCCGGCGCTGTCGGGCTGGAAAGTGAAGAAGGATGGCGGCCAGTTTGACCAGTTCACCGGCGCCACCATCACCCCGCGAGCCATCGTCAACGGCGTCAAGAATACCCTGTTGTATTTCCAGGAGCACGGCAAGGCGCTGTTTTTGAAAGCAGATGGCGCAACCCCAGACAAGGCACCCAAAGATGAGTGAGACAAGCTACGGCCGACTGATCCGTGATGGCCTCTGGAGCAACAACCAGGCCCTGGTGGCACTGCTGGGTCTGTGTCCGCTGCTGGCGGTGACCAATACCGCGATCAATGGCCTCGGCCTGGGCATCGCCACCACCGCGGTGCTGGTGCTGTCCAACGCCACCGTATCGTTGATCAGAAACCTGGTACGTCCGGAAGTCAGGCTGCCGGTGTTCGTCATCGTCATCGCCTCCTTCGTCACCGCCGTGGAACTGAGCATGAATGCCTGGTTCCATGACCTCTACAAGGTACTGGGCATCTTCATCCCGCTGATTGTCACCAACTGCGCCATCATCGGTCGCGCCGAGGCCTTCGCCTCGAAGAATCACCTGTTGCCGGCGATTGTCGATGGTCTCTCCATGGGCCTGGGATTTACCTGTGCACTGGTAGCGCTCGGTGCCATGCGGGAGTTGCTCGGTATGGGCACGCTGTTCTCACAGGCCGATCTGATGTTCGGCGCAATTGCTGCCGACTGGTCTTTCAGTCTCGGGGCGAATTTTCAGGGCATGCTACTGGCCATCCTGCCGCCCGGCGCCTTTCTGGGCATGGGTCTGATGATCGCGCTGAAGAACATCATCGACGGCAGACAGCGGAAAGCCCAACCGGCCAAGGCTGAGGCCGCGCCGGCCGGACTGGAGTCCGGGGCCACCTGATTCGAACCACGGATACACACAGATGGACACAGATGGGGTAGGTCACACAGCGCGTGGCCATGCACGTTCATGACCTCCAGCGTACGACAGTCGGGCTGTAGCGATGCTTGCTTAACCAAGAATCCGTGTTTATCCGTGGTTCTCCTTGAGAAAGTACTGAATCCGCAGCACTAACTCCTATAATCCTTAGGGCCGCCGATCGTGGTGTAGCGTTCTATGGCCTGGCGCAATAACGACTCGTCCACCGGCTTGGCGAGAAAATCATCCATACCCGCCTCGGCACAGGACTTGCGAATATTGGAGGTGGCATTGGCGGTCAAGGCGATGATCGGCAGCCGCCGGTCGCCCTGCTCCTGGCCCCGATATTCACGGGTAAACAGGATGCCGTCCATTTTCGGCATGCGCAGATCGACAAAGGCGATATCGAAACGCTGGCGCAACGCCAGCGCCAACGCCTCCTCGCCGTTCCGCGCCCAGCTTACCCGGCAGCCGATCCCGGCCAGCAGCGTACTCAGGACCCTGGCATTGATTTCATTGTCCTCGGCCATCAGCACATTGATCGGCAGCTCCAGCGGCGGCGATGAAACGCGCTGCCCGCCCTGCTCCGGACAACCGCCCCGCCGCAACAACCGGCCGACATGGTTCAGCAGCTCGGATGATATGAAGGGCTTGATCAGGAAGTGGCTGGCCGGGTGGTTATCCGACAGCTTCCGTTCCATGTAACCGAGATAGATGACGATCAGCTCACTCCCCAGGTGCTGGCGCAGAATCCTGCCGATTCGATAGACATCCTGCCCACCGGGAGAGTCCGCGATAATGGCAAAGTTCAGACCGCCCCCCCGCTCGGCACGTTGTATCAACTCGGAAAGCTCGCCAATATTGGATACACCATGGCAATGGATGCCCCGGGCAGCACACGACCGCCTGATGATTTCAAGAGAGCTCCTGTTGCGCTCGTATATCAGGGCACTGAAGCCGTCAAACCGGCATGTGCGATCGGTTGCCGGTGCGAGCGTCTGCCCAGCGAGCGGCAGTTGTACGCGAAATGTACTACCGGTTCCCGGACTGCTTTCCAAAGTAACCTCCCCATCCATCAGCTGGATCAGGCGCTTGGTGATCGTGGTGCCGAGCCCCAGCCCCCCATGGCCACGCGTTGAGGAGGCATCGGCCTGCCAAAACCGCTCAAACAGCTTCTGCTGCTGCTCCTGCGGGATACCGATGCCGGTATCCCTGACCGCGATCACCAGGCGCTGATGGCCCTCTTCGCGGTCATCCGCCAGGGTTGCCGACAACTCAATCTCACCCGACTCGGTGAACTTCAGGGCGTTGGAAAGCAGGTTGCAGAGTATCTGGCGTAATCGCAGTTCATCATAATAGAGCTGTGCCGGAACCGCTTCATCGACACGGCAGATGAGTTCCAGCCCCTTGTCCAGCGCCTGATGGGAATGGGTCAGGCTGATATCCCGGAGCAGTCCGCGGATATCGAACAGCTTTGGCTTCAGCACGAAACCCTCCGCGTCCATCTTGGAGAGGTCCAACACTTCGCTGATCAGGGAATCGAGAATATTTGCCGACGAGGCGATGGAGTCCAGATACTCCCGCTGTTCCAGATTCAGCGTGGTGTTCCCGAGCAGTTGCGACATCCCCACGATGCCGCTTAGCGGGGTGCGCAACTCATGGGTCATGCTGGAGAGGAAGATGCCCTTGGCCCGGTCGGACTGCTCCGCCTCCAGTCGTGCGGCATGCAGCTTGCGCAACAGGGAGTATTGATAGAGCGGCAGCAGAATCAGCAGCAGCAGAAAAAATATCACCTCGAAGGTGTATTTCTCCCACTGCCCCAGGACGGTCAGCAGCAGGGTGTAGGCGAGGATACTCAACAGCGAGGCCGCCTTCAGATGCCGTTTGCCATAGCGTGTTCCATAGGAGATGAAAATCCAGATATAGAGCAGGTAAAAAGGGCTCACCACCTCCTTGGTCAGATAGATACACAGGCTGGTGGCGGAGACGTCGAGCAGCAGGGAAAGATAGCGCCTGGCCTCCCACTCCGCCCGGTAGAATATGCTCACCAGCAGTAACAGAAACAGCAGCAGAAAACCGCCGAACAACAGGGAGTAGTCTCCCAGGTCGATGGCGTAATAATCCGACGCCGCGCCCAGGCCGATGTAGACGACGGCAAACAGCCAGATCGCCAGCCGCACCAGTGCGGACTGGAACTCGGGGTTCCTGAAAGTTGGAAGGTGCGGCCGACTGAGCATCCCATGCCTCGGTTGATGGTTCAGAATAAAGTTTCGCAAAGGGGGTATACTACTTTATATCTGTTGATTACTGAAATATGCTTATCCCCGAGCTTTCGGCGGGGTTGCGGAACGGCCAACCAGTGCACATTTAGCGGTCCCTGAAGCGGGTCGGCATGGTAAAATCCTCCCCATGAACCAGGCAACCAGACGCGCCATCTTTGAACGCTTTCGGGAACAGAACCCTCATCCCACCACCGAGTTGAATTACCGCTCCGCCTTTGAACTGCTGATTGCGGTGATCCTCTCCGCACAGGCCACCGACAAGGGGGTAAACAAGGCCACGGAAAAACTCTATGCCGTGGCCAACACCCCCGAGGCGATGCTCGCTCTCGGTGAAGCGGGACTCAAGAACTATATCAAGACCATCGGTCTGTTCAACGGCAAGGCGAGCAACATCATCAAGACCTGCGAACAGCTGCTGCGGCGCCATCACGGCCAGGTGCCACGGGACCGGGCGGCACTGGAAGCGTTGCCTGGCGTCGGCAGAAAGACCGCCAACGTGGTGCTCAATACCGTATTCAGGGAACCCACCATAGCGGTCGACACGCATATCTTCCGGGTGGCCAACCGCACCCGGATAGCCACCGGGAAAAATGTACTCGAAGTGGAAAAGAAGCTGCTGAGAAACATACCCGGGGAGTTTCTGCTGGATGCGCACCACTGGCTGATCCTGCATGGACGCTACACTTGCCTGGCTCGCAGCCCACGCTGTGGTTCATGCATCATCGAAGACCTGTGCGAATTCCGCGACAAGCGTCTGGACTGAGGGTTTCGGGATAATGTTTGGCAATGATCGAAATCAGATGCGCCGTTTCTATACCGAATCCTGGCGCAAAGCCCGTGCCGGGGAGGAACTCATCCCGCTGGAGCGGCTGCTGGCCGGAGTCATCCAGCAGCATCCGGAATATCACGCCCTGCTGGAGGCCCCGGAGAGCGCACTGGAGAAGGACTTCCTCCCCGATGCTGGCGAGACCAACCCCTTTCTGCACATGGGGATGCATATCAGCCTGCAGGAACAGATCGGCACTGACCGCCCGCCCGGAGTACGTCAGCTCTATCAGCAGGTGGTGCGGCGGATCGGTGACAGCCACGAGGCGGAACACCGGATGATGGAGTGTCTGGGCAGGATGCTCTGGGAGGCACAACGGGAAAACCGCCTGCCGGACGAACAGGCCTACCTGCGGTGCCTGCGGCGGCTGGCGGAAAAATAGCCGGCCATCAACCGCCGCCGTTCAACTCCAGCGCCTGGCGTGCCTTGCGTAGCTGTGCACCCTGTTTCTGGATGACATGCTGAATCAGTACATCCCGGTCCCGGCCCCGGATATTGAGGAAATTGGTGCGCAAACGGTGGGCACGCCCGGAAGCGTCGGCCTCCACGGCATCGCAGCCCACCACCTCGGCAAAGCAGAGGATGCCGGCATAGGAGGGCATCAACAGAATCTTCAGTTCCAGAATCGACCCGGGCTCAACAAATCGGGAAGTCTGGAAGGAGATACCCGAGGCACTGAGATTGACCGCCTGGGTCGGCTGACTCAACAGTTCGGTGCTCTGGGTCAACAGTGCGCGCCCCAGGATCTCGATCTTCTTGTCCAGCGACTTCAGATAGGCGGCAATCTCCGGGCGACTCAGCTCGATTTTATGCAGCGTCCCCGTCATCTCCTGGGTCACGGCGGTCAGGCTGCTGAGCACGGTGAAATCACTGTCCACTTCATTTTCCAGACGCTCAACAGCGGCCGGCAGGCTGTCCGCCGGAATCTGCCGATAACTCAGACTGAGGCTATCGTCGATACGAAAAAACTCTCTGCGCTCATCCCGCTTGTAATTCAACGCCCGCTCCCGAATAGACCATTCCTTAATTTAGGACCTGACGCCGTTTGTATCACCGCGCAAGCTCCAGCACCTCAGCACTCTCCCTATCCTCGCCCCGCTGAATGATCAGTTCAACCCGCCGGTTGATGGCCCGGTTTTCCCGGGAATCATTCGGCACCAGGGGAGCGGAATCCGCATGCCCCTCCACCGCGATGCGCTTGGGATCGATATTGGGATCATCCAGCAGGGCGTGGACCACGGTCACGGCGCGGGCGGATGAGAGCTCCCAGTTGGAGCGGAACCGATTGGTGGAGATCGGCACATCGTCGGTATGCCCCGCTACCACCACGTTGCCGGGGGTGCGTGCCACCGCCTCGCTGATGCGCACCATCACGCCATAGAAGTCGTCGTTCAGCTTGGCGCTGCCGGAAGGGAAGGAGCCCTTTTCGTTGATGCGGATAATGATCTTGGTCTGTTCCGTCTCCACGCTGACCAGACTCTCCTCGATTTCCAGCTTGAGTGCCTCGCGGATCTCCTCCGCCTGCCGGGCCACCTCTTCCAGCAATTTCTCCTTCTCGGCCTCGACCGCCGCCTCGGCCAAGCCGTCAGGCACCTCCAGATGCTGCTGCTCCACTTCCGTGGTCTGTTGCCTGACCTCATCGATAATGGCGGGGTCCGGAATGGTGGAGGGTGTGAACTCCTGCTTGATCACACTGGTGCCCATGACAATATCGGGTACCGGCACCTCACGCTGCACGCCAAAGGCGTCCTTCATCGATTCCGCCATCTTCTTGAAGCGGATCGCATCGATCTCGGCAAATGAGAGCAGCAGCACGAAAAAACACATCAGCAGAGACATCAGGTCGGCAAAGGTGGCCAGCCAGGGGGGCAGACCTGGATCACATTTTGGGCAATCGTCCGCCATATCGCTTACTCGGTCTCTTCCTTGGCGCGTTTATTCGAGGGCAGGTAGGTGGAGAGCAACTGCTCCAGTACCCGGGGGTTCATGCCTTCCTGGATCCCGGCAATGGTCTCGATGATCAGGGATTTATTGGTCTTCTCCAGGGCACTGGCCCGTGCCAGCTTGTCTGCCAGCGGCTGGGCAAAGGCGTTGGCGATAACCGCGCCGTAGAGCGTGGTCAGCAGCGCCACCGCCATGGCGGGGCCGATACTGGCCGGATCGGACATATTGGCCAGCATCTGTACCAGACCGATCAGGGTACCGATCATGCCCATGGCCGGGGCCATGGTGGCCATGTTCTTGAACATGGTCTGACCCACCTCATGACGATCTATCGTCAGATCGATATCCTTGCTCAGGAGCCGATTGACCAGGGCCGGATCATGCCCGTCGACACAGAGATTGATACCCTGTTTGAGAAAAGAGTTGCCGATCTCCTGCCCCTCCAGGGCCAGCAGACCGTTCTTGCGGGCCACATCGGCCAACCTGACCGCCTCCTCAATCAGCGTGGCCGCATCATCCGTTTTGTAGAAGAAGGCCTTCATGCCGATGGTGAAGGAACCGAGAAAATCCTTCAGTGAAACCTGCATCAGGGTCACCATGAAGGTGCCGCCCACCACAATCAGAATTGAGGGTATATTGACAAACAGCATGATATCACCGCCCGTCGCGATCGCGCCGATGATGATACCGATACCGCCAAGCAACCCGACCAGTGTCGCTATATCCACAAATACTTCCTCGTCACTCTACATAAAATCCAGGCACGCAATCCTGTAGCGGACAACCGCGGCGAAACTTTAGATATGGAGAGTGCAATATATTCGGTTAATTCGCTACAATCGGCCATCGATACCGCCCGCTTACAATTCCACGGGTTTCCGCCGGCAAATTGTCCAGACCCACCCGCGCTGGATGTCGCCAAACCCGCAAATCCACAACAGAAGGAAGGTTGAATTGAGTGCCCCATCCACGAAACCGATTCTGATCACCGGCTGTTCGAGCGGTATCGGCCTCTGTGTAGCCGAGGGTCTGAAACAGAGAGGTTACCGGGTGATCGCCAGCGCCAGAAAGAACCGGGATGTGAAGCGGCTTGCTGCAGCCGGGCTGGAAGCCGTGGAGCTGGATCTCGCCGACTCCGACAGTATCCAACGCGCAGTCGACCGGGTGCTGAGCATGACAGATAATCGGCTCTACGCGCTTTTCAATAATGGCGCCTATGGTCAGCCGGGGGCGGTCGAAGATTTGAGCCGTGAGGCGTTGCGCGCCCAGTTTGAAACCAACCTGTTTGGCTGGCACGACCTGACCTGCAAAATCATCCCGGTGATGCGCAGGCAGGGCGAGGGCCGGATCATTCAGAACAGTTCCGTGCTGGGTTTCGCCGCGTTGCCTTATCGCGGCGCCTATGTCGCCAGCAAGTATGCCCTGGAAGGTCTGAGCGATACCCTGCGGCTGGAACTGCAGGGCAGCGGGATATCGGTCAGCCTGATCGAACCGGGACCGATCGAAAGCCGTTTCCGGGCCAACGCCTACGTCATGTGGCAACGCCATGTCGATCCGACCGGCAGCCACCATCAGGCCGCCTACCGGGCGATGCAGGAACGGCTGACCCGGGATGGCCCGGCGGTGCCGTTTACCCTGCCACCGGAAGCGGTGCTGAAACGGGTGATCCATGCCCTGGAGAGTCCCCGGCCACAGATCCGTTATTACGTCACCTTTCCCACCTATCTGTTCGGCACCCTGAAACGACTGCTCCCGCATCGGCTCATGGACTGGGTGCTGAAGCGGGTGTGAGGATTCGGGAAGTCGCCCCTCGTTGGGGTTGCCTTGATTCGGAGCAGAGCCCCGGGGAATCTGTAGGATGCGGTGAGTGAAGCGAACCGCATCAAAGGGGCGCTGCCGTTTCCAGCGCGGTTTGGTGCGGTTCGCAAGCTCACCGGCACCCTACGTCCCACAAACACCCGCTGAATGACAGATGAGCTCCCGCCAAGGCACCAAGAGCGCGGAGTTTAAACTAGAGCACCTGCTTTCCCCGACACTCTTGGCATCGCTGCAGTCGTTGCCCGGAATACTCGATCTAACGCTGGGCGAAATAGTCCGCCAGGAACCGGGCAAAATCGCCCTTGTCCTGCTGTTCCATCTCCTGCTGGCGAATCAATGATGCCTCGGTTTCCTGCCGAAACATCCGATACCGCTCCGCATCCGGAATAAAACCGTTGAAATAGTCCCGGTGCTGCAGTGATTTACGCCGGGCAAAGTGAAAAAACCCCTCGCCCTGTTCGCGCATCTCCTGCAGCATCCGCGCGGAGGGTGTGCGATCCGGCTCCGCAACGCATGCCTGCTGCTGCAGAAGCGCCTGACGGTAGGGTTGGTCCGCGTCCCATTTATCCAGCAGTTCGCATACCGGCTCCATCGCCTGCAACAGCTCCCCGGCCCAGTCGTTCAGCCGGATATCCCGCCCCAGACGCGACAGGTAGAGCAACGGATCACGCCCCCGGTGAGCGGCGCCGCCAATGTTCTGATCGATCTCCCGGCGCTCCTGGACATTGATCGGCGGACTCTCAAGCAACAGGCAGAACACCATGAAGGCACGCAGGAAATGCAACTGCTCCTCGCTCACCCCCAGCGGGTCGAAGGCGTTGACATCCAGGGAGCGCAGCTCGATGTAGCGGACCCCGCGGCGACGCAGCGCCAGGGTGGGCTTCTCCAGCCCCTCCAGGACCTGTTTGGGTCGCACCGTGGAGTAGTACTCGTTTTCGATCTGCAAAATGTTGGCATTCAGTTGCTCGTAGCGGCCATTCACCTCCACGCCGATCTCCTCCCACATGGGGCAGGGCGTCTCGATGGCATGGGTCAGACTGCGGATATAACTCTCCAGGCTGTTGTAGTTGGCCTTGATGCCGACGCCCTTCTCCTTGCTGTTGGTGTAGCCGATGTCCCCCATGCGCAACGAGGTGGCGTAGGGTTCGTAATAGGTATGGCGATCGAACTCGAGCAAATCGGTCGGTTTGTCGCCCAGGAAGGATTTGCACACCGCCGGCGAGGCGCCGAACAGGTAGGGAATCAGCCAGCCGAAGCGCTGCAGGTTGCGGATCAACCCCAGGTAGGCGGCATCGGAGAACTCCCGCTGCGTCAGCCGGCTCCGCCGGAACTCCCGGTACAGGGGCCAGAAGGCCTCGTCGAAGGAGAAGTTGAAATGCACCCCGGCGATCACCTGCATGGTGCGGCCGTAGCGATGACCGAGGCCGCGACGATAGACATTCTTCATGATCCCGGCATTGGAGGTGCCGTAATAGGCCAGGGGGATATTATCCCCGCCATCCAGCACGCAGGGCATGCTGGTGGCCCACAGGTACTCGTTATCCAGGTGATCGTAGACGAATTTCTGGGTGTCGCGAAGAAAATCCAGCGCCTGCCCGGAACGCACGAAGGGCGGCGTTATCAGCTCGGCAAGGGCCTCGGAGTAGTCGGTGGTGATGTAGGGATGGGTGAGTGCCGAGCCCAGTGCCGGCGGGTGCGGCCGCTGCGAGATGCCGCCGTCCTCCGAGACCCGCAGGCTCTCCTTCTCAAGACCTACCGCCCCACCGCTGGCGAGATAGCGTCCAATATCATCCGGCAACTGGCGGATACGGTTTTCTACTGATTGATACAATCGCTTGGTCCCAGGTATGGTCTGTTCTGGTTGTTCGTCCCACCGGCACCGGAAACGACGCTGGATTGTCTGGCAGGGCGGCTGCTGGCATTATAAGGGCCTGTCAATAAATAACTACTACGTCTCGCTGGTCTTTTCGTCCGCCTTCGGCGTTACGGCAAGGCTTACATAGAGCGGCTATGCGCGCCTTGCCGTGCCTTGAAGGCAAACGAAAATCCGGCGCAATACATAGCAGTTATTTCTTTCCAGGCCCTAACCGGCGGGGCGGCCTTCTGTCCGATACGTGACCGCCACTGCCGCAGGACACCCCCTGGGTGTTATGTGTTCAGGGCTCGCGCAAGAATAATTTCGTAGTACCGAGGGCGTCACTGGACCACGCCGGCAAGGCACGCTTTGCAGGCAATGGCCGCTCCCTTGCCAAAAAGCGTAACGCCGGCGGCGGGGTGCAGTGGCGACCGAATACCGGAACTTATTCTTGCGCGAACCCTTAGCCTCAGGTTGGGCAAAGATAAGCGAAAATCAATAGCCAGGATAATCCAACTTTGAAGATGTCCATTTTTTTCGCCCTGCTTCTGGCCTTCAGTCAGTTGCAGGCAGGGGAGGAGCATCCCGGGCGAATCAAGCCGCAACCCGGGGCGCCAGGCCAAACATCCGCCACCCTCTCCCCAGCCGGCAGCGAAGCCTGGAACGGACTGGACCACAAGAAGCTGAAACTGCGCTCCGCCTCCGCGCTGATCGTGGACGGCAGTGGCAACAGAATCTACAGCAAACAGAGCCAGACCCCGCTGCCGATCGGTTCCATCACCAAGCTGATGACGGTCATGGTCATACTCGATGCCCAACTGCCCCTTGAGGAGAAGATCCGTATCACCAAGCAGGACCGGGACCTGATCCGGTTGACCGGTTCAAGGCTTCGCTATGGCGCCACCCTGAGTCGCGGCCGTCTGCTCGATCTGGCACTGATGGCTTCAGAGAACCGGGCCGCCAGCGCCCTGGCGCGGACCTATCCCGGCGGCACCGGGCGGTTTATCCAGGCGATGAATGCAAAGGCCAGGCAACTGGGAATGAGAGGTAGCCGGTTCACCGATGCCGCCGGACTGGATGCGGGTAATGTCGCCAGCCCCGAGGACCTAGTGAAAATGGTCAGGGCGGCCAGCAAATATCCGGAAATCGTGCAAGCCACCACCCGCCTAAAGCTGGATGTCCGTCCCTATCCCCGGCTTGGGCCGCTGACCTATGGCAATACCAATCGCCTGCTGAAGAACCAAGCCTGGGAGATCTCCCTCAGCAAGACCGGTTATATCAATGAGGCGGGACGCTGTCTGGTAATGCTGGCCAGGGTCAACGGACGTGAACTGATCTTTGTGCTGCTCAATTCATTCGGCAAGCTGACCCCGTTCGGCGATGCCAACAGGGTCAGGAAATGGATCGAACGGGGTGTTTCGGGATAGACTTAGGGCTCGCGCAAGGTAACTACTCACCCGGTCGGTAGGTGATTGGCCTGCCTTGTTGGCCGATCTTGATGGCGCCTCGAATCCGGCCCCTTTTTCAGATTCAAGCCTGCCCTTGTTTGAGCGAAGCGAGTTTGGGCAGGCGCTGAAAAAGGGGCCGGATTCGAGGAGGCAAGCCATCGTGTGAGGCCGGCAAGGCAGGCCAATCATCCCGTGAGCATTGGTGAGGAGTGGTACATGGATGTACCGTTTACGGACCTGAGGATGGCATGCGCCTACCGGCTTATCCACCCTACATCCTTACCCCGTGAGTAGTTACTACCGAAACTTATTTTTGCGCGAGCCCTTAGTTGACCATGGCCGCCCGGGTCTGCCCACCGATATAATCGGCCAGGATATGCGCCGCCTCGTTAAGCATGATGCGGGCGACCGGATCGTCCCGATCAGCCGCCGGATCGGCACGCTCGGCCTCCGCATCCACATCATCGGGTTCCGGATCGAGACCGATGGCCGTCAGGAAACGGTTCTTCTCCGCCTTGCGGCGTTGTTCCCTCTGGTTCCACTCGATCTCCCGATCCTTTTCCAGCAGCGACACCGTCTCCTGGGCCTTGATCTCCTTCAACATCGCTTCGACCTGCGAGAGGTAGATAAAGCCGGGATCCTCCTTGATCCGTAACTGATGCATCTGGCGATAGCGCTCCAACTGGTCCAGACCTTCCACCTGATAGTTCACCGCCGCAATTTTGGCCCAGGGGAGTGCATTCTCCAGGCTCCGCTCACCCTGGTCATCAGACTGCACCGCGGAAGGATAAACAATATCCGGGACAACGCCCTTGAACTGGGTGCTGCCGCCGTTCACCCGGAAAAACTGCGCCATGGTGAGGCGCAGACGGCCCAGGTTTTTGTCGCCGTAGCGGACAAACCGTCCGAGATCGACCAGGGTCTGCACCGTTCCCTTACCAAAGGTGGGCTCGCCGATGATAATCCCCCGGTGATAATCCTGAATCGCCCCGGCGAAGATCTCCGAGGCGGAAGCACTGTGCCGGTCGACCAGGACCGCCAACGGTCCGGCATAGACCAGACTCGGATCGGGATCGCGCTCGATATCCAGATCGCCGGTGGCATTCTTCACCTGCACCACTGGGCCGGACGGGATAAACAGCCCGGTCAACTCGGTGGCTTCAACCAGGGAACCACCGCCATTGCCACGCAAGTCGATGACAATACCGTCCACCCCTTCCGCTTCCAGTTCGTCGATCAACCGGCGTACATCGCGGGTGGTGCTGGTGAAATCCTCTTGCCCCTGGGAGTAGCCCTGGAAATCCCGGTAGAAGGCGGGGATATCAATCACCCCAATGCGCAGGTTTCCCGTGTTGCCCAGGTCCGGGATAATGAACTTCTTGGCCGCCTGATCCTCCAGCTTGATCTGATTGCGCACCAGCGTCACCTGTTTGGTGCGGCCCGCGGACCCTTCGTCCTCGGGTAACAGCTGTAATTGCACGGTGGTGCCCTTGGCGCCGCGGATAAGATCGACCACATCCTGCAGTCGCCAGCCGATCACGTCCTCTATCTCCCCGTCGGCACCCTGCCCGACCCCGACGATCCGGTCACCCGCACTGACCTGTCCACTCAGCGCTGCCGGGCCGCCGGCGACGGTACGTTGCACCACCGTATATTCGTTCTCATTACTCAGCACGGCGCCGATCCCTTCCAGGGAAAGCCGCATGCTGATATCAAAATTCTCCGACACCCGCGGCGACATATAAGAGGTATGGGGCTCCAGGCTCAGGGTGTAGGAGTTGATGAAGACCTGGAACACGTCATCCGCATCCATCTGCCGGGTACGGCGCTGTATGCCGGTATAACGTTTTTCCAGGGTACTCCTGATCTCATCCAGCGGTTTATCCTTCAGTTTCAGGTTGAGGATATCGCTCTTCACCTTCATGCGCCAAAGCTCATTCAGTTCCGCGGCATCGGCGGTCCACGGCGACTCCTCGCGATCGAATCGATAGTTTTCGTTGATGGTGAAATCGTAATCCCTCTCCAGCAGCTTCAGGGCGTATCCGACCCGTTCGTCGACCCGCTGACGATAGACCCGGAAGATATTGAAAGCGGAATCGAGCCGGGCATCCTTCAGATCGTCATCCAGCTGATCGCTGACCACGTTGAAGCGCTCTATATCGCTCTGGGTGAAGAAACTCTTGTTCGGGTCCAGCACCTCCAGATAGCGATTCATGATCGCCCGGGACATCTCGTCGTTGAGGTGCTGCTTCTTGTAATGATATTCGTTGATCACCTTAAGGATGATCAGTGTGGATTGTCGCTGCGAGCGATTCGGCTGCAGCTCGTCCAGCGGTACTTCCCGGACACTTGCCAGGACGGGCAGCAAGCCCAGGAGCAGGAGCAATGCCGAAAGCAGTAGATATCTGATTTTCATAGAGTTAGGTCACATTCGCTAATCACCCGTTGGACCCCGGTTCTGTCCATTAGGTTTCATCACATCTTTAATGCAGTGTAACACGACGTTATAAGAAGTGGCGGGGAAGTGGCGGCATTGAGGGATGCAGTGCCCCGAGCAGCGCCAGGTACTCCTCATCTTCGGGACCGATATAGCCGTGGCGAATGAGGAAATCGATTATCACCAGATTGCAGTTCAGCTTGAACTCACTGCTGTGCCTTACCAGCTCCATCACCTGTTCGACCGGCCAGAGATAGAATGACTGCACCTCGCCGTCCATGCAGTGAGGGACAAATTCCTCGGGCAATTCAAGGTCATAACAGAACAGGGTATCGGGCTTGAAGCCCGTTGCCGTATCCATATGGTAGGTTACCGTCCCCACCGACGTCGCCTGCCGGGCCAGCTGCGCGGGGATCCCCGCCTCTTCCCAGCACTCCTTGGCCAGGTTCTCGGCCAGCGAGAGGCCATAAGGCAGTCCCCCCGCCGCCAGATTGTCCAGCCGGCCGGGGGCGTGCCTGCGGTCGTCGGCGCGGCGGCCGATCCACATCTTCAGTCCCGCCCCGGTGCGCACGAATCCGTTGACATGCTGGCCGTAGGCGCGGATGCCGAAACAGGGTGCCATGGCGCGATCGATCAGCAGCAACGGCTCCCCTCTACCCTCCGCCACGGCCGCGTAGCGCTCGCCATGAAATTGACCCAACGCGCCCTGGGCGATCAGTTGTTCGAGGACCCCGGCCACCAGGGCGGAGCGTTCCTGCAGCCCGCCACCCCGGCAGTGGAGGGCGACAGCCTGCCCGGTGGTGGAAAAAATTTCCGGCCAGGATTGCAGCAACCCGGCAAACGCGGGCCGTACCCGCCCTACCGGTTGGTTCTCTATCGCAAAGGGGATAAAGCCGCTTGCGTCATGGTCGTTGCAGGCGGCCACATGATGCATAAAACCCATACGCATACTCCAGTGCTCCGTCAACGTGATAATTGCGAGTTCAGTAATTATCACGTTCACGGAGCACTAAACAGGCCGGCTTTTCATGCCGGCAAACTGGCTCGCAGCTTACCAACAAGCCGGATACAGGTCTGGTAATCACTCCACAACAACCGCACCGACGATGCGACTCTCCCAGCGGTTGAGCTGGCCGCCGTCGGTCAGCCGGATATCGGTGCGCAGCGCCGCCGTTTTTCCGGCGCCCAGCGTCCCCGGGAGCCGGTATTCCCCACGCACGGCTACCCCGCCGCCGCTCCCCCGCTCGCCCAACTGTATGCGAATATCCCGGGTCGCGACAGGGGTCGGATTTTGCAGCTGGATCACCACCACGCCCGACCTGTCGATCCCCAGCCGGCTCCTCAGATAGCGTTGCGGATTGGCCGGCAGGTCCAGCCGGACCAGCGCACTGGACGCCGCCTTGCCGGTCGCGGTCGAAGCCCCCGAGGCATGCTGAAAATGGGCGATGGCCGCCGGGCGATCCCCTCCCCGCAGCGCCAGTCCACCGAGCAGGTAATGGGCATCCGCCGTCGGCAGCAGTTCCAGGCTGCGATTGAGATCCTGGCGGGCGCCGGATCTGTCACCCAACTCGGCCCTGAGTGCGCCCCGTCTCAGGAAGTGACGGAAGAAACCATCATCCAGGGCGACCGCCTTGTCATAGGCGGCCAATGCCTTCGGATAGGCCTTCCGCTGCTCCAGGGCATCGCCCCTGAGTCCGTAAAACAGCGCCTCGCGCGGCTCCAGGGCAATCGCCTGGCCGGCCAGTTCCAGCGCCCTGTCAGGCTGCTTTTTGCTCAGCGCCGCCACTCCCTTGTCGTAGGCGTCGTAGGCCGGGGCGGTTTTTTTCAGCACATCGACTATCCGCCGATAACGCTCCGTCCCCAGCTCCCCGCCGTTACCGAGTTCCCGCGCCCGCTGGCGGTTCTTCTCCACCCGTTCGGCGGAGGGGGGATGGCTGGCGAACAGCCCGCTCAGCCAGTTCTCCTTGCGATCCTTGGAGAGGCGGACAAAGGTCTCCTGAAGCCCGACCGCGGCCAGCGGATCGTAACCCGCCCGGGCCATATAGCTCATGCCGTAATAATCGGCCTCCAGCTCGGCATCCCGGGAATAGCTCTGGTTGAGCAGGTTGGCCCCGATCGCCGCCCCCCCCACCGCCAGCTGCGAATAATCGCTGTCGCGGGTGGCAACCCCGGCCGCCAGCAGCACGCCCTGCAGCACCACCCCGCGCTCAATGCCCTTGGCGCCATGCCGCGCCGCCGCATGCACGATCTCATGCCCCAGCACGGAGGCCAGCTCCGCCTCATTGTTCAGCTCCAGCAGCAGCCCGCGGTTGACCGCGATCTTGCCCCCCGGCAGGGCCCAAGCATTGGGAGTGGAGTCGTTCAGCACCGCGAATTCGTAGGGGAGCTTGCGATCGCTGACGGCTCCCAGGCGCTGCCCCACCTGTTGCACATAGCGGGTCACCTCCGGTTCCAGCTTGTAATCACCGCCCTGCATCTGCCGACTCGGCGCATACTGCTCGCGGCCGATCTCCAGTTCGGTCCGTTCCGAGACCAGGGAGAGCTCACTCTTGCCGGTGACGGGATTGGTGGCACAGCCGGCGAGACCGGCCAGCAGCAGCGCGCCCCACACGCCCCGCGATACGATTTTAACGAGTTCCAATCGTCCGTTCATGTTTCGCCCTCCTTCCGTTTGGCCTCGTCCCAGGCCGCATCCATGACCGCCAAGTCCGCCGCCGCCAGTGGCGTTCCCTGCTCTTGCAGGATAGCCTCCATGACGTTGAAACGTGCCTCAAATTTATCGTTGGTCGCCCGCAGCAGGCTCTCGGCATCGAAACCGAGATGCCGCGACAGGTTGACACAGCTGAACAACAGGTCGCCCATCTCCTCCGCGACCCGCGCCTGCGCCGCCCCGGCCTGGTTGAGTTCGGCCTCCAGTTCCGCCAGCTCCTCCCGCACCTTGGCCAGCACACCTGCCCGGTCCGGCCAGTCAAAACCGACCTTGGCCGCCCGCTTCTGCAATTTGCTCGCGCGTAGCAGGGCCGGCAGGGCCTGGGCCACGCCCGCCAGGTGACCGATACGCCCTTCCGCGGCACCTTTGCGCCGCTCCTCGGCCTTCAGTTGTTCCCAGGCGACACTCTGCTCCTCGGCATCCGCCACCCGGGCATCGGCAAACACATGGGGGTGCCGCCGGACCATTTTTTCGCAAATGCCGCGGACCACATCATCGAAGTCGAACTGCCCCCGCTCACTGGCGATCCGGGCATAAAAAACCACCTGGAACAGCAGATCCCCCAGCTCCCCGCACAGCTCTCCCATATCACCCCTGGTGATGCTGTCGGCCACCTCGTACGCCTCCTCGATGGTATAGGGAACTATAGTCTCCAGGGTCTGCTCCCTATCCCACGGGCAGCCGCCTCGGGGGTCACGCAGTTGCGCCATGATCGCTACCAGTCGCTGTATGCTCATCTCTTTTCCGGATAATCGCCACGGATGGCGGAACGGATGGAAAACAGCCCGTTTCCAGGCCATTCATTGCGCTTGAAACTTATCCCGTCAAGCAGCGGTCTTTATATAAAACCCACGTTTTTTTTACAAACATTCGCGGCAGACCAAACAAACATAAACTAAGCTTCGTGTGTAAGGTAGTACCGAAAACAAATCGGATAATACTAACAACAAGGTTGCGCTGACTGCGCAAAAGGAAATCAGGCAGCGGACAATCTGGGCGAGGAGACTACTGACACCATACTGCGGTAAATGCGGATGGCGGTGCCGTATAACACTATCAGGAGGGACGACTCCATGACCATATTTGACCATTATCAGGGCCGCTACGAGGCCGTCCAGGAATCCGAAATACCACTTGAAACCTATCTCGATCTCTGCAGAGAGGATAAATCGGTATACGCCTCCGCGGCGGAACGGCTGCTTATCGCAATCGGCGACCCGGTTCTGGTCGACACCAGCAAACACCCGCGCCTCAGCCGCATTTTCTCAAATAAGGTAATCAAGACCTACCCCAGCTTCAACGGATTTTACGGTATGGAAGATGCCATCGAGTCGGTGGTCTCCTTCCTACGTCACGCAGCCCAGGGTCTGGAAGAGAAAAAACAGATCCTGTACCTGTTAGGCCCAGTGGGTGGTGGCAAGTCGTCCCTTGCCGAGCAACTCAAATACCTGATGGAGAAAGTTCCCTTTTATGCCTTAAAAGGTTCTCCGGTAAACGAGAGTCCACTGGGCCTATTCGACCCCGAGGAGGATGGCGAACTGATCCTCGAACGCTATGGCGTCCCGCGCAGATACCTGGACCATATCCCCAGTCCCTGGGCGGTCAAGCGCCTGCGCGAATATGGCGGCGACATCTCCAAGTTCAAGGTGGTCAAGCTGTGGCCGAGCCGGCTCAGCCAGACCGGTATCGCGAAAACCGAACCGGGCGATGAAAACAACCAGGATATCTCCAGCCTGACCGGCAAGGTGGATATCAGAAAGCTAGATGAGTTCTCGCAGGACGATCCGGACTGCTACAGCTTCTCGGGCGGGCTCTGCCAGGCCAACCAGGGTCTGCTCGAGTTTGTCGAGATGTTCAAGGCGCCGATCAAGGTGCTGCATCCGCTGCTCACCGCCACCCAGGAGGGCAATTACAAGGGCACCGAAGGGATTTCCGCGATCCCGTTCGAAGGTATCATCCTCGCCCACTCCAATGAATCCGAATGGCAGAGCTTCAAAAATAACAAGAATAATGAGGCATTTCTCGACCGGGTGAATATCGTCAAGGTGCCCTACTGCCTGCGGGTCACCGAAGAGATCGAAATCTATAAAAAACTGATTGCCAACTCCAGCCTGGCCGATGCCCCCTGCGCACCGGACACCCTGAAGATGATGGCCCAGTTCGCGGTCCTGACCCGACTGAAGGAGCCGGAGAACTCAAACATCTGGAGCAAGATGCGGGTCTACGATGGCGAGAATCTGAAGGATACCGATCCGAAGGCGAAAAGCCAGATGGAGTACAAAGACTACGCCGGTGTCAACGAGGGCATGAGCGGCCTCAGTACCCGCTTCTCCTACAAGATACTCTCCAAGGTATTCAACTTCGACAATACCGAGATCGCCGCCAACCCGGTACATCTGCTCTACGTGCTGGAGCAGCAGATCATGCAGGAGCAGTTTCCGCCGGAGTTGCAGGAGAAGTACCTGGAGTACATCAAGGGACATCTGGTACCCGAGTACATCAAGTTCATCGGCAAGGAGATCCAGACCTCCTACCTGGAGAGCTATTCCGAGTATGGCCAGAACATCTTCGACCGTTATGTCACCTATGTGGATTACTGGTTGCAGGATCAGGAGTTCCGCGACCCGGATACCGGCGAGTTCCTCAATCGGGCCGCCCTCAATGATGAGCTGGAGAAGATCGAGAAACCGGCCGGCATCTCCAATCCAAAGGATTTCCGCAACGAGATCGTCAATTTCGTACTGCGGGCCCGGGCCAACAACAACGGCAAGAACCCGAACTGGACCAGCTATGAGAAGCTGCGCACGGTGATCGAAAAGAAGATGTTCTCCAACACCGAAGAGCTGTTGCCGGTGATCAGTTTCAATGCCAAGGCCTCTACCGAGGATCAGCAGAAACATGAGGACTTCATCAACCGAATGATAACCAAGGGTTACACACGCAAGCAGGTCCGCCTGCTCTCCGAGTGGTACCTGCGGGTACGTAAATCGAACTAACCAGCGAGGTGGCGCAAGCGAACAGCCGATAATATTTCAGTGTAAGGAAGTAATCTATGGCCATGATCATTGACCGAAGACTTGACGGGCGCAACAAAAGTGCCGTAAACCGTCAGCGTCTGATGCGCCGGTACAAACAGCAGATAAAAAAATCCGTATCGGATGCCATCAATAAAAGATCCATCACCGACACCCAGTCCGGTGAAAAGATCAATATTCCCGCCCGGGACGTCAAGGAACCGATCATCCATCACGGTCGCGGCGGCATTCACGAGCATGTGCACCCGGGCAACAAGCAGTTCAGCCAGGGCGACCGGGTCAAGCGCCCGGAACAATCGGGCCAGGGCGGAGGCGGTAGCCAGGCATCCAACTCCGGTGAAGGCGAGGATGATTTCGGTTTCGAGATCTCCAAGGACGAGTATCTCGACCTGCTGTTTGAAGAGCTGGCACTGCCCAACCTGGTGAAGACCAAGGTGGTGGCGCAGTCCGCCAAGACGCTGGTCAGGGCCGGGTTCTCCAACACGGGTGTCGCATCAAACCTGAATCTGCTGCGCACCATGCGCCGCGCCAAGGGGCGTAAAATCGCCATTGCCTCGCCCTACAGCAAACGCTGCCGGGAGCTGGAGCAACTGCTGGAACAGGAGCTTGAAAGGAAGCCGCACAACGAAGAGAAGATCAAGAGCCTGCGGGAAGAGCTGGCACTGCTGCGCGCCCGCATCGAAACCATCCCCTTTATCGATACCTACGACCTGAAATTCAATCAGTTCATTCCGCAGCCCAAGCCGATCACCCAAGCGGTCATGTTCTGCATCATGGACGTCTCTGGCTCCATGAGCCAGGCCACCAAGGATATCGCCAAGCGGTTTTTCATCCTGCTCTATCTGTTTCTCAGCCGCAGCTATGAAAGGACCGATGTGGTGTTCATCCGTCATCACACCTCGGCCAAGGAGGTGGACGAAGAGGAGTTCTTCTACTCGCGGGAAACCGGCGGCACCATCGTCTCCAGCGCCCTGAAGCTGATGCGTGATATCGTCCGTGACCGCTACCCCACCGAGGACTGGAACATCTACGCCGCCCAGGCCAGTGATGGCGACAACTGGGAAGATGACAGCGCCACCTGTCGCGATCTCATGATCGACTCGATCATGCCTTATCTGCAGTACTACGCCTATGTGGAGATACACAATCAGGAGCATCAGGGTTTATGGAGAGAGTACGAGAAGGTCGGCGCGCTGTTCGAAACCTTCTCCATGAAACAGATCCGGGATACCGGCGAGATCTATCCGGTCTTCCATGAACTCTTTAAAAGGCAAGAGGCATGAAAAATTGGCAGGACAGGCAATTTTCACGGCCGCAGGCCGCCCGTCAGGGTGCGGCACAGGGAGGTGCCGCATGAACACCCCCAGCGGCAAACCGGGCGCCGATGGCAATAGGCGGACCGATACCCCTCCCGGGCGACGGGTCTTATCCACCGAGTCGGACTGGACCTTCGATCTGATCGAGGAGTACAACCAGGAGATCGAACGCATCGCCAAGGAGGTCTACCACCTGGACTGCTACCCGGTGCAACTGGAACTGATCTCCAGCGAACAGATGATGGATGCCTACGCCTCGGTGGGCATGCCGATCGGCTATAACCACTGGAGTTTCGGCAAACAGTTCGTCATTACGGAAAAGAACTATAAACGGGGCCAGATGAATCTGGCCTACGAGATCGTCATCAACTCCAATCCCTGCATCGCCTACCTGATGGAGGAGAACACCATGACCATGCAGGCGTTGGTGATCGCCCACGCCGCCTATGGCCATAACAGCTTTTTCAAGGGCAACTACCTGTTCAAGATCTGGACCGATGCCGAGGCGATCATCGATTATCTGATATTCGCCAAGAACTATGTCGCCGAATGCGAGGAGAAGTATGGCATCCAGGAGGTGGAGGAGATTCTCGATTCCTGCCACGCGCTGATGAATTTCGGTGTCGACCGCTACAAGCGCCGCGCCGGCGAGACCCTGGAGGATGAGCCCCGGGTTCAGTCGGACCGGGAACTGATACTGCAGCACCATGTGAATGAGTTATGGCGTCAGCTGAACATCAATGAGCCGGAAAAGAAGGAGAATCAAACCAAGCGGATTCCACCCGAGCCGCAGGAAAACATTCTCTACTTCCTGGAGAAAAACGCACCTCTGCTGAAACCGTGGCAGCGCGAGATCATACGCGTCGTGCGCAAGATCGCCCAGTATTTCTATCCGCAACGACAGACCCAGGTGATGAACGAGGGCTGGGCCTGCTTCTGGCACTACACCATCTTGAACCACATGTATGACGAAGGGCTGATCAACGATTCAGCCATGCTGGAATTCATGCACACCCATACCAATGTCATCTCCCAGCCGGATTTCGACAGCCCCTACTATTCCGGTATCAACCCCTACGCCCTGGGGTTCAAGATGATGATGGATATCCGGCGCATCTGCGAGGACCCGACGGAAGAGGATCTGCAGTGGTTCCCGGACATCGCCCATACGAACTGGCGGGAGACCCTCGACTTCGCCATGCGCAATTTCAAGGACGAGAGCTTTATCGGCCAATACCTGTCACCGCGGCTGATCCGCGAGTTCCGTCTCTTCTCGGTGCTGGATGACGACCGCGAGGAGACCCTGGGCATCTCGGCCATTCACGATGAAGTGGGCTATCGGGCGGTACGGGAAAAACTGAGCGCCCAGTACAATCTGAGCCATCGGGAGCCCAATCTTCAGGTGTTCAATGTGGATCATCAGGGGGACCGGACCCTGACACTCAGGTATTATCAGGATAAGAACCGACCACTCTCGGACACCACCGAAGAGGTAATCAAGCACCTGCACCGGCTATGGGGCTTCAAAGTGGAGATCGAAACGGTCGAGGAGGATGGCGGCACCGAGATCACCCACCGCTGTCCCAAACCGGTCAGCGAGGAACTGACCATCAATTAACGCCATTCTGCCGTAGCACGCCAATCCGGAATGGGCGACAATCTGCCCATGAACACCACGATCACCCGCCCTTGGCAACGCCCCGACATCCTGCTGATGCTGATGGCCGCCGCTGTGCCCATCAGTTTTGCCGCCTGGCAGGCACTGCTGAACAACTTCGCCATCGAGATGGCGGCCTTCACTGGCAAGGAGATGGGCATACTGCAGAGCCTGCGCGAAATTCCCGGCTTTCTCGCCTTCGGCGTCATCTTCCTGTTGCTGCTGTTCCGCGAGCAGACCCTGGCCTTTATCTCCCTGCTGCTGCTTGGCATCGGCACCGCCCTGACCGGCTTCTTCCCCTCGGTGATCGGCCTCTACCTCACCACCATCGTGATGTCGATCGGCTTCCACTATTACGAGACCCTGCAGACCTCGCTGGCCCTGCAGTGGCTGGACAAACAGGCCTCCGCCGAGGCCCTGGGA
Source organism: Sedimenticola hydrogenitrophicus (assembly GCF_025175675.1). Taxonomy (GTDB): domain Bacteria; phylum Pseudomonadota; class Gammaproteobacteria; order Chromatiales; family Chromatiaceae; genus Sedimenticola; species Sedimenticola hydrogenitrophicus. Next base: position 137,546 of record NZ_JANIOA010000001.1, read on the forward strand.
CGGCTGATCGCCACCGGCTCTTTTGCCGCCATCCTCACCTTCGGCCTGATCTGGCTGGGCAACGACCTGTTGCAACTCGACTACCGCTGGCTCTACCTGCTGACCGGTGGCATCACGGTGGCCATCGGCCTCATCGCCTGGCGGGCCTTTCCACGCTTTCCGCAGCACACCGAGCAGCACAAGCACATGGTACTGCGGCGCCGTTACTGGCTCTTCTACGCCCTCACCTTCATGTCCGGCGCCCGGCGCCAGATCTTCGTGGTATTCGCCGGCTTTCTGATGGTGGAGAAATTCGGCTACTCGGTCAGCGATATCGCCCTGCTGTTCCTGCTCAACGCCTCGCTGAACGTGCTGTTCGCCCGGCGCATCGGCCGGCTGGTGGGACGGATCGGGGAGCGCAATGCCCTGCTGATCGAATATACCGGACTGATCCTGGTGTTTAGCGGCTACGCCCTAGTCGAGCAGGCCGGACTGGCGGCCGGGCTCTATGTCCTGGATCACCTGTTCTTCGCCATGGCCATCGCCCTCAAGACCTATTTCCAGAAGATCGCCGCCCCCCAGGATATCGCCGCCACCGCCGGGGTCAGCTTCTCCATCAACCATATCGCGGCGGTGGCAATTCCGGCCAGCTTTGGCCTGCTCTGGCTGGCCTCGCCGGCGCTGGTATTCTATGCCGGGGCGGCCATGGCCCTGGTCTCGCTGCTGCTCTCGCTGCTGATCCCGGATACCCCGGAGATCGGCTGCGAACACCGCTTCTCCCGCCTGGTGGCGGAACGCTGATCCGACGTCCGATCGATTGACAGATCTGTTTCTTTGACTAGAATTGACGATTCGTCAGTGACGAATCGTCAACTTACCAGCAGATACCAGGTTTTTTCATGGGCCCAAGAACGGTCAAATCGGAACAACTGCAGGCACGCGAGCGGGAACTGATCGAGACCGCCCTGGGCATCATGGAGCAGGAGGGTACTTCCGGGCTGACCATGGACAAGGTGGCCGCCCGGGTCCCCTACTCCAAGGGCACGGTCTACAACCACTTCCGCAGCCGCGAGGATCTGCTCACCAGCATCTGCAATGCCAGCATGGAGACCCTGGTGGAACTGTTCACCCGAGCCATCGGATTCCAGGGGAGTACCCGGGAGCGGCTGCTGGCGGTGCACTACGCCTATCTGTTGCACGCCCTGCTCGACCCCACCCAGTTCATGCTGGTGATCTCGGCCAAGACCGCCAACCTGATCGAGCGCACCTCGGAGCGCCGACTCGCCGCGCACCACGAACTGGAGGGACGGCTGATGGGTCCCATGCTCGAACTGGTGGACGAGGCCATTGCCGCGGGAGAGCTGACGCCCGCCCCGCACCTGGATCGCCGGCAGATCGTGTTCACCAACTGGGCGGGGAGTTTCGGTGTCATCTCCCTGCTGATCAACAGCCAGGACCAATGCAGCGCACGGGAAGACCTGGATGCCGGAACCGAACTGTTCAACCACGTCAACCTGCTGCTGGACGGCATGCAGTGGCGACCCATGAGCTCCGACTGGCACTATGACCAGACCCTGAAACGGATCGGGGCGGAGATATTTCCCGGAGAATCGACGCTGATCGACACGCCGTGAAGCCAATTGTCCCGGCAAGCCACCAGGGCCGAGTAGCGGCTCCCGGATCAACCCAAACCGCACAGGCGTGACCGCCGCATTCAGGTGCACATTCAAGGAGAAAGCGCATATGCACCAGAAGTTGACACAATTCATCCTGAAGCATCCGGTACGGGTTATCGTGGCCACCCTCCTGCTGGTCGCCCTGGCGGTACCCGGCGCCCAGCACCTGGTGTTCAAGAGTGACTACCGGGTGTTTTTCGGCCAGGACAATCCGCAGCTGAACGCCTACGAGGCGATCCAGAGGATCTACAGCAAAAGCGACAACGTGGCCTTCGTCATCGCCCCGAAGGATGGCCGGGTATTTACCGCCCGGCGGCTGGAGGCGATCAGGAAGCTCACCGAGGACTCCTGGCAGATTCCTTACTCCACCCGGGTCGACTCCATCACCAACTACCAGTACAGCTATGCCGACGGCGACGAACTGATCGTCGAGGACCTGGCCCTGGAGCCCCGGGCAATGGATGCGGCCGCGCTGGAACGGGTGCGCGAGATCGCCGTCAATGAACCGTTGCTGCGAAACAAGCTGATCTCGCCCCGGGCGCACGTGACCGTGGTCAACACCACGGTACAGCTGCCCGGAATATACCCGGTACAGGAGGTACCGGAGGTTGCCGCGAAGGTCCACGAACTGCGCGACCAGTTCGTTGCGCTGAATCCGGACCTGACGGTCCATCTCTCCGGCCTGGTGATGATGAACAACAGCTTTGCCGAGGCCTCCCTGAACGACAGCGCCACCCTGGTGCCGGTAATGTTCCTGATCGTGATACTGACCATCGGCCTGTTGCTGCGTACTATAACCGGTACCCTCTCCACGGTACTGGTCATCCTCTTCAGCATCGCCGTCACCATGGGGATTGCCGGCTGGACCGGCTTCTACCTGACCGGACCCTCCGCCAGCGCGCCGACCATGATCCTGACCCTGGCGGTGGCCGACTGCATCCATATACTCACCACCCTGTTCCACGAAATGCGCCAGGGGGTGGAGAAACGCCAGGCCATTCTCGACAGCCTGCGTATCAACTATCAGCCGATCTTCCTCACCAGCATCACCACCGCCATCGGTTTCCTGAGCATGAACTTCTCCGACTCCCCGCCGTTCCGGGATCTGGGCAATCTGGTCGCGTTGGGGGTGATGCTCGCGTTCGTCTTTTCCGTCACCCTGTTTCCGGCGCTGCTGGCGCTGCTGCCCCTGAAGGTGAAACCCCACCGCGCCCGCGGCGACCGGATGCTGCACTTTGCCGACTTCGTGGTGCGCGGCCGTCGCTGGCTGCTGCCAGCCACCTCCCTGGTCATGCTCTCCGTCATGCTGTTCCTGCCGCAGAACCAGCTCAACGACGACTTCGTAAAGTATTTCGACACCTCAGTGCCGTTCCGCCAGGCCACCGACTTCATGCAGGAGAACATCTCCGGCATGACCACCATGGAGATCTCCATCGACAGCGGCGAGTCCGGCGGTATCAACAACCCCGCCTTCTTGCGCAAGCTGGAACAGTTGAGCAGCTGGTTGCGCGCGCAACCGGAGACGGATCATGTCAATACCCTGAGTGACACCCTGAAACGGCTGAACCGCAACATGCACGGTGATGATCCGACCTGGTATCGCCTCCCCGACAGTCGGCAACTGGCAGCCCAGTACCTGCTGCTGTACGAGATGTCCCTGCCCTACGGTCTGGACCTCAATAATCAGCTCAACGTGGATAAATCCTCCACCCGACTGGTCGCCACCTTCGAAAACCTTACCAGCAACGGGCAGATCGAGTTGGAGCAACGGATCCGTCACTGGCTCGAACTCAACCTCCCCGAATACCGCGTGGACATCGCCAGCCCGTCCCTGATGTTCGCCCATATCGGTCAGCGCAATATCCAGAGCATGCTGCTGGGCGTCACCGTGGCGCTGGTATTGATCTCGCTGCTGCTGGGTATCGCCCTGCGCTCGGTCCGGTTCGGACTGATCAGCCTGCTGCCCAACCTGACACCGGCGGCGGTCGGCTTCGGTGCCTGGTATTTTATCGACGGACAGGTGGGCCTGGCACTGTCGGTGGTGGCCGGCATGACCCTCGGCATCGTGGTGGACGACACGGTGCATTTCCTCAGCAAGTACCTGCGCGCACGCCGCGAACGCAACGCCAATCCCCATGAAGCGGTACGCTACGCCTTCAGCAGCGTCGGCCGGGCGCTGTGGATCACCACCCTGGTGCTGGTGTGCGGCTTCATGGTGCTGGCCCAGTCCACCTTCAAGCTCAACGCCGACATGGGACTACTGACGGCCCTGACCATCCTGATCGCACTGGCCATCGACTTTCTGTTCCTGCCGCCGCTGCTGATGAAACTCGACACCCATCCTCTCACCACCAAAGGAGCAATAGAGCATGAGGAGGCAAAGAATGCCGCTTAGAATGATCCCGGGAATTTTCCTGGCACTGGCGCTGCTCGCCGTACAACCGCTGCTGCATGCCGAGACCGCGGAACAGAAAGGCCGCGCCATCGCCGCCGAGAGTATCGCCCGCGATAGCGGCTGGGGCGACATGGAGGCGGACATGCAGATGATCCTGCGCAACCAGCAAGGCGAGGAGAGCCTGCGGGAGATCCGCATGCAGTCGCTGGAACAGGCCAACGACGGCGACAAGAGCCTGACCGTCTTCGACAAGCCCCTGGACGTCAACGGGACGGCGTTCCTCAGCTTCTCCCACGCCCTGGGCGCGGATGACCAGTGGCTCTACCTGCCGGCCCTGAAACGGGTCAAGCGCATCTCCTCACGCAACAAGTCCGGCCCCTTCATGGGCTCCGAGTTTGCCTACGAGGACCTCAGCTCCTTCGAGATCGAGAAGTACAACTACAAATACCTCCGGGACGAGCAGATCAGCGGTGTGGACTGCTTCGTGGTGGAACAGTACCCGGTGGATAAAAACTCCGGCTACACGCGCCGCGTGGTGTGGAACGACAAGGCGGAGTACCGGGTTCAACGCATCGAGTTCTACGATAGAAAGAATAGTCTGCTGAAGACCCTCGATTACTCCGGCTACCGGCAATATCTTGGCAAATACTGGAGACCCGACCGCATGGATGTGGTCAATCACCAGACCGGCAAGAGCACCGAACTGCGCTGGACGAACTACCGCTTCGGCAACGGCCTGAGCGACGCCGATTTCAACAAGAACAGCCTGAAACGTGCCCGCTGACATGGGGCGTCATCCCGGAGCAAGGCACTGGCTTAGGGCTCGCACAAGAATAATTTCGCAGTACCGAGGGCGTAACTGGGTCACGCTGGCAAGGCACGCTTTGCCGGCAATGGCCGTTCCCTTGCCAAAAAGCGTAACGCCGCCAGCGGGGTCCAGTTGCGACCGAATACCGAAACTTATTTTTGCGCGAGCCCTTACCCTCGCCCTGCTGCTGTTCCCGGCCGTCGGTGCCGCGGATAACCGGCTGGAGACCAGCGGCAAGGCGGGTATCGAGTTGCGCCTGTTCCCCCAGTCGCCGCAGTTCGCCGGACAGTACGACACAGCCAATCTCTCCGGATTCATCGAGCCACAGTTTTTCTACAGCTGGAACGATGAGGCGGACTACGTGAAATTCATCCCCTACCTGCGCTGGGACCAGCACGACCGGGAACGTCGCCACGGTGACATCCGCCAGCTGACCTGGAGCCATGTCGGCGAGGGCTGGGAGGTGCACAGCGGCATCAGCAAGGTGTTCTGGGGCGTCGCCGAGTTTCAGCACCTGGTGGACACCATCAACCAGACGGACGGGGTCGAGGATGTCGATGGCGAGGACAAGCTGGGGCAGCCCATGGTCCATCTCTCCCTGGCGCGGTCGTGGGGCATCCTGGATCTGTTCGCCCTACCCGGATTCCGCGAACGCACCTTCCCCGGGGCCGACGGGCGCCTGCGTAGCGGCCTGGTGGTGGACACTGACCAGGCGGCCTACGAGTCCGCGGCCGGCGACAGCCATCTGGACCTGGCGGCGCGCTGGAGCCGCACCCTGGGGGACTATGATATCGGCCTGCACTGGTTCCGCGGCACCAACCGGGAGCCGCTGCTGCGCGCCGGCACCGATACCGGCGGCAACCCGGTCCTGACCCCCTATTATGAGCAGATCAACCAGTTTGGCATGGACCTGCAAGCCACCCTGGATGACTGGCTGTGGAAACTGGAACTGCGCTGGCGCGACGGCCAGGACGACCCTTTCTGGGCGCTGCAGGGTGGCTTCGAGTACACCCTGTACGGCATCGCCGAAAGTGACACCGATCTCGGCCTGCTGCTGGAGTACGGCTGGGACGAACGCGGCCGCGACGCCACCGCCCAGGTGCAGAACGACCTCTTTTTCGGTACCCGCCTCGTCCTCAATGATGCCGACGGCAGCGAGCTGCTGGCCGGTATCGGCTATGACCTGGATTACCACAGCCACAGTCTGCAGGTGGAAGCCAGCCGTCGCCTCGGCAGCGGCTGGAAGGCCAGTCTCGACCTGCGACTGTTCTCCGGTGACGAGGCCAATGACCCGATCTCGGCGCTGCGCCGCGACGATCACCTTCAGCTTACCCTGGAACGCTATTTCTGATTTCCCACCGCGGAACAGGCTACAAGCCGCAAAACCCAGGGTAGGATGCCGGTGAGGCACGAACCGCATCAAGCCAGACCTGGAATGATGCGGTTCGCAAGCTCACCGGCATCCTACATCGCGGGGGAGCCCGGGAAAACCCCGGCCTACTCGCGGAAATCCCGCCGATTTTGTGAATTCACACAGGAAAATATTCAGCTCCGCCACACTTCAGCCGCTAAATTTAAAACAGAGAGACAGGGATCCACTACGGGGCCGGAGTCAAACCACGCATACACATGGACACATATGCTGGTGCCGAACGGTTTGACTCCGACTCCCTGATCATCGGGAGCCGCCATGGGCACCATTGATATCCAATACCGGTTTGGTCTGAAGAACGGGCACTCCGAGACCATTGATATCCGGCTGGATGACCGGACACTGGACCGGATCAATCTCGACGGGACGCCCCCGCCGGAATGGGCCGCGCTGGGCTTCCAACAGTGCCCGCACTGTCCGTTGGCGGGCCCGGAACATGCCCACTGTCCGGTGGCCGTCGGGCTGGCGGACATCGCCCACCGCTTCGACCACACCGTCTCCTACGACGAAATCGATCTGGAGGTGATCACCCAGGAGCGGCGGGTCACGCAGCACACCACGGTTCAGCGCGCCATCAGCTCGCTGCTGGGGCTGATCATCGCCACCTCCGGCTGCCCGCACACCGCCTATTTCAAACCCATGGCGCGCTTCCATCTCCCGCTCGCCTCGGAGGAGAACACCATCTACCGGGCGGCGGGCATGTACCTGCTGGCCCAGTTCTTCCTCAGAAAGGAGGATTCGCCCAACGACCCGGGGCTGCAGGGCCTGCGCCGGATCTATGAAAACCTGCACCAGGTGAATCTGCATATCGCCCGGCGCCTGAAGAGCGCGACCCTCACCGATTCCTCGGTCAACGCCATCGTGCTGCTCGACAGCTTCACCAGCACCCTGCCCTATGTGATCGAGGACCACCTCGACGAAATCACCTACCTGTTCACCGCCTATCACAGCGAGGCGTACCAGCAGATCCTGGCCGAGATCCATCCGGACACCGATCCGGAATAACCCTACATTCCTCGATTCAACCGCGAAGAACGCAAAGTGCGCAAAGAGATACAACGGCTAACTAATCACCCCATCCGCACAACGGAGACAGAGAGCACGGAGAAATCATAAAATTGCCTACTCCCTCGTCCGCGGGTCCGTAAACGGTGCATTGCCTCCTCAACTCCGTAAGCGGTACATCCTTGTACCACTCCTCCTGCACCACTCCTCCGGTCCAACCCGGCAGGTGAAGGACCAGAGGAATACGAGCCGGTATGTTCCTTCGCGTTCCTTGCGTCCTTGGCGGTTGAAATAAAGTTTTCAGGATAACGGGTTCGAGGTTCGAGCTACGGAACCCGCTACCTGCATCGCGGCGGGCATGACCCTACATAGATTGGACAGGTCAACCCAGCACCGAATCCCAGTCCTTCCATACCGGCTCGAATCCCTGCCGGCGGATCATCGCCGCCACCTCTTCGGGGGTGCGTTCATCGCTGATCTCGAACTGCTCCAGCGCCTCCTCCTCGATGGCGTAACCACCCGGTTCGGTCTTGGAGCCGGCACTCATGGAGGTGACCCCAAGCTTCAGCAGTTGATCACGGAACTCGGGCCGCTCCCGGGTGGAGAGGGAGATCTCCACATTTTCGCTATAGATCCGGTAAGCGCAGATCAGCTGCACAAAATCCCGGTCCGTGACGTCCACGTTGGGCGCCTGCACCCCGGCCGCCGGGCGCAGGCGCGGCAGCGAGACCGAGTACCTGGTCTGCCAGTACTGGCGCTCCAGATAACCCAGATGCAGGGCGACAAAGCCGGCGTCGGTGCGCCAATCCTCCAACCCCAGCAGGGTCCCCAGGCCGATCCGGTGAATCCCGGCCCGGCCCAGCCGGTCGGGGGTCTCCAGCCGGTAGACGAAGTTGCCCTTCTTGCCCTTGGGGTGGTACTGCCTGTAGTTGTCCCGGTGGTAGGTCTCCTGGTACAGCAGCACGCTGTTGAGGCCCTTTTGGATCAGCCGCTCGTAGTCGGCCTGCTCCAGCGCCTGCACCTCCATGGTGAGGTTGGCGAAATGGGGCCGGATCCACTCCAGCACCTGCTCGAAATAGTCCACCCCTACCGTGCGGTTGGCCTCGCCGGTCACCAGCAGCAGGTGCTCGAAGCCGTGGGCCTTGATCGCCGCCACCTCCTGCATGATCTGAAATCGATCCAGGGTGCGCCGCTCCAGCTTGTTGTGCACGCTGAAGCCGCAGTAGGTGCAGATGTTGTGACACTCGTTGGAGAGGTACATTGGGATATAGAGCTGGGTGGTGTTGCCGAAACGCTTGCGCGTCAGCCGGTAGCTGAGCTGCGCCATCTGCTCCAGGTAGGGTACCGCCGCCGGCGAGACCAGGGCACAGAAGTCATCCAGGTCACGCTTCCCTGGCCGGTTCAGCGCCCGCTCCACATCGGCGGCCTGCTTGCCGTTGATGCGCTCCGCCATCCCCTCCCAGCTATGCTGCTCAAAGATCGGTAAAAAGCTCATCACGTTCTCACTCCTGGCCGAGGAAGGCGGTCAACGGGCTGCTCGCCCTGGCTGCCTTGCCGACGCTGCCCAACCGGGCCTCGTAGGCCATGCGCCCGCACAGGGTGGCCATTCTGAACGCCGCGGCCATGGCCACCGGATCGCCGGCCACGGCAATGGCGGTATTCACCAGCACCGCGTCGGCGCCCATCTCCATCGCCTCAGCGGCCTGGGAGGGCGCGCCGATACCGGCATCCACCACCACCGGTACGCCGCTCTGCTCGATAATGATCTCCAGCATGGCGCGGGTCTGCAGCCCCTGATTGCTGCCGATGGGCGCCCCCAGGGGCATCACGGCGGCGGCACCGGCATCTTCCAGGCGCTTGCACAGCACCGGGTCGGCGTTGATATAGGGCAGCACGATGAAGCCCTCCCTGGCCAGGATCTCGGTGGCGGCCAGGGTCTCGATCGGATCCGGCAGCAGATAGCGCGGGTCGGGGTGGATCTCCAGCTTGAGCAGATTGGTCTGCAGCGCCTCGCGCGCCAGTTGCGCCGCCAGCACCGCCTCCTTGGCGGTGCGTACCCCCGAGGTGTTGGGCAGCAGCTTGACGCCGGGGATCTGCAGGTGGGAGACCACCTCGTCCTCCTGCTCCTGCAGCCGCACCCGGCGCAGCGCCACCGTCACCAGTTCGCTGCCGGAGGCGACCACCGCGTCGTGCATCAGTTGATTCGAGCCGAACTTGCCGGTACCGAGAAACAGCCGGGACTGAAAGGTGTGCCCGGCAATGTGTAAAGGTTCAGTTTTCATGGTTTACCCGTTCCTTGAATAACGAGAGAGACGTCGTCCCCGCTCAGCCGCCCTGCACTGGGGCGATCACCAGCACCCGATCCCGGTCCTGCAAGCGGTAATCGGACCATGCATCCTGACGGATCACGGTGTCGTTAACCGCCACCGCCACCTGGCGGCCGCCGGTCAGGCTGGCGAGTAGCGACGCAAGGGTCTGCCCGGAATCGATCCGGGTCTCTTCGTCATTCACATAGATATTCATACCCAGCCTCAGGCCTCTTTGTAGATCTCGCTGCCACCGGCGGTGAACTCCTGCGACTTCTCGCTCATGCCCACCTCGACGGCCATCGCCAGGTCGTCCAGCCCCTTCTTGTTGGTGTACTCGCGCACATCCTGGGAGATCTTCATGGAGCAGAACTTGGGCCCGCACATGGAGCAGAAGTGAGCCACCTTGGCAGAATCCTTGGGCAGGGTGGCGTCGTGATATTCCCGCGCCCGCTCCGGATCCAGGCCCAGGTTGAACTGGTCCTCCCAACGGAACTCGAAGCGCGCCTTGGACATGGCGTTGTCGCGGATCTGCGCGCCGGGATGCCCCTTGGCCAGATCCGCCGCGTGGGCGGCGATCTTGTAAGTAATGATGCCCACGCGCACGTCCTCCTTGTCCGGCAGGCCCAGGTGCTCCTTGGGGGTGACGTAGCAGAGCATGGCGCAGCCGTACCAGCCGATCATGGCGGCGCCGATGCCGGAGGTGATGTGGTCGTAGCCGGGGGCGATATCGGTCACCAGCGGACCGAGGGTGTAGAAGGGCGCCTCGTAGCACTCCTGCAACTCCTTGTCCATGTTCTCCTTGATCATCTGCATCGGCACGTGGCCCGGACCCTCGATCATCACCTGGACATCGTGCTCCCAGGCCTTCTTGGTCAGCTCGCCCAGGGTCTCCAGTTCGGCGAACTGGGCCTGGTCGTTGCCGTCGGCAATGGAGCCGGGGCGCAGCCCGTCACCCAGGGAGAAGGCGACGTCATAGGCCTTCATGATCTCGCAGATCTCGTCATAGCGGGTGTAGAGGAAGTTCTCCTGGTGGTGGGCCAGGCACCACTTGGCCATGATGGAGCCGCCACGGGAGACGATGCCGGTAACCCGCTGTGCGGTCATCGGCACGTAGCGCAGCAGCACCCCGGCGTGGATGGTGAAGTAGTCCACCCCCTGCTCCGCCTGCTCGATCAGGGTGTCGCGCATCACCTCCCAGGTCAGATCCTCGGCGATCCCGCCCACCTTCTCCAGCGCCTGGTAGATCGGCACGGTACCGATCGGCACCGGTGAGTTGCGCAGGATCCACTCCCGGGTCTCGTGGATATTCTTGCCGGTGGAGAGGTCCATGATGGTATCGGCGCCCCAGCGGATGCCCCAGGCCATCTTCTCCACCTCCTCCTCGATACTGGAGCCGAGCGCGGAGTTGCCGATATTGCCGTTGATCTTGACCAGGAAGTTGCGGCCGATGATCATCGGCTCCAGCTCGGTGTGGTTGATGTTGGCGGGGATGATGGCGCGGCCGCGCGCCACCTCGTCACGGACAAATTCCGCGGTGATCTCTTTTGGAATGGCCGCACCGAAGCTGAAACCGGGATGCTGTTGCTTGAGCAGCCCCTGCTCCCGCGCCTCCTGCAGGCGCATGTTCTCGCGCAGGGCGATGAACTCCATCTCCGGCGTGACGATGCCTTTCCGGGCATAGTGCATCTGGGTCACGTTGGCGCCGGATTTCGCCCGGCGCGGTTCACGCAAATGCTCGAAACGCAACGCATCCAACTCCGGGTTGGCTTTGCGCTGGCGGGTGAACTGGGAGCTGACCCCGGTCAGCCGTTCGGTGTCGCCCCGCTCCTCGATCCAGGTGCGACGAATCTCCGGCAGGCCGGAGCGCAGGTCGATGCTGACATCGGGATCGGTATAGATGCCGGAGGTGTCGTAGACCAGCACCGGAGCGTTCTTTTCGGCACCGAAACTGGCCGGGGTATCGGTGAGGGAGATCTCACGCATCGGCACCCGGATATCGGGGCGACTCCCCTGCAGATAGATCTTGCGGGAGCCGGGAAACGGCTCGACCGCCATGTTGGCGGTATCGACGGCGTGCACGGACTGCGTGTTGTCTTTGGATTGCATGGCGTTGCGTCCTCCACTAAGGATGGGTCAGACGAAACGGGGGAACTTGAATAAATAAGGAAGGAGTGTCGCTCTTGTTGAATCTGCCTAACAGAGCCAGCTTCCCTACGCCGGTATGACCCGGATCAGGTTCAAAGGGTATTTCTCAGCCACCTCCCGGTGGCACCCCCGCTTCTATCAGGACGGAGTATCCGCCCACATGCGGCACATGGTACAGCAAACCGCCGCGGCGCGGCAATGTGCAAACAACCCGGGCATCCGCGTGGGCACACACGATCGGGAGGGGTCGGAGTGACTCGTTCCCACGCTCAGAGACTGTGCAAGAATTCAGCGATCTCGCAGAAGCGGGTAGAATACGCAGAGAATTGTAGCCTGCCATAGGGTGGGCCGTGCCCGCCGACGGCGCCCGCAGGGCGCCCTATACCTGAATTGACTCCGACCCCTGAGTATATAGTCCATCAGAACTCCAGCCGCATCAGCAGTTCCGCCAGATCCGGCCGCCAGCCGAACTCCCTCAGTTTGACCCGGTTGTTCAGCACCACCACATCCTCCTCCTGCAGCCGCTGCTTCTGCCGCTCAGCCTGGGGCGACCCGGCCGGGAAGGCAATCCGCCCGTCACTCCGGAGCACCCGGTACCAGGGCACGGTCATGTCGTCCGGCACCTCGCCCAGGGCACGACCCACCAGGCGGGCGCGCCCCGGCAGACCGGCCAGATCCGCCACCTGCCCGTAACTGGCCACCCGCCCTTCCGGTATCGCCTCCACGGTGCGCCAGATACGTTGATAGTTATTCACCTGCCTACCCATTCCCGGTTCCATTCAGGTCGATAATATTAGCCGCGAGGAGTGGTGCAAGGAAGCACCGTTCGCGGACCTAAGGATGGAATGAACGCAAATCTGGACAATTCGCTCCACGAGGTCTCCTCCCGGTCCCGGATTGGTAAAGGATCATTACTCTCGCCATCTGTGAGCGGGTATAGTCGCGTAGGGTGGTCACCTGGCACCTTCCGCATCCGGGCGTAGGATGGGTGGAGCGCCCCCATGAACTCTCCGCCGGCTCCCACTCCGGCGCGCAACCCATCGCGCACCTGCATCCGCACCCGAAGATGGGTTACGGCGCGCCCGACCGCCGCGAACAGCCGTCAACAAGGGTGCCGCGCCTCCACCCATCCTACACGCTCAGTTGCAGACACCGGGCAGAGCCGGGGAATTAGCCCAGGAATTTATTCGCGTTCATTTGCGTTCATTCGCGGCTAACAAAGGGCCATGGAACACCCAACGGCTCTTTTGTTGCAGCGCACAAACATAGGCGATACACTCACCGGAACAAGACTAACCGTTCGCTGGGAGCGACTATGATGCGTCGAGTGGTGTTCAATCAGAAGGGCGGCGTGGGCAAATCCACCATCACCTGCAACCTGGCCGCCATCAGCGCGGCCCGCGGCAAGCGCACCCTGGTGATCGACCTGGACCCGCAGGGCAATTCGACCCGCTACCTGATGGGCACCCATCCGGCCGAACTGAGCGACACCCTGGTGGATTTTTTCAAGGAGATCCTCTCCTACACCTTCAAGCCCAAGGGGCCCGCCGGGTACATCCATGAGACGCCGTTCGAGCATCTCTACCTGATGCCGGCCCATCCGGAACTGGAGGAGCAGCAGGGAAAGCTGGAGTCGCGCTATAAAATGTTCAAACTGCGGGACGCCCTGCAGACGCTGGAGGGGTTCGATGAGATTTACATCGACACGCCACCGGCCCTCAACTTCTACACCCGTTCCGCGCTGATCGCCGCCAATGCCTGCCTGATACCATTCGATTGCGACGACTTCTCCCGCCATGCACTCTATACCCTGCTCGGCAATGTGCGGGAGATCCAGGATGACCACAACGGCGAGCTGGCGATCGAAGGTATCGTGGTCAACCAGTTCCAGGCCCGCGCCCGGCTGCCCCAGACCCTGGTCGATGAACTGGTCGCCGAGGGGCTGCCGATCCTGCACACCTATCTCTCCCCATCCATACGCATCCGGGAATCCCACCAGAGTGCGCGCCCCATGATCCACTTTGATCCGCGCCACAAGCTGACCCGGGAGTATGAAGCGCTCTACGCCGCACTCGCCCAGGAGGGGTGATAGCAACCGGCTTCCCAAAATGTCAGCCTGACCACGGGAGCCACCCTCCGACACCGTATCGGCCCGGTTTTAGCGATCATTATAAGTGACCGGCCTCACACCCTCGAACCGTTCGACTCCCGGGGTTTGTGACGCGTCACAAAATACGGCCTCCTGCCCGCGGACCTGACCCGGGGTTAAGTTTTTCTTAAGTTTGTTTCTTTAGAGTGCCTCGCGACACAGCAGAGAGGTACCAGCCATGAAACAGACTCTACGGGACTATCGCTCACCCGGCTCGGCCGTACCGACCCAGATCGGACTCAGGAAGCACCAGGACAAAGGTCGTGTGGAGGCCGAACAGTTCGTCCGGGACATTTTTTATCGACTGCACAATGCCCGGGTGACCCAATTCATGCCGATCCTGATGGATCTGCGCGATGACGCCGGCGAGTTGCTCGGGGTATTGGGACTTCGCGAGGCAACCGACACGGAACTGTTCCTGGAGCATTACCTGGAGCAGCCGGTGGAGCGGGTGTTGGGCGTCGTGCTGGATGAACCGGTGGAACGCCACGACATCGTCGAAGTGGGCAACCTCGCTGTGGCCTCGAGCGGTGGCGGTCGCTGGTTGATCACGGCCCTGACATCATTCCTGTATGCCATGCACCGGGGCTGGGTGGTATTTACCTGCGGTCCGACACTGCGCAACTCCTTCCGGCGCATGGGAATCCGGTTGCACGATCTGGGTCCCGCCAACCCGGACCGCCTCTCCGCCACCGAGGCGGCGCGCTGGGGACGCTACTATGAGCAGTCTCCCCGCGTCATGGCCAGCCGGGTATCCCAGGCCTACCAGGTGCTGGCAGTGCTGTTCGACCGGGAGTGCGCCTTGAACGCCCTGTGGCAATGCGCGGCGGTGACAGGCGGGCGTACCCGGTGGATCTGATCGCCCGCATTCGCCAGCATGCCGCTGAAACCCCACAGCGCAACGCGCTTGAAGGGCCGGAAGGCCACATCGGTTACGCGGAATTGGCCCGGCGCATCGAGCACCTGGCTGGGGAACTGCGCCAGCGGCGGGTCATTACTCTCGCCCTGGCCCTGGAAAACGGACCCGCCTGGGTGCTGCTTGACCTGGCCGCCCTGCTGGCCGGTGTCTGCCTGGTGCCACTACCACCGTTCTTCTCCACCGGCCAGATGCGCCATGCCCTGAGCCTCTCCGGTGCCCAGGCGCTGGTCACCGACCGGCCGGAACTCCTGTGCGGACGTCTCGACCTGCCCCCGGCCGGGGATCCGCTGAACTTGACCGGCCCGCCACTGACCTGGATCAACCTGCCCGGCAACGGGGATCTGGTGCCTGCGGGGATATGCAAGATCACCTTCACCTCCGGCACCACCGGCGAACCCAAGGGGGTGATGCTGGGTTGGCAACACATTCAGCCGGTGGTGCGTTCGCTGGCCGAGGCGGTGGAGGTAACCAGGGATGACCGCCATCTGGCGCTGACCCCGCTTGCCGTGTTGCTGGAAAACATCGCCGGCGTCTACGTCCCGCTCTGGAGCGGGGCTACCGTCGTCGTACCGGATGGCGCCGCGGTGGGACTGGCCGGTTCCTCCCGCCTGAACGCGGCGGCCATGATCGGTGCCCTGCAACAACACCGCGCCAGCACCGCCATCTTCTCGCCACAAACCCTGCAGGGGATGGTCGAGGCGATTGAGTCCGGCCTGCCGGCACCGGACCGGCTGCGCTTTGCTGCCATTGGCGGCGCCCCCCTGTCCCCCAGACTGCTGCAACGGGCCACCCGACTCGGTCTGCCGATATACGAGGGTTACGGTTTGTCCGAATGCGCCTCGGTGGTCTGCCTGAATACCCCGAAACACAACCGGCCGGGAACGGTTGGTCGCGCCCTGCCGCACGCCCGCATCAGAATTACCGGAGATGGCGAGGTGCGGATTGCGGGGGCGGGATTTGCCGGCTACCTGGGAGACACAACCACGCCCCCTGCTCCCTGGCCCAGCGGTGATATCGGCGCTCTGGATGCCGACGGGTTTCTCCGTTTACGCGGCCGGCGGCGAGATGTATTCATCACCGCCTTCGGCCGCAATATCTCGCCGGAGTGGGTGGAACGCGAGTTGACCCTGGAGTCGCCCATCCATCAGGCGGTGATTTTCGGCGAAGCCAGACCCCGCAACATGGCAATCATCCATCCCGCCCCGGGCGCCACCCCGGACGCCCTGACCGACGCTATTGGAAAGGTCAACGCCGACCTCCCCGATTATGCCCGCATCGCCGGCTGGATCACGGCATCCGAATCCTTCACCCCGGCCAATGGCCTGCTGACCGGAACCGGGCGGGTTCGCCGCCAGGCGATCTACAACCAGTACCGACAACAGATTGAAAATCTCTATGAGGAGCACGCAACATGAGCGACTTTTATCAACGACTGCTGACCGAGACAGAGCAGGAACGCGAGGAATTGCTGGCCATCCCCTTCGTGCAGCACGGCTGGAGAGGCGAGCTGTCGCTGGAGAGCTATGTCGCCTTCCTCACCCAGGCCTACCACCATGTAAAGCAGACCACACCGCTGCTGATGGCCTGCGGCTCACGCATTCCCCACGACAGCGAATGGCTGCGTGACGCCATGGCGGAATATATCGAGGAGGAACTGGGCCATCAGGAGTGGATTCTCAACGACATCCGCGCTTGCGGCGACGATCCCGAGACGGTGCGCCACGGCGCACCGGGCATGGCCGCGGAGCTCATGTGCGCCTATGCCTATCACATCATTGACCGCCTCAATCCGGTCGGTTTTCTGGGCATGGTACTGGTGCTGGAGGGCACCAGCGTGCGCCTGGCCACGGAGGCGGCCGCGGCGCTGCAAGAGAACCTCGGGCTGCCAAAAGAGGCATTCAGCTATCTCAACAGCCATGGCTCGCTGGATATCTCGCACATGAATTTCTACCAGGGGTTGATGAACCGCCTGGAGAACAGCGCCGATCAGGCATTTGTCATCCACACCGCGAAACGCTTTTACAAACTGTACGGCGACCTGTTCCGCACCCTGCCCCTGTCGCTGAATCCGCGAACCCGGGCCCATGCGGGCGTCGCATGATGGATACGGGCATTTTTCCATCCCTATTCCTGCATCACCTCCTGTCCGATCCGGCATCCTGGAGTGGACTCTCAACCGCCCTGCTGCAAAGCCTGCAGGTGGTGGTGATAGTGGCAGGCCTGTGCGGACTGGTTTTACCGCCGTTCAGGCGAGCCGCATCCCGGTGATGCCGAAAAGCGAATCGCATCCACAACCACAGGAAGTAGGGAACATGATGGACAAGAACTTGAAAACCGTCCGCCCCGGCCCGGGACTGGTCCTGCTGACACGGCTGTTCCATCTGCCGTTCGGTTTCGGCTCGGTCGCTGTGGCAGGAAGCGAGCTGCAGGATGTCACCACATGAAGCTCACGGGGAAGAATGTACTGCTCACCGGGGCGGCCGGTGGTATCGGCGCTCGGCTGGCGCAGGAGTTGGTCAGACGCGGTGCACGGGTGGCCCTGGTCGGTCGCAAGGCAAATGCCCTGGCGCAACTGCAGGCGCGGATAGCGGACAGTGGTGGAGAGGCGGTTGTGGTGACGGCCGATCTGTCGGACACAGCCCGGCTTGGCGAAGTGGTGGCCCGCTGCCACGACGCCCTGGGTGGCATCGACCTCCTGATCAATGTAGCCGGCCAGCTCAGCTTCCGCCCGTTCGACGAAGAGGACCCGGCGGTGCTGGAACGGATCATCCGCCTCAACCTGGTCACCCCCATGCTGCTGACCCGCGCGCTGCTACCGCAACTGCGGGAGCGGGGCGGCCGGATTATCAATATCGGATCGACCTTCGGCGCGATCGGGTTCGCCTGGTTCAGCGCCTACTCGGCAAGCAAATTCGGCCTGCGCGGTTTCTCCGAGGCGCTGCGGCGTGAACTGGAGGGGAGCGGCGTGGGGGTTAGCTATATCGCCCCCCGGGCCGTGCGTACCCCGTTCAACACGGGAGCCATCTACCGCATGGCCGAGGCGGTGGGGATGCATATGGATGAGCCGGCCTGGGTGGTGAAGCAGATCGTTAGCGCCATTGAGCGCGATACGCCGGAGGCGCACCTGGGCTTTCCGGAGAAGCTGTTTGCCCGCATCAACGCCGTACTACCGCGCCTGGTGGATGCCGCCCTGCGCAAGCAGAACCGGGCCATGGAGGCCTTTGCCAGGGGCGTCGATCAGGAATGAGCGGATCGGCGTCCGCGGGGGTGATAAATGCGGGTTCACTGCTGTCCCATAAACTCCCTCTCCCTCCGGGAGACGGTTGGGGTGAGGGGATTGGATAAGGTAACTCGTTGATTATTTGAACCCCCTCATCCTGTCCTTCTCCCTGGGGAAGAAGGGACGCACTCATTGCCTTTGCCTGTCTTCGAGTTTCGTTGTTGATTTCAATATCATTCATAAACAACGGGGCGTAATGGCACAATGCAGGATTTTGTGGGACAGCAGTGATGCGGGTTAATTAATGGACCGGTTCCGGAAAACGGGCGGACAGCGTCTGGATAAAATCCCTGGAAAACCGGTCCACACCCAGCTGCCTGGCCTGCCGTATCGTCTCCCAGGCGGCCGCATAATCCCCCTGCCGATAGAGCGACCACGCCCAGCGTTGCCAGATCGGGGCAAAGCGGTCATCAAGCGCCACGGCCTCGGCAAACCGGGCGTTGGCCGCGGCGAACAGGGTTGTGGCCTCGCCCGATCCGGCACGCTCACCCAGCAGTGAATAGACCGTTCCCAGGTCGCCCAGCAGCGCCGGCTTCGGGTAGGGGTCATCGAGTATCGCCAGGGCCTTTTGCAGATGCGGCAACGCCTCCGCCGGCTGCTCCCTGACCACCAGCACCTGGGCGAAGCCCCAGTAGACCTGGTAGTTGTCCGGGTTCAGCAGCCAGGCCTGGTTGAGACGTCGCATGGCGCCATCGGCATCGCCCAGCCCCAGGAGATCGAATGCCTGTTGCGACCACTCCCGGCCGGCCCGTGTCAGGTCGCCCCGGTAACGGTATGAAATCTGTCTGATAAAGGCCGCATCCTCCCGTTGCAGATAATCGGAGCGCACCAACTCGGGCTGACCGTACATCGGCAGGGCCTCGATCGCCTCCTTCTCCGCCACCGTCATGCAGCCGGCCAACAGCAGCACGATCAGCAGCCAGGCAGGGTTTCCATGCATGCTCAACTCAAGCCTGTTCGCGCAGGCGCGCGATACGGTCTTCTATTTTCGGATGGGTGCGGAACAGATCGCTCAGCCCCTTGCCGCCGGAGATGCCGAAGGCCGCCAACTGGTCCGGCAACCCCTCGGTCTGCTGTACCCCCCCGAGCCGGGCCAGGGAGTTGATCATACTGTTGCGGCCGGCCAGTTTGGCACCCCCCGCATCGGCCCGGTACTCGCGCTGGCGCGAAAACCAGAAGACAATGATGCTGGCCAGGATGCCCAGCACCAGTTCGGCCACGATGGTGGTGATCCAGAAGGCCGGCCCGTGACCACGTTCGGTCTTGAACACTACCCGGTCCACCAGGTGCCCCACCACCCGCGAGAGCACGATCACGAAGGTGTTCACCACCCCCTGGATCAGCGCCATGGTCACCATGTCGCCGTTGGCCACGTGGCTCACCTCGTGCCCCAGCACCGCCTCCACCTCGGCGCGGTCCATCTGTTGCAGCAGCCCGCTGCTGACCGCCACCAGGGCCTTGTTGCGGTTCCAGCCGGTGGCGAAGGCATTCATCTCCGCCCCGTCATAGATCGCCACCTCCGGCATGCCGATGCCGGCCTGTTGCGCCTGACGTTGCACCGTGCTTACCAGCCACTGCTCGGACGGGGACGCGGGGGTCTCGATCACCCGCAGCCCCATCATGCGCTTGGCGGTCCACTTGGAGATGAACAGCGAGATCAGCGAACCGCCAAATCCCAGCACGGCGGCAAAAATGATCAGGGCGTTCATATCCAGGCCCACCCCCTGCTGGTCCAGGATCCGCTCCACGCCCAACAGGCGCAAGGTCACGGACAGCACCGCGAGCACGGCCAGGTTGGTGGCGAGAAAAAGAACAATGCGCTTCATCTGTCGGAACTCCATGTTATCAAGGACGACACAGCAAATAGGGCTTGAGCCGGGTGTTCGCAAGAATGTATCAGGGGCTTGCCGCAGGAGGCAACGGTTTGCGTTTGGATTCAGGGGGTGGGTTGGTATGTTGGGGTGCAAAAAACATTGACTGCTTATGAGAAATAACACCGGCGGTTAACCCGGTCCGCCCCCTGCCCCCGCGGGCCGGTAAAGCGGCAAACTCCGAAGGATCATTTCGATGCCTCAAACGCTATGCTATGCTGCCGTAAGATCGCAAAATCGGTGTCGATATGGAATGTTGCTCAAGGAGACCGTCCGGGATCACCCGCCACTCGTATGCCCCTTGCCTCAAGCGTCGGGCCTGTGCGCACCTCAATAACCAGCCCGGCCTGTCGCCCCGGGGATTGAACAATGGTGGCTGATACCGGTTCGACCCCGGCCAGTCGCGCAAGCACCGATCGCGGTGCGCGGCTCCTGGCGCTCATCCTGTGCCTGCCTTTCGCCACCGCCGCCCAGGCGGCCGCCCCACCCGAGGCGTTGAAGAACGGCGGTTTCTGGAGCATCCAGTTCGAGAACGACCTCTGGGGTAGTGGCGGCGACCAGTCATACAGCCACGGTACCGAGATCGCCTACCTCTCCCTCGACGGCCCGCCGGACTGGCTGACGCGCCTGGGAAGGGGGCTCCCGTTCTTCCGCATGGGAGATGTGACCGCGGTGCAGTACGCCGTGGGGCAGAAAATATTCACCCCCGAGAATATCGAGAGCCGGGAATTGCTGGTCGATGACCGGCCCTATGCCGGCTGGCTGTACGGCCACGCCACGCTGTTGTCACGCTACGTGGATGAGCCCGATCTGCAGGTGGGCAACATGCTCGGCATCACGCTGGGTATGGTGGGTCCCAGCGCCCAGGCCGGTGACGTGCAGAAGGGTTTTCACGAACTGATCGGCAGCAACAAACCCAATGGCTGGCATAACCAGTTGAAGGACGAACCGGGCATCCTGCTCACCTACACCCGCCGCTGGCAGTATTTCCACCGCTTTCCGGGGGGACTCGAATTCGAGACCTCGCCCCACCTGGTCGGCGCCCTGGGCAATGTCTACACCTATGCGGGCGGCGGCATGATGCTGCGGCTTGGCAAGGGATTGCGCAACGATATCGGCCCGCCCAACATCGGCCCCGGGTTCCCCGGCATCCCCTACCTGCGACCATCCCGGGAGGCCAACTGGTACCTCTTCGCCGGGATCGAGGGCCGCGCCGTGGCGCGTAATATATTCCTCGATGGCAACAGTTTCAGGGACAGCCACAGCGTCGACAAGAAGCCCCTGGTGGCCGATCTGCAGTTCGGCTTCGCCTTCCATATCGACAATATCCGCCTGGCCATCAGCAATGTCTGGCGCAGCCGTGAATTCGAGGGGCAGCCGGAGCACGTGCGCTTCGGTGCAATCAATATTTCTTTTTTCGTGCCTTATTGATCCCCGGGCGTAACTACTCACGGGGTGATTGACCTACCTTGCCGGCCTCACGTGATGGCTTTTCTCCTCGAATCCGGCCCCTTTTTCAGCGCCTGCCCAAGCCGCTCCCGGCCATCCATGGCCTCCGCGGCATAAGTCCATCCGTGGACAAAACTCGCTTCGCTCAAACAAGGGCAGGCTTGAATCTGAAAAAGAGGCCGGATTCGAGGCGCCATCAAGATCGGCCAACAAGGCAGGCCCATCACTTGCTACAGACCGGATGAGTAGTTACCCCCGGGCGACACACCGCGAAATATGCTCAGGCGTCGTCGGCGACCACCACGCTATCCGGCTGGAGCAGCGGCGACGGCTTGCCGATATGGTAGCCCTGGGAGTAATCGATTCCGGCATCCGCCACCGCGGCCATCACTTCGGCACTCTCGACAAATTCACCAATGGTGCGGATACCCAGCTGCCGCGCCAGCAGCGCAATGCTCTGTACAAACGCCATATCCCGATGGTCGTTGATCATATTGGCGATGAAATCGCCCTCGATCTTGATGTAGTCGACCGGGAAGCGCTTAATGTAGTGGAATGAGGAGAAACCGGAGCCGAAGTCATCGATGGCAAACTTGTAACCGTCGATGTGCAGGCGGTTGACAAACTGCTCCAGCATACCGACATTGCGCACGGTATCGCGCTCGGTCAGCTCGAATACGATCTGATCCGTACGCAGCCCCGAGGCCTCAACCAGACCACGAATGCCGTCGAAAAACTCATTCAGCACCAGCGCCTTGGGCGACAGGTTGACAAACAGGAGCCCGTCGTAGCCCTGTGCGGCGGCCAGGCTGAAGGCCTTCTCCATGACGATCAGGTCCAGCTTGTGGATGATCCCGAGCCGCTCTGCCACTTCGATAAATTCACCCGCGGCGACCAGGCGCCCATCCGGCAGGCGGATCCGGCTCAGCACCTCATAGGCGTGGATAGTGCCATCGCCCGACTCCACGATGGGCTGGAAGAAGGGCACCACCCAGCGCTCCTCCACCGCCTGGGTGACCAGCTGGGTCTTCTCGCTGATCTCGCGGAACGTCTCCAGCAGGTCATCCTGATCGGGAATGGCCAGCCGGTGCTTACCCTGGGCCTTGGCCTTGTACATCATGTGATCGGCGAACAGGAACAGGTCGTTGGCGTTGTCGGCATGATCCGGATAGATACCCACGCCGATGGAGACGGATGCGCGCACCGGCTCATTCTCATCCGTGGTATAGAGCACGCTGTCGGCCGCCTCCAGGATGCGTTCGGCCGCCACGTAGGGACTGTCCTCATCCAGCTCGTTGAGCAGGATGACGAACTCGTCGCCACCGTATCGGGCGAAGACATCACCTACCCGCAGGCCACTTTTGATGGTGTCGGCAAAACGCTGCAGAAACTTGTCGCCCACCAGGTGCCCGTAGCTGTCGTTGATCGACTTGAAGTTGTCCAGATCGATCACCAGCAGGGCAAAGCGGTGACCGTGGCGTTCGGCGCGCCCGGTCTCGTATTCCAGCAGCTCGCGGAACACGCGCTGGTTGTAGAGGTTGGTCAGGGGGTCACGGGTGGCGTAGTACTCCAGATCCTTGGTGTACTTGGAGATCACCTTCACCGAACCGATCACATTCAGCAGGGTGGAAAGGATGCTGTCCACCACCAGGGCGCGGGTCGGGTCATCCGCCAGTTCGGCATGTACCCCGACACCGACAATACCGCCGATCTTGGGTTCATCCACGATCAGCGACTTGACCTGGACCCGCAGATCTTCCGCCGTCAGCTGGAGCGGCTCCACATGGGTACGCGCCACGTGGTGATTCACCCGATCGATGGGCGAACCGACAAAACGCGGGTGCCCGTCCAGCGCCTCCCGGGCAACATGCTCCAGCACATCCCGGGTATCGCCCCCGGGCGGTGAATACCAGAACACCTCCAGGTCGAACACCTCGCTGTCCACCTTGAACACGGAAAACAGCGCATAGGTGGGGATGATCTGGTTGATCTCCAGCAGCAGCTGCCGCACATAGTCCTGCCAGTCGCGCACCACGTCGGAGGTGATCACAAAACGTTCCAGCAGACGGATCTCAAATTCCAGCAGATCCTTGTCCACCGCCACGTCGCGCAGCTTGGTAACCAGGGTGGTGACCTCGTCGAACACCTGGCGCAACTCCTTAAAGGCGGGACGCGGCGCGGCGTCGCTCAGCGCCCGCAGATCGGCCACCCGGTTGATATTGCCGATATGATTGCGCAGCCCGGCCAGCGGCTCCTCGATGCGCCGGGTGATGAACAGGGTGACCAGAAACGCCACCACCAGGGGCAGGGGCGCGAGCAGGGCAAACACAGTCAGGAACTGGGAGCGTGCCTTCTCCAGGGTCGGCCTCAGGTCCTGGCGGAATTCGATGACGCCGAGCGTATCACCGACCTCCGCGTTGCCATGACACTTCAGACAGACCTCGCTCGCCTGCAGCGGAAACAGGTCCCTGATACCGCCGGTCTGGTGCAGCGTGAGCCGCTGGCCGTCACGGAACAGGGTCTCCAGCGAGGCATCGAATGCCGGCTGTTCGATCTCACCATAGCGGGCGCTCACCAGGGGGCCGCGGTATATCTCCAGGCTGTAGCTGGTGTCGTCGGTGCTGTCGCGCAGCCCGGCCAGGAACTGTTCCAACTCCTCCCGTGACCAGCCCCGGCTCATCACCTGGTACATGGCGGAAAAGACCTGGCCGGAGACGATACGCGCCACCTGCCGGGCATCCTGACGCAACGACTGGTCATAGACCTTGGAGACCACCAGATAGGAGACCCCGAACAGGGCCAGCGAGACCAGCACCGCCGCGGTAAGAATAAAACTTTTTATCGACCGGGCCGGATTGAAGAGTGCACGCACAGCAGGAGTTATCCGTTGTTGAAGGGATCAATGGATTCCCTATCGGTCGGCTGGGGAATTTCTTTAGTGCTTTTTCGGCCCGGGCTGTTCGCAGCGTGGGATGGCGTGACGACCCACCCGGCAACTCCACGCCCGGGAGCCTGACGGGCTTCATACCAATGGGTCGGTCAGGCCGTCCCATACCAAGGGGTCAGAGTCAGGCCGCCCCGTCCTGCCGGCCTATTCTGCAGGTTTGCGCGGTCTGACTCCGACCCCTCTTATTCTAGAACGAAGTACTCTGGTCTCCACGGACCCGGTGCACGTACTCCATCTCCGGCCCGGCGGCTTCTTCCGGCACCAGCTCGAGCAACAGATCAATCAGTTCCAGCGCCGTAATCAGGCCGGTAAACTCTCCCTCGCGGTCAGACACCAGCAACCAGCTTTGCTGATGCTGCTGCATCAGCTGCAGTGCGGTCTTCAGTTGAACCTGCCTGGAACAGACCAGCGGATTCCGCCGGTAGAGATCGGCCACCCGGGCATTTTCCGAGTCGGCCGGGGAGCGGCTGCCGTTGAGCAGGATGTCACGCTCGCTCAAGGTGCCGGCCAGGCGCCCCCCTTCGATCACCGGCAGAACCCCGGCATTGGACTTGCGCATCGCCGTAACGGCCTCCTGCAGCGTGTCGGTGGCGTCAATGGTCGGGACCCTGCGTATCGCGATATCGGTAATTTTCATGATCTCTGCTCGTTGACCGATGCCATATTCCGTGCCGGGTGGATCTCCGCATGGCCCGCTCCTTGCCTGATAATTATCCTCATACCAAGCATACCAAGGGGTCGTAGTCAGGCCGCCCCGTCCTGCCGACCTTGCCTGTGGGCTTGTGCGGCCTGACTCCGACCCCTCGCTATTATCCAATTTTCGCAGGTCTGCGGTTGAGATCCACCATCTCTGGTTGATTTGGACCGCCCCCGCAGAGAAAAACCACGGGAGGAGATGTCATGATGCTTGTGCAAAGATTAGCACCGATCTTTTTGGTCAGTGGCATCTTATTGACCACCACAGCGGTCCAGGCGGTATATCACGGCACTTCGGGCGGCAGCAGGCCGGAGACCGGCGGCGAGATGGAAGACGCAGCCTCGGTGACCATCCACGCACCCAAGGACGGTAGCGAACTGCAGGCTGACCAGCCCGTGAAGATCAGCTACCAGGTGACTCCCGGCCCCCGGGGGGACCATGTGCATTTGTATGTGAACGGAAAAGAGGTGGCCATTCTGCGCCGCCTGGAGGGCACCCATGAGACCAGTCCCCTGAGTGCCGGGCGCCATGAAATCGCCATCAAGGTCGTGAACCGGGCGCATGTGCCGATCGGCGTGGAGGCCTCGGTCACGGTGGATCTGTTTTGACCGGTGGCGATCGATAGCCTGATCTATTCCCTGATCCAGGTGCTGCATAACCTTGGGGCGGCGCTGGTACTCGGCGCCCCGGTGTTCTGGCTGCTGCTCGCGCCGCCGCTTCAACGGGCCCGCCCGGCGCTGCTGATCCTGGCGGCGGCATGGGCCTTACAGGGCATTACCGGCGCCGGGTTCGGCGGTGCAAGCTGGTGGCTTTACGGTCGCTTGCCCGATCTTCATCCCATCGCATTCGTGGCACTGCTGATCAAGATCGGCTGCATGACCTCCGGACTGTTGTTCACGCTTTACCTGATCTTCACAGCGCACGGCGCACCCGGACGCCTCGCCTGGGGGGCGCTCGCGGCGTTGTCGGCCATTGCCTTGTCCGCCGCGGCGGTGCTGCGTTGGAATGCCTGAGCGTGCTCACGACCTACCACTTGCTTCCTTCGGCCGGCGGTGAATAGGGCGCGATGGGGCAACCAACACTCGACACCATTCGCGTCGCTGTTCACCTGGCCGGTTGTTGAAAAAACGCACAGGGAACAGTCGTTTGTTCCCTGTGCTGGAACCACCCGGCCGATTTCCAATCATAACCAATGGAGAAACCGTGTAATGCACAGTCTGATCAAACAGCTCAAGGATTTCCTGAACACCTACCTGCTGGTGGAGCTGTGGCGTGGCCTGCGGGTTACCGGGCGCTACCTGTTCAAAGAAAAATTCACCGTCCAGTACCCGGAGGAGAAGATTCCCAAGTCCCCACGCTTCCGGGGGTTGCACGCACTGCGCCGCTACCCGAATGGCGAGGAGCGCTGCATCGCCTGCAAACTCTGTGAGGCGACCTGCCCGGCGTGCTGCATCTATATTGAAGCGGGACCGCAGGGCGAGGACGGTATGCGCCGCACCACCCGCTACGACATCGACCTGTTCGTCTGTATCTACTGCGGCTATTGTGAGGAGGCCTGCCCGGTGGATGCCATCGTCCTGACCCGTTTCAGCGAATTCTGTTTCGAGAGTCGCGAAGGTACGCTGATCCATAAACAGCAGCTGCTGGAGATGGGCGACCGGTTCGAGGCGGAGATCGCCGCCGACCGGGCCGCCGACGCCCGCTACCGTTAGGAGTTTGCCGGGCTTGACGCTGATCTACGCGAAAACCCGACAGACTCCTGGTACTACTTCAATTTGATAAAGTACTTTTGTAGGGTGGAGAAGCCGGTAGGCGCATCCACCATTGCTGCGGTGAGGAGTGGTACATGGACGTACCGTTTACAGACCGGAGGATGGCATGCGCTGTCGCTTATCCACCCTACGAAACTGAAACAGCTTTACCCGGCAATATTAACTTGGAAGATTCCCGGCGCGGAAACCGCCCCGACAGCTGTTCATCCAGGGTACGGCTGCTCCTGCCGCTCATCCCGCGGTTTCATGCACAACGTGGATTCCAGCTGGCCATGATGATCCGCCGGGAGGATATCGCCGATAACAATCACCCTGACCTCGAACTCCCGTAACTTGTTTGTCAGGAGCATCAACAGCGCGCGTCCCGAATCGAACACCCGGACCACCCGGCTGCAATCAATCACGCACACCAGCAGGTTGTCATCCACCTGGGCACAGACCCCCAGCATCGGTCTCGTCAGCGTCAGGTCGAGATTACCGTCCACTGTGATTTGCAAGCCTTCCCCATGCGAAACATATGAAATATCCATTCCCATAATAACGTCCTCTGTTGTAGTCGGATTTACCTAGTTAGTGCCTATCCAGAAACTACAGAAATCGTCATTCCGGCGAATGCCGGAATCCAGTAGCTTGTTGAATCCTCTGGACCCCGGCCTTCGCCGGGGTGACGACAATTTAAATTACGTGCGTTTCTGGATGGACACCAGTTATGCTCATTTCCCTTGCTGGGCGGCGTTATTGAACCAGGAGTGACTTTGCCGCGAATTCGGCCCCGGGTGGGCCTCCTGCATTCCCTGGATTCATTGATGAACCCCGGTTTCATTGACCACATCGAGCTTCGGTGGTTCAGTGCTCAGGTGGTATTTGTGGATTCGATACCTGAGGGTCTCGCGCGTGGTTCCCAGCACACGCGCGGTGGCGGTGACATTGTAACCGTACCGCTGCAGGGCGGTCTGGATGATAAAGCTATCCATCTCATCCAACGCCATCGATCCATCCAGGGGAATGGTCAGACGGGCGCCATCGATGCACGGCTGGTCGGGTGCGCCGCCGGGTGCGCTGTCGAGCTGCAGCCAACGGTCGGGAAACAGCTCCCCGTCGGATAGCAGCACCGCCCGCTCGATCACGTTGCGCAACTCGCGCACATTGCCCGGCCAATCATAACTGCGCAACTTGCGATAGATTTTCTCGGGAACGATCTTTACATGGCGCCCGGCCGAGGCATTGAACTCAGCAATTATCAGGGGCAGCAGATCATCAAGATCTTCAAGTCGTTCACGCAATGGCGGAAGGTCCAGCCGAAACACACTCAGACGATGGTAGAGATCACTGCGGAAGCGGTTCTCCTTCACCTGCCGCTCCAGGTCACGGTTGCTGGCGGCCACCACCTGCACGTTCACCCTAACCTGTTGCTCGCCCCCCAGTCGGTGCAGGGTCTTGCCCTCGATCGCGGTCAACAGTTTCGCCTGAAGATCCATATCCATCTCACCGATCTCGTCAAGAAACAGCGTACCGCCATCCGCCTGTTCAAGAAACCCGCGGTGACGCCCCTTGGCGCCGGTAAATGCACCGGCCTCATGTCCGAACAGTTCCGACTCCAGCAGATCCCGCGGTAACGCGGCACAGTTGACTTCGATAAACGGTCCATCCGCGCGGGGGCCGGAGTGGTGGAGTATGCGCGCCACCAACCCCTTGCCGGTGCCGGTCTCGCCGGTGATGACCAGGGCACTGAAGGGGACTTCAACAATACGACACAACATCCTGCGAACCTGTTGCGCGATCTTGCCGCGGCCGACAAAGGCATCCGGCGGATAGGCGCGCCCGCCCATCTTCGGTTGATCATGCAGCAGTTGCTGGACACGCGCGCTGCGCCGGGCGTCATTCACTATGGTCCTCAACCGCTCCGGGTCACAGGGTTTTTCCAGGAAATCATAGGCTCCCAAACGCAATGCCCTGACCGACTCCGGGACGCCGCCGAAGCCACTCAGGAATATCCATTCACCGGTATGCCCCTGCTGGCGCGCCAGTTCGAAAAGATCGATCGAATTGCCGTCGGGCAAGAGGGTATCTGCCAAGGTAACCAGGGGATCGAGGTCCTGATCGATGAGCTTGTGTCGCGCCTGCTCGAAGTCGGTCGCCAGATCCACCTCCCAATCCAGATGGCGGAAATATCGTGCCAGTTCTGCTCCCAATAATTGATCGTCTTCGATAATCATGAGCAAATCAGTCATATCTCTCCTCCTGAGGCAGGAGCACCGAAACGTGGATGATCGGGCTCGCCCTGGGTCAGTGGTTTTACTGGGGCATACCCTGTTGCAATCGGTATCGCAACACCAAGCGATTCGGCTCCTCACTCTCCATTGTAATCGATCAACACCATCCCCCTTTGCAACGGGGACAAGAACCTCCCGTAATGATTGCAGGGATAGATCGCTGAAGCGGATTGCCCTTGGGACGGATGGGTCCGGGTCCATGCCCGCCGCATGCCGCAGCCGGGCGGTATATCCATTCACCGGCGGGGACACTATCGCAGTTCAGCGAACCCGTTCGCCTCGCTATCGAATGGTGACCGCCTGGCTGAAAGCACGACCCATTAATGTGGGTTGGTTATGACCCGGTACGGGCCAGAGATTCCCGTTGCCAATGATCTCCTGACTTGGTTGAACTGGATCGCAGGCGCCGAACAAGCTTGACCATCTCCTTCATGAACATTACTCCGATCAGGCCTTTTTGCAGTCGCACCACAAATCCCTGAATCCTGAACTTTTCCGGTTCTCTGCCATCACCGGATTCAAGCAGGACTTCAACGGGAGTATAGGCATTAAAGACATTCCAATCCTTGCACTTGATCGCCGCGCCCGAGAGGCTGATATCCATTAACCGGCCATCAATCCGGCACCGATCCGTTAGCCTTAAGACCACTTTTCGATCCACTTCAATGCGTTGACCTATTCTGTGTTCCATTCACTCCTCCTACTACTCGGTTATTTCTTATATAGTTATTGGGGCTATAAAAGGACACCCTTCAATAATTATAAGTCAGCTGCGGATTTTTCAACCCCGGACTCGCCGATATTGTGATGCGTCTATCTCTTGCACCAATAAAAAACCGGCGGATAAAAACGACGGGGAGAAGCAACCGAGGCCGACCAATAAACATTACTACTCACCATAGGCGACGGCCGGACACTCTGCTGGATTTTTTCACTTCGAGCGGGTCATATTGGCAACATGACAAGCCAGGAGTCGGACGGCTTCACAGAAGATTTTTTCGCCTGTTCCGGACCCATCCGCGACTTGGCGACAAAGCGCGCACGCCCCCCCCCGGGCCCGGACAAGGGGGAATTCTTCATTAGTGTCCTGAACAGGGTTGGCCGGCGCTACCGGCGGCCACCCGGGTGAGCCGGTCATCAGCCGAAGAGACCAGAGTCTTGCCGCCACCCACCACCCTGAAGCTGCGCCAGCATCCGGTCGTACTGTTCGGTAAAGTCCCGCACCCCCTGGTCAACGAGTCCGGCGGTGATGCGATTGAAATCGATGCCCAGCTGATCGAACTCCTTAATGACCCAGCGCGCATCGTCCCGCCCTTCCTCGATGGTCGCCGCCGGCGTGCCGTGATCGGCAAACCCCTCCGCGGTCGCCGCCGCCATGCGCGAGATCGTGAGGGGTCCGATCAGGGGCTCCACGTACCGCACATCCGCAGCGACGCTATCCCCGGCGTCCTTGTCGGTACCCTTGTCAGCACGGGTGTCGGCAGCGGTATCAGCCCAGGCGATGCGTTGGGGTCGGGCCCCGTGAGACTCCAGGCGGTTCCAGCGGTCACTGCTCAGCAGTGCCAGGCAGGAGGCATAGGCGAGCTTGGCATTGGCCACGGCCGTCCTGCCGAGCAGTGCCGCCGCCACATCGCCAGCCTTCGACGCGGCCCCCTCCTCGCTCAATTTTTCAAGCTGTCGGTCAACCGCCAGATCGATACGATGGAGGAAGAAACTCGCCACCGAGATCACTTCGTTCAGGGACTTGCCCTCGGCGAACCGGCGCTCCAGTGCGCGCATGTAGGCATGGAAGGCATCCCAATAATCCTGCAGTCCGAACAGCAGCGTGATATTGACATTGATGCCGCGATAGAGCAGTTCCTCGATTGTCGGCATGCATTCACTGGTGGCGGGCAACTCGATCAACAGATTGGGCCTGTCCACCAGACCCCACAACTCCTGTGCCTGCTGCAGACTGCCCGAGGGATCACGGGCGAGGTGGGGGGAGATCTGCAGGCTCGCATACCCCTCCTCTCCCTTGCTCGCCAGGTAGACCGGGCTGAGTAGATCGCAGGCCGCCGCCACATCCTCGATGACCAGGTCACGATAAATGCTCTCCGCCGAACCCCCACGTTCCCAGCCGTCGAGTATGCGCGCCTGGTACATCGGCGAATCGCTGATATTCGCGAGATAAACCGCGGCATTGGCGGCCACGCCGCCGAGCCGCTGCTGGGCGATACGCTGCTGCAGGGAACCATCCTCGAGCATGGCCCGCGACAGGCCATCCAGCCAGAAGCTCTGTCCGTATTTATGCAGTTGAGATAGCCGAGACATGTGTACCCCTCGGTTGAGTGGTATTTTTAACCGGTATTCGGCAAGACAGTCCGTTATGTAATCTGCAATTCAAATGCCAAGCACCGCCGCACCGGGTCAGCGTTTCGCCAAGCGGATCAAGCGGACCCGAATCCAGGAAAACCGGGGCTTAGGACCCGCGCAAGGATAATTCCGTAGTACCGAGGGCGTTCCTGGGCCACGCTGGCAAGGCACGCTTTGCAGGCAATGGCTGTTCCCTTGGCAAAAAGCGTAACGCCGCCAGCGGGGTCCAGGGGCGACCGAATACAGGAACTTATTCTTGCGCGGGTCCTTTTACACCATATCCGGTTGAAAATAACCCAAGCCCTCGGGAACCCAATATCCGACTGAAATCCGCCGCCTGTTTGATTTTTTGGCGGCGCCTGGTGGAGCGTCTGTCAGGGAAGCTCCCCCGGGGCCAGGCCGTCGAGGGACTCGGGATTGGCCGGTACGCGGAAACGCACCAGGGCGGTCTTGTTATCATCCGAATCGATACGCAGGCCGTTCGCCCTGCCATCCGTATCCCGTTCCACGCTCACTGCGACAACCCCCCTGATAATGTGATCGGCATGGGTCTGATCGCCTCGTGTCATTACCACCATATCGGTCCGTTGGCCGTGTCGTTCAACGGTGATTTCACCCAGTTCGAGATCGCGTATGGCCTTGTCGGTATTGTCCGCCAAGCCTGCCTCCAGGTTTCCGGTATCGACCACCCAGAGACAGATCAACCAGCCGCGGTGGGTGCGGCTGAAGCCTTCACATACATTTCGCCACTGCTCATGCGGTATGATTTCGAATTCTTCCACGATGTTTACCTCCTTCGGCTGGAAGTGAATGGGGTTCCGGTGAGATCCCGGCATCAGATCCGGAACGGGCTGACTCGATTCCGTTACGCTTTTCGCCGGCGTTTCCCGCTATAGTGCCATTTGGATACCCGGGCGCCGTACCCGGTTCCACAATCCTCCGACCGGCACGGATCCGGGCGTCAACCGGGCGGTGCGCCCGTCGACCCCGAATCGTTCAGTCCGGCCGTCAATGCCAGGCGGAAAGCGTCCTCAAAGGGGATATCGATCGGCTCCACCCATGAGCTGGGTACATACACAGTGTAGCCCCCCACCTGATAGCTCAACGGCAGGTAGACCGCCACCATCCCTTCCGGCAGTGACAGCAGCTCCATTGCGGCGGCCTGGTCGGCCGTCTGGAAGCCGATCAGACGCAGCTCGGTTATGGATACCATGACCACCCGGTGCAGATTTTCCTGCCGTTTATCGACCGAAAAATAGTTGGTGAAATCACGCAACGAGCGGTAAACAAACTTCACCAGGGGTATTCGCACCAACAGCCGTTCACCCAACCGGAACACCTGCTGGAACAGCCAGACATCGGCGACCAGGCCGATCAGATAGAGCAGGACCAGGCCGAACCCCAGGCCAACCCCCGGCAGGTAGTAGCTCTCTGAAACCACGGAAACGATGACCGACCGGATGCCGGTTTCTATGCTGATGACCAGCCAATAGATCAGGTAGAGTGTCAACGCCACCGGCAACAGCGTCGCCAGGCCCTTGAGCAGGATATTGGATAGATGGTGCATGTCACGCTCTCATCGATGGAAGATGCCTGTGCGTGGAGGCATCGGTCGGCCTGGCGGAAGCTGCCGTTGGCAGGCCGGGTCGGGATTCAGATCGGGCAACCGCCGCCGCGCACCCCGTTCAACCTGCATATAGCCTGCCAGCCATCGCGGTCGGGAAAGGCCTGTCCGGTGCGTCCCGCTCCCCGAGGACGCGGGCGTCTCGTTGGGCCCGTTGCGTGCTGGCATGAAACTTGATGCTCGTTTAATCGGTGATCCGGAAAAAGGAGTGCCACCCGGTATCCGGGTGGACAGGGTATGGAACCGAGGAGGAGATATGAAAAACACCGACCAGATGCGACGTAGTGTGCTCAAGGGCATCGCCGTTACTGTCTGCTATTGTGGCGCACCGCAACTGCTGATCGCCCAGGGGGCATCGAACGAAGCAAAAGTACCCAAGGAACAGGCCAAGTACCAATCCAGTCCCAACGGCGAGATGCGCTGTGGCAACTGCATGCATTTCCTCGCCGACACCAGTACCTGTCGCCTGGTCGAGGGACCGGTGGAAGAGTCGGGTTACTGTACCCTGTGGGGCTCCGCCACCAAATAACCCGATCGTTGCAAAAATCAACCTGTAGGAGCGGCGCCTCACCGCGAAATCGGCCCGGGGGCGGGCCTCCTACAGGGTGCAATGCTGGACTCCACCAGCAGTGCATTCCAGGAAACCATGCAACCTATCTATTTCATCCGGCAGATAACGGGGTGAAACAAATCATTGGGTCATGATCAATGCAACTATTGGGTTAATACCTGGGACTTGGATTAGCCGTCCCGCGCGGACCGGGGTCGCCAACCGACGACGGCCAGCACCCCGATCGAGAGCGGAGGCGGTGGATATGCTCCGGGACTTGGGTGATTTAAACCGCTCTGCGGCGTGGGACGGGTTTGCCCGGCGTCACGCCGCCCCGCCCGGGCTATCCGCAACAGCCTGAAATACCCGCACTTGCCCTGGGTCGATCCGGCCCGGATGAGAACGCCGCCAGCGCGGAACAGGGTTGGCACAAATAACGCAGGAATAGGCCACCGCAATAATCCGGAATGGTGAATCTCCGTTCCGGTTTATCTCGCTAAAGGCCATAGGAGGAACGATCATGAAAGTGACTATTGATATGCCGATGGTGCAGCGCTGCTCTGTAGATGAGTGCGCCTATAACCAGGATTCCTGTTGTCATGCCAAGGCCATCACCATCGGTGATGGAGTGCATCCCGGTTGCGATACCTTCCTGAACGGATCCGCCGGCCATACCCGGGCATCGATCATGGCCGGGGTCGGAGCCTGCAAGGTCAGCGATTGCGAATACAATGACGATTTGGAATGTTCGGCCGACAGCATCGAGGTGGCTATTACCGGTGACACGGCTGAGTGTATGACCTGTAAGCTGCATTAAACCCGCACGGGAAAGCGTCAGGGTTGTCGCGTCCGTGACCCCGTAGGGGCAACCCCTCGTGGTTGCCCGGCTCGCCGTCGTGCATCCCATCCCCGGGCAGGCACGGGGGCCTGCCCCTACATGGCCCCGCCATCGTTCCCGGTTGCGGCATCCGTGACCCCGTAGGGGCAACCCCCCGTGGTTGTCCGTTTCGTCGTCGCTCTCAGACTTTCGACAGCGCCCCGTCAACATCCCCAAGTAGATCGTCGAGATCCTCCAGCCCCGCCGACAACCGGACCAACCCCTCGCTGATCAGGTGCTCGGCCCGCTCCTCGGGGGTGTACACGGAATGGGTCATGCTGGCCGGGTGCTGCGCCAGGCTTTCCGCATCACCCAGACTGACCGCGCGGGTAATCAGGCGCAGCGCATTCATGAATCGACAACCGGCCTGCAGACCGCCCTTGAGTTCGAAGGCCACCATCCCGCCCGGCGCCGCCATCTGGCGCTCGGCCAGTTCGCGCTGCGGAAACGTCTCCAGTCCCGGGTAGTGACAGAGCTCCACCTTGGGGTGTGCCGCCAGCAACCCGGCGATCCCCCGGGCGTTCCGGCAATGCCTGTCCATGCGCAACGCGAGCGTCTTCAACCCGC
This sequence comes from Sedimenticola hydrogenitrophicus, assembly GCF_025175675.1. Taxonomy (GTDB): domain Bacteria; phylum Pseudomonadota; class Gammaproteobacteria; order Chromatiales; family Chromatiaceae; genus Sedimenticola; species Sedimenticola hydrogenitrophicus. Next base: position 172,625 of record NZ_JANIOA010000001.1, read on the forward strand.
GCAGGATGAGGAAGGCATCCTGCGACGACAGCACCGCCCCGGTCATGTCCTTGAGGCCGGAGAAGCGCACCTGATTAAGCGACTCCGCGGGTCCGACGATGGCGCCGGCGATCAGGTCACCGTGCCCGCCCAGATACTTGGTGGCGGAGTGCACCACGTAGTCGGCGCCAAGTTCGAGCGGCCGCTGCAGGTAGGGGGTGCAGTAGGTGTTATCCACCACGACCCTGGCATCATAGGGCCTGGCGATAGCCGAGATGGCTGCGATATCGACCAGCCGCATATTGGGATTGGCCGGCGACTCGAAGAAGACCAGGCGGGTCCTGTCGCTGATCGCATTGGCCAGGTTTTCAGGCTCGGTCAGATCGACATGGGTGATCTTTACGCCAAACCGGGCCAAGCCGTGATTGAAATAGGCATAGGTGCAACCGTAGAGCGTCTTGTCCGCGATCACCTCATCGCCCGGCTGGAGCAGGGTCCACAGCAGCGAGGTGGTGGCCCCCATGCCCGAGGCGGTGACCAGCGCCGCCTCCCCACCCTCGAGATCGGCAATGCGCTGTTCCAGCAGCGCCGTGGTCGGGTTGCCGACGCGGGAATAGACATACCCCGCCTGCTCGCCGGCAAAGCGGGCGCTGCCGTCGCCCACGGTCGGGAAGGTGTAGGTCGAACTCAGATAGAGGGGGGGATTCAGGGCCCCGTGGCCCGCGTACGGGTCATAACCGAGATGAATCGCCCGGGTGGAAAAGCCCGCTTTGCCTTGTGTTGATCCGCTCATGGGTCTGCATCATTCCTAAGTTTGTCTGATCAAAATAATATTCGTCTATCTGACGAGTAATCAGTATATTACTCGTCAATCTTTGATTACCATGAAATGGTTTTCGGCAAATAGGGATCGAAATGACACTCGACCGAATCGACATCGAAATTATCAGGCTGTTACAGAACAATGCTCGACTGTCCAACAAACAGATCGCCGCCGAGGTGGGACTGGCGCCCTCCAGCGTGCATGAACGGTTGAAGCGGTTGTGGGAAAACGGGGTGTTGCGCGGAACCCATGCCGAGGTGGACCCGGCGAGCCTGGGCATTGGGCTTGAGGCCCTGTTCATGATCGAGCTGGCCAAACACGAACGAACGACCGTCGATCAGTTCATGGATGACATGTTAACCATCCCCGAGGTGCGCTCGGCCCACCTGATCACCGGCCGGTATGACCTGGTCATCCACGTGGCGGTGCGCGATACCCGCCACCTGAAGAACCTCGCCCTGGACCAGTTCACCAACCGGCCTGGCGTCACCCGCATCGAGACCTCCATCATCTATGACACCCGGGTGAATCATGAACTGCCGGACCTGCGGAATAGCCATCAGGAGTAGTACCCGCCGCATGCCCTCCGGCAACCGTTAGCGGTTGCGGCACAGGACCACAGGTGTCGCGGACCAAGACCACAGGTGTCGCGGACCAAGACCACAGGTGTCGCGGACCAAGACCACAGGTGTCGGAGTCAAACCGGCCCCCTGCCGTGCGTCGGTTCACCGGATCAAGCCCGGTTTGACTCCGACACCTCCATAGACCGAGCCCGGTTTGACTCCGACACCTCCGTGGACCCGACGCCTCCGTGGCTCAGGGATATTAATTTCTCCACACAAACCCTTGACCCTGTAGTCGACTACAGGGTTTATACTGTCGTAAAATTGGCACAGGGCGCTGCCCATCGCGACCCATTTCACGGGGACAGATCATGGAAAACCTCACCATCGGCAAACTGGCCAGGCAGGTAGACCTGGGGGTCGAAACCCTGCGCTACTACGAGCGCAGGGGACTCATCGAGCCCCAGAGCCGCACCGATTCCGGTTACCGGCTCTACAAGGAAGATGCCCGGCAACGCCTGCAGTTCATTCGCCGCGCCCAGGTGCTCGGCTTCTCGCTGGACGAGGTGGCGGAGCTGCTCTCCCTGAGCGACCGCCCGGAGCAGAGCGCCGCCGAGGTGAAACGGCTCACCCGCGCCAAGATCGCCGACATCGAGACCCGCATACTCGATCTGGAAAGAATGAAGTCCGCCCTGTCGGCGCTTGAGGAGCAGTGTCCCGGTCACGCCGGCACCACCGCGGAATGTCCCATCCTCTCCGCCCTGAATCAGCAAGCGCCCGAACCAGAGCAAGGAGAGCCCGCATGAAAAATTGGGATCCCACAGGGAGGTGCCGTATGAACCAGCTTGAACTCGGCATCAAAGGAATGACCTGCGCCAACTGCTCGGCACGGGTGGAGCGCACGCTCGGCAAGCTGGAGGGGGTAAGCGAAGCCCCGGTCAACCTGGCCACCGAGCGGGCCAGCATCCGCTACGACGCATCACTGATAACACAAGCCGCACTGATTGACGCGGTACGTGACGCCGGCTATACGCCGGTGGTCGATGAACTGGAGATCGGGGTCGGCGGCATGACCTGCGCCAACTGTTCCGCGCGGGTGGAACGCATCCTCAACAAACTGCCCGGGGTCATCCAGGCCAGCGTCAACCTGGCCACCGAACGGGCCACGGTGCGTTTCGTGCCGGCCACCCTGGGAGCGGACGAGATCGCCGGCGCCATCCAGGAGGCGGGCTACGAGCCGCGCCCCCTGGAGGAGGATGGCGACGCCGAGGAGCGGGAGGAGGCAGCCCGTGAGGCAGGCCGCCGGGCGATGCGCCACGACCTGTGGCTGGCGGTAGCCCTGACCCTGCCGGTAGTGATTCTGGCTATGGGCCCCCACTTCCTGCCCGGCTTCCAGGAGATCCTTGACGCGCTGGCGCCCAAGGGTCTGTGGGAGTGGCTCCAGGCGCTGTTGACCACGGTGATCATCCTCGGCCCGGGCCGACGCTTCTTCCGTCCCGGCTGGATCGCCTACCGTCACCTGTCACCCGACATGAACAGCCTGGTGATGACCGGCACCGGCGCCGCCTGGCTCTACAGCCTGCTGGTATTGCTGCAACCCGGACTGTTCCCGCCGGACGCCCGCAACCTCTACTTTGAATCGGCGGCGGTGGTCCTGACGGCGATTCTGATGGGCAAGTACCTGGAGGAGCTGGCCAAGGGGCGCACCTCCGCCGCGATCCGCAAGCTGGTGGGACTGCAGGCCAAGACCGCCCGCGTGCTGCGGGACGGCATAGAGGAGGAGGTGCCGCTGGGCCAGGTGCAGCGCGGTGACCGGGTGGTGATCCGGCCGGGCGAGCGGATCCCGGTGGATGGCGATGTACTGGAGGGCGAGAGTTACGTCGACGAGTCGATGCTCACCGGCGAACCGGTGCCCGTCGCCAAGCACCCGGGCGACAGCGTGGTGGGCGGTACGGTGAACCAGCACGGCCAGTTACAGGTCACGGCCACCCAGGTGGGCAAGGGGACCGTACTGGCGCAGATCATCCGCCTGGTGGAACGAGCCCAGGGGGCCAAACTGCCGATCCAGGGGCTGGCCGACCGGGTGGTACGGGTATTCACGCCGGTCGTCCTGGTCATCGCGGCCGTCACCTTCGCGGCCTGGCTGGCGCTGGGGCCCGACCCGTCGATCACCCTGGCGCTGGTGAGCGCGGTGGCGGTGCTGGTGGTTGCCTGTCCCTGTGCCATGGGCCTGGCCACGCCGGCCGCCATCATGGTGGGCACCGGCCGGGCCGCCGAACTGGGAGTGCTCTACCGCAAGGGCGAGGCGCTGGAACGCCTCTCCCACGTGACCCGGGTGGTATTCGACAAGACCGGCACCCTGACAGCGGGCCACCCCGAACTCACCGACCTGGAGGCGGTGGATGGCGACCGGGATACGGCCCTGCGCCTCGCCGCGGCCGTCGAGGCGGGCAGCGAACACCCGCTCGCCACCGCCATTGTGAACGCGGCGCGGGAGCGCTTCCCCACCCTGCCGGCGGTGGAGGCATTTAGCGCGATCCCCGGCTATGGCGTCACCGCCCGGGTGGAGGGGCAGCTGGTTCAGCTCGGCGCGTTGCGCTACATGACGCGCGAAGGGATCGATGTCGGCGCCCTGGCCGCCAATGCGGACGGCTACTCAAGCGACGGAAAAACCCCCATCTACCTCGCGGTGGACGGCAACGTGCGCGCCGTGCTGGCGGTCGCCGACCCGCTGAAGGCCGAGGCGGCGGCGATGGTGGTGGAGCTGCACCGGCGGGGGCTGCAGGTAGCCATGATCACCGGCGACACCCGCAAGACCGCCGAGGCGATCGCCCGCCAGGTCGGCATCGAGGAGGTGCACGCCGAGATCCTGCCGGACGGCAAGGCCAACACCGTCCAGGAGATGCAGGCCCAGGGCCAGAAAGTGGTGTTCGTCGGTGACGGCATCAACGACGCGCCGGCACTGGCCCAGGCGGATGTAGGTATCGCGGTCGGCTCGGGAACCGATATCGCCATCGAGGCGGCGGACGTCACCCTCACCCGCGGCGATCTCGGCGGGGTGGTTACCGCCCTGGATGTGGCCCGGCGCACCCTCTCCACCATCCGTGGCAACCTGTTCTGGGCCTTCATCTACAACATTCTGCTGATCCCGGTGGCCACCGGGATCTTCTACCCGGCCTTCGGCCTGCACCTCGATCCGATGGTGGCGGGCCTGGCGATGGGGCTCTCCAGCGTCTTCGTGGTCGCCAACAGCCTGCGGCTGCGCCGCTTGCGCGCCACCCGGCTGGACGACCCATCCCCGTCGGCCACCCAGGCAACGCAGGGGAACATCCCCCGCGCCAACGAGGCGACTACCTAGTGTTCATCCAGAAACGCACGCAATTTAAATTGTCGTCACCCCGGCGAAGGCCGGGGTCCAGGGGATTCAACAAGTTACTGGATGATTCGCTTCGCTCGCCCTTCGGGCCGACTTTCAGTCGTTCAACGCGCTTCGCGCTTTTGTCCGGCATTCCCGAAAATGACGATTTCTGTAGTTTCTGGGTAGGCACTACCTAGTCAATTCAATGTAACAACCCCTAAGCGGAGGCAATAACGATGGAAACAAAACTGAAGGTAACCGGCATGACCTGCATGCACTGCGTCGGCGCGGTAAAGAAGGCCCTGGAACAGATTCCAGGCGTCGAGGCGGCGGACGTCAGCCTGGAGCAGGCCCAGGCCGTGGTGACCGGGAGTGCCGATGTCGCATCCCTGGTGGCGGCGATCACGGAGGAGGGATACAGCGCCGAGGCGCAATAACACCCCGGCCGCAAGCCGGGCGGAGGGCCCTCCCGGTTCCGGGAAGGGCCCTCCCGGTTCCGGGAAGGGCCCTCCGTTCAGCGGGGGTTTGCACAATTGTTCAGAATTCGCGGTAGAGGGGCTGGCACCTTCTGTCGAGGGACGCCGTTAACCCATCCATGGGGGCTCGCTGCCGCCATCCCTGGCGGCAGACGCCCTCGGCAGAAGGCACCAGCCCCTCTGGACAAACGTGTAATGCTCCCCGTTCAGCGCCCCTCCCATCGCTCCCCCCCAGGCAACTCCCCAAATTTCAGAGGGTTGTCTCTTCGCCCGGCCGTGCGACACTGGGCCCATGAAGCTCAGCAACAGCTATTCCGAACTGCCCGGGAATTTTTACGCCCACGTCCAAACCGCCCCGGCCCCCAAGCCCCACCTACTGGCCTGGAATGAGGACCTTGCCCGGCACCTCGACCTGGATGAACTGACGCAGGACAGAGCGCACCTGGCGCGTATCTTCAGCGGCAGCGAACCCCTGCCCGGTGGCGTCACCATCGCCATCGCCTATGCCGGCCACCAGTTCGGCAATTTCGTGCCCCAACTGGGCGATGGACGGGCCGCCCTGATCGCGGAGGCGATCAGCCCCGTCGATGGTCGCGCCTACGATATCCAGCTCAAGGGGTCCGGCCTGACCCCCTTCTCGCGCAATGGCGATGGCAAGTCTCCGCTGGGACCGGTGATCCGCGAGTACCTGGTCAGCGAGGCCATGCACCGGCTGGGCGTTCCCACCACCCGCTCCCTGGCCGCCGTCGCCAGTGGTGGGAGGGTCATGCGCGACCGGATCCATCCCGGTGGTGTTCTGACCCGGGTGGCCGCCAGCCACCTCCGGGTGGGTACCTTTGAATACTTCGCCGCGCGCAACGACCGGGACGCACTGCAAAGTCTCGCCGACTACGCCATGGCACGCCACTATCCCGAAGCCGTAGCGGCCGAACGCCCGCTGCTGGCCTTCTTCTCGGCGGTGGTTGCCGCCCAGGCCAGGCTTGTCGCGCACTGGATGGCGCTGGGATTTATTCACGGCGTCATGAATACCGACAACACGGCCATCTCGGGGGAGACCCTGGACTACGGCCCCTGCGCCTTCATGGACGAATTCCATATCGACAAGGTGTTCAGCTCGATCGATCACAGCGGCCGCTACGCCTACGGCCGGCAGGCGCACATGGCGCAATGGAACCTGGCTCGACTGGCCGAATGCCTGATGCTGCTGGATGGCACGGTGGATGAGTATGAAACCCTCCTGTCGGCCTTTCAGGGGGATTTCGAGGCCCGCTACGCGGCGTTGATGTGCCGGAAACTGGGTTTCCCGGAGCCCATCGAAGAACATCAGGAATTGGTGACTGCCTGGCTGCAACGACTGCAGAACGAACAACTGGATTACACCCAAAGCTTCCGTCAACTGGCCTCAAGACTGGACGCCAATGACCCACCCCTGTTTGATGATTTTGAGGCGCGTTGGCTGCAACAGATCGACCGGCAGCCCGGAGGCCGCGAGCAGGCGGCCCGGATCATGGCGACCAGCAACCCCCGGTTCATCCCGCGCAACCACCAGGTGGAGCGTGCCATCCAGGCCGCCTATGAGGATGACTTGAGCATATTCAACGAACTTCAACAGGTACTGTCGGCTCCGTTCCAGGAACACCCCGGTCTTGAGCACTACGCCCTGCCGCCCGAGAATCATGAACGGGTGCTGGCGACCTTTTGTGGAACCTAAGAATGCTTCAATTTGATGTCGCCCAATTCCAAACCGCTTTTGTAGGGTGGATAAGCCGGTAGGCGCATGCCATCCTCAGGTCCGTAAACGGTACATCCATGTACCACTCCTCACCATTGCTTGGTACATCAATGCACCGTTCACGGACCCGAGCCAAGGGTGGGTACGCTTTTAGTGCCCACGCGGAAGGTATTGAGGGGCAGAAAGGTGGGCAAAAACACGTACCCACCCTACGCGCTGGCTTTAACACTCAGCTAATGGTCGCGATCCATTCCCAACGCTGGAAGAACTGACTACTCCGGTTGCTATCCTGCAAGTTGCCCTGAACGGCATAATCAAAATCACGGTGGCCCTGCAGAATATTGAACTGCTCCGCGATGTAGCGCCGGACATCCGGTTCCGCCTCCGCAATCTCACTGGCCAGCGTCTCGCGGCCATCGACCAGATTGATAATATCTTCCATATCATGACTACTCATCGGATCATTGCCGCCGCGGCCCCGATAGGCTTCAAGCTTGGTGGCTACGAAATAGGCTGGTGCCAACAAATTGATGGTTATCGATGCATTCAGTGGAAACAGCTCGGCATGCTCGATGGCCTTGCGGTACCAGCGGTTGCTGAAACCGAGTATGCGCTCATCATCAGGCATGAAGTCCACTTTCAATGCTCCCAGCCGCATTCGGCAGATCACATCGTCCTGCATGCTCGCCCTGAATCCACGAGCATGCAGCTTCCTCTGCCATGCTTGCCACTGGGCCTGCCCCCCACATGGACAATAAGATCCACGTCCTCGGTGAATCGCACCGCCTGTCGGGTAATGGGATCGGTGATCAGAAATGCCGTCGTGCTGCCACCGACGAAGGCTACATGCGCCAACAACTCCTGCCCCAGGGCTTCCGCCACCGGCAACAGCATTTCCAACATTTGTTGAGGTACATCCCTCATGCCTCAAGCCGCTTTTTCAACAACTGTTGCGCTACCCGGGATTCACGCGGTTTACCCAGGCGAATGGCATCCACCAGCGCCAGTAGGTCGTAAAGATCCGGGTCGCGCCGGGCGGCATCGGGGACACTCCTGAACAGCGGTTTCAATTCCTGACCCCGTTTATCCCCCTGGGGATCGGGCCATACGAAGATGTGTTCATCCATACTCACCAACTCTCCCTTCAACACCGGCGCCGCTGTCGCTGTGGGCATCCCCCGTACCAGCGGGCCGGGTTTGACCGGAAATACGTACTTCAAACCATGAACAATAAACTCCGCCAATGCACCAACATTTGCCCTTGGCACACCACTTTTGTGATCCTTGACAATCAGGCCGGCATCAACGCTGCGATTGATGGAAGCGTTTACCTCACTTTTGCTAATACCCAATGCGCTCTCCAGCCCGCGCGCGCTGAACAGATCGGCCCTGCCCTTTTCAGGCGGCACGAGGGTATCACCCCTCCTATGGAGGAGCGCCAATTTCAGGAGAATCACAATATCCTGGCTTTTCAAAGGATCGCCTCATTATATCCCGTGTCCACGGACAGAGGACACTTTAGTACAGAAATGGCCAACGAGGCAAGTTTCAAAATTCGGCCATCTGGGCCATCACGAACTGGCGGTCTGTTCAATCCAGGACAGGGGTCGGAGTCAAATGGCACTTACTTAAGCCAAGAACCACCGTCATCCCGGCGCAGGCCGGGATCCAGATTACTAAATGGTAGCGGTATTCCTGGATTATTCGCTTCGCTCACCCTTCGGGCCGACTTTCAGTCGTTCAAAGCGCTTCGCGCTTTAGTCCGGCCTGCGCCGGAATGACGAAAACCCTGCAATTCGCCTTAAGTAAGTACCATTCGGGTCGGAGCCCACGCATGCCGGCACTGCCCTCAACCGCTGCAACGGGGACGCAGACGCCCGCCGAATCAATTACCAAACACGCCCTTGAGCTTGTCCATAAAGCCACCCACTTCGCTCCCCTTCTGGTCCGACGGCTTCGAGCCGCCACCGGAACCACCCCCGGCCAACGCTGTTTGGCACGGATTGTCATCGGAGGTAGCCTTGTTCCAGAGTCCCTCCAGCAGCAGCGAGGTGCCGCCGGTGGCGATCGCCCCGTACAGTTTCAGGCCGGCCTTGGCGGTGCCCTTGGCATCCAGTCCCATCTCGGGCCGGCTGAGGGGCCCCGTCAACCGGGCCGCGCTGACCAGGTCGCCGGCGGTAATCCCCAGGTCCGCGGTATCGCCCCGGGGCATCGGCTTGAACCCGACGTCCAGCAGCTCGTTTTTCAGGTCGATGGTGCCGGCACTGACGATACTCATCTGCCGGGTCAGTATGGCGACCCGCTTGTCATATTCGGCCACGCCATTGCTGAATTGCAGGTTGACCACCGCGCACTCCATTTCGGTGTAGGGCTCTTTATCGGCTAACGGGTTAAGCGCCCTGAAAAGCTGGTTCAGCAGGTCGCCGCCCACCAGGTCGAGATGGCGGTTATTGATATTTCCCTCGCCGACACTGATCAACAGTCGACCGTTCAGGCCCCCCATCAGGGCGGCGACGGATTCGCCCCGGGCCTTCAGGTCGATATCGATAGAGGCCGGCCCCTGCTGCAGTGGCGCCTCTTCGCGGGAGCCGAGCAGTAGCGTCCCGAGCACCACATCCTTACCTTCAAGACGCAGGGCCAGAGAAGCGGGACTGCGGCTGCCGTTCAACTCGGCACTTCCGGTCACCCGGCCGCCACCGGCCAGCATTGCCAGCGGCTGGATGGTGAGCACGCCGCCTTCAAGTCGCAGGGTGGCATCCAGATCGTTCAGCGTATAGCGATTACCCAATACCTGCTTGCTACTGAAGCGGACATCGGCCGTGAGACCCTGCGGCGCATCCAGCGGCAGGGGTGCGGCCGAGAAGAGCTTGCCACCGGCCTCCTGTTTATCCTCCTCCTTCTCGTCGCGGCGCAGATCCAGCCGGTCGGTGGCCAGGGTTGCCTCCAGATGGGGTGGCTGCGCGAGCCGGTCGAACATGAGCGACCCGGTCAAGCTGTCCTGGTTGTGGGTGAGCTGGAACCGCTCCAGGGTGATCCGGGATAGCGCCCCGGCAACCTCACCCTCCCCCTGCCACTGCACCTTGCGCTCACCGAGGGCGAGCTTCAGATCGAACCGCAAATCACCCCCGGAGGTCATCGCCGCCAGGCTCTCCAGCTCACCCTCCACGACCACGGGCTCACCGTTGTAGACACCTTCAATGGAGAGGTCAAAGGGAGCGACCAGGGTGTCGGCCGAGGCGTGCAGCCGGTCGATGGTCAGCTCGAGCGGATCGCCCGCCGCCGACAGAAAACGGATCCGGGCAGTCTCGATCAACAGATCGCTAATTTCGGGAAGGGCGACGCCAGCGGACGGCGCGGCCTCACCGGGATCACTTTTCTTGAATTGCCAGTTGGCCTCCCCCTTGGCGTTGCTCTCCAGGAGGATATCGGCCTGCCGCGCGATCAGCCGGGTCACCCGGACATCACCGCCCAGCAGCGGCAACAACTCCACCTGCACCGCCAACTGTCCAATCGAAGCCATCCGCTCCGTCGAACCCCAGGGCGCGTTGGCGAGCGACACCCCGCTGACCTCGATACTGGGGCGGAGCGAAATCGACAGCTCCAGGTCCCCGTCGATCGTCAGCGTGCGCCCGGTCAGCGCCTCCACCTGCGCCACCACCTGGGGCTTGTACTGGTTGAAATCGAGCGACATCAGGATGCCAATCAGCACCAGCGGTGTCAGTATCAGCAGGAGGATCAGGATGCGGAGGATGGTTGTCTTGGTATTCATGGGGGATTCACATTATATTGAATGGTGTTTAATACGCGTAGGGTGGATAAGCTTGCGCATCCACCGGAACATGTTGGAAGCGCCGATACCGTTCTCGGCACGCAGAGTGATGGAAGAACCGGGAACGACGCAATCCATACTTAGGACCTGTCAAGAAATAAAGGTCACATCTTGCTGGTCTTTTCGTCCGCCTTCGGCGTTACGGCAAGACTTACATAGAACGACTATGCGCGCCTTGCCGCGCCTTGAAGGCAAACGAAAATCCGGCGCAATCTGTAACCTTTATTTCTTTCCAGACCCTTACTCGCTCAAATCAATGTCAACAAGGCACTCATGGGCACGCTGCACCCGTGGGCTCTGACAGGGAATAAGGTTAGCGCATGACATCCACTAGTGCTTTTTGCAGTGTCTCAGGCAGCAACTTTGCAGCCGCCTGGTAGTGACGCATAAACTTTCCACCAACACGCTCTGCCGCATCCATGGCTGCCACCACGGCCCCCGGACGAACATCCAGCAGAACCTCCAGTACCTGTCGCGCCTGATCAATATCCTTGGCGGATTTTGCAGCAAATGCCGTCGCACGACGCTGACTGATGACCAGCTTGTGTACGGCAAACCGCGCCGGATCCGGCACGTTGACCAGAATACCCACATCGAACGGAATAACCGCCGGCTGTGGGTCTTCGATCAGGTAGTCGAGATAGCGCAGAGGCTCCGCCACGGCGTTAAAGGCAGGAATCCTGACCGGCCCGGTTCTGGGCTTTCCTCTCTCAGGGGTGAGCAGTTCGACACGGAATTCACCCCCACGCATTTTGTAGCTTGTCGCGGGCTGCTTGGGATTGAGCATGGGAACTTCAACAAATCCCATACCTGAAGTTTCCAACAGCTCCCTTAGATCCACCCTGTTCGAATCTATTGCCACTGGCAACCGGTTATCCACAGCGATATCTACATCACGGGTTGAAAACTGCCCATCCCAGGCAACGCCCAACAATGCGCCCAGGGTTCGAAAGGCAGGCGTACCAACAAGCACACCACCGGCCAGAAACACGCCCCCCCGCTCGAGCATGCGAAGTATGCGACCTTCCTGCGGCGTGGGGCCAGCCACGCCACCAGCCAGTACCATGTTGACAAGACGGGCCCGGGTCGGCCGCGAGGCCGCAGCCTCTGTCCACAATGCCTTTTCCTTGTCGATCAGTGCCTGGGTATTCTCATCATCAGGCCCCAGGTATCGCTGCATCGGTACGCTACCCACCTTTGCCGACACATAAACATAGCTGCGGCCGTTGATTTTCTTGCGGGTAAACGAGAGTCCCTTGCCATCGAACGCCGGACTGAGACTGGCCCCAAGCAGATCGCTGTAGGCATTGACTACCGCTTGATCAAGTAATTGCACCAACCTTTATACTCCATTTGTCACCAAACAGGAGTATAGCAACAGGAAACGAGGAGACCCAGCACTCCTTGAGGGTACCAAAAATCGCCTGCCGCGCTTACCAACTATCGCCAATCCGGTCGTCCCGGTAACGCCTGACGATATCTCCGGGCCGGAGCTTAGGGCTCGCGCAAGAATAATTTCGCAGTACCGAGGACGTAACTGGGCCACGCTGGCAAGGCATGCTTTGCAGGCAATGGCCGCTCCCTTGCCAAAAAGCGTAACGCCGCCAGCGGGGTCCAGTTGCGACCGAATACCGAAACTTATTCTTGCGCGAGCCCTTAAGCCCATCATGCGACTGAACGGTCACGCACGCTTCGCATACCATCGAAAACCGGGCCGGCAATGCTATCCGGAAAATCTCCCGGTATAAGGCCCGATACTTGCCTGATAACCTCATCCACCGAATCCATCATCTCGACAACCAGCCGCTGTGCCGTCTTTTCATTGAAACCTACCCGCCTGGCTGTACTGGCGAAGTGCCGCGGCTGAATATCTGCCCAACGATAGTGACGGTTACGCCCGCTCAGCGCCATTGCCATCCTGATCTTCTGTCTCTGCAACTGCCTGGAGGCCAACAGGGGGTGAGCCGACATGATGTCGTAGAGCGGCGTCAGACGGAATCGTCCCTCCGCTTCAATAAACACACTGAAATTTTTCGCATGCCCGTCGATGCCCGCCAATAACCAGAACAGCACCTGGCTTTTGAAGAACAGTGCCCGGTCGCGCTTCGGCTCCCGTGATTGCTGGAGAAACCGCATGATCCGCTCAATGCCCGGCCCGCCATCACTTTCATACTTGATGTTGGGTGAAACACCAGCGACCGGGTCTTGCTCACCACGGCTCACTCCATTGTTCCTTATCCCCGTCGACCACGGATTCACTTTTCGACACGAGATGCAGCTCAAGATCCAGTGTGGAAAGGAGTCGAAACAGGGTATTCAGGCGCACGTTATCGGGCCTGGTCTCAAATTTTGAGACGGTATCCTGGCGAATAACCACTTCTTCCGCCACCTCGGTTTGCGACAGGCCACGCGCCTTACGCAGGTCCCGGTAGTATGCCGCCAGATCTTTCGGGGAATGAATCAGCATGATGGGCTTCTCCGTGCCGGAAGACTCGGCACCATTTTACACGCGACTGCAGGTATTGATGAATATATACGCTATTGCGTGTAAAAACAATAATACACGCTTTTGCGTGTATTAAGTGGATTGCGGGGGCCTTGGCGATCCGCGCGCTACCCCCATCGACTTCAATTGGGTGACAAGGGGCGCGCTACAAACTGATATTCCAACATCTAGGGTTCCCTCCACATAAATTCATCCGGTGACCAGTTCGCGTCGAACGCTTGATCTTGGGCGATGGCCTCATAGGCCGGCAGGAGCAGCTGGATCAAATCCGCAATGACTACTTTAAATTCAACTGCAGGCTCCATTTCGTTCTTCTTTTCAAAGGCCTGCCACTGAGTTTGCTTGTCGGTGTCCGTGGCGAACGTCTCACTCAACACGAACAACGGCGCATTACGGATCCCGGTTTTGCGACGCTCAAAGGTAGCGGCAATAGCCTGGCACAGTAGGCCACCCTCCAATGGCATGGTCTTGGCAATGGTGCGGATATCGAAGAAGTCCTTCATGCGGCTGTTGGCCTGCCCCAACATCACCATGGCCTGAAACTTTTCGGCAATCACACTATAGACGGAGTAGATCCGCAGCTGTGGCGCGGGCAGATCGAGAAAACTCGGCAGTTGTGCCTTTTCGGCGGGCGGCACCACCGCGTCGCCATAGCCGACATCGGCCTGAAAAGGAACACGTGCTGTGCCCAGGTTGGCAACTCCGGTAACACGCACCCCCGGATACTCGGCATCCCCTTTGATCTCCACGCCGGCAACCGAAGCACCATCAAAGTCAAGGCCATCGTCTTCCCCGATCGCGGTAATACGCCGGAACACCTCCACCAGGAGTGGGACATCGTGTGCATCGAAGCTGAGCAGGTCTATATCGCGTGTTGGGCGATGAGATTCCTCGTTCCATATCCGGAAGAGCAGCGCCCCCTTGAGCAGAAACTGATCGGCATATTCACTGCGACTGAGACGATAGAGCAGACGCTGCATCACATACTGGCGCAGCACATAGTCGAAATCCTCGCCCCGTGCACGGGCCAGCGTCAGCAGTCGAGCCCTAACCGAAGCGGCCATATTCTTGGGCATCAGCAGGTTCCCTCCATCACACCAGGCTCTCCAGATAGGGCTGCATCACTCTCTTGACACGGCAGATCTCCGCATAGCGCATTAGCTCGTCCATGGTGAATTTGCGAGCAGACCACCCCTCGCGCAGGGCCTCCAGAGCGACATCCAGACCGATCTTATTACGGTACTTGAAGCAATCGGCCACAGTTTTGGCGGGAGTGAAGACCTTGATCTCCACGCCCCCGATATCGTGGCTCTCCACACCAGCCCGAAGCGCTTCGCCCGACATGGTAACAAAGCGCACCGGGGGGTAGCTGATCTCGGGTCGCCAAGCCTTGCGGTCGATGGCCAGCCAAATCTTGCTGGGGTTTTGGGTGGTCAGGTCATGAAAACTTAGCGCCGACAGCAGCGCCACAACCGACTTGGGGGCCTTCTTGGCGACCTCGACCAGGGAGTGAAAACGCCCAAGATCTTTCTCCGGCCACTGGTACAGCCCACGACCTATTTTTTCGATAATACCTTGATTAGCCAGACGATTAAGATAGGAGCGCGGCAGCCCAAGCCGGTCCATATCCCTGGGCCGCACCACGGAGTGGGCCTTTAGATAGGCCACCACTTGCTGCATTTTGGTATCTGAGGAAGCTCGCATGTCACATTACCTAGGCTCATGTGATTATATGCCTATGTTTTGTGACATTCTAGTGTTCTTAGGAACACTTCTTTAGCTGCCATCAGCCAGCAGCCCACCGATCACTGGTATGCCAGCATCGGTAACAACACCCGCGCCGACGCCATCCTCAACCGGCTGATGTACTTCGCCAACCGCCTCCAACGCAAGGGTGAGTCGACGCACAAGATCCTTTGGAACTTGACCGCAGATGACCACTTGGACTCATAATCCATCAGTATGATGCGTTAGAGAAACCGGTGTTCATGTTCATCCGGAATCGGTGTTCAACTTCACCGGAATACGCGATACCACCAAGAGCAAACAGCATCGGAGTTCATTATTGTTGTATAGGTATATTTCTATGCCATATATTTAGTCACCAGGGCTGAGATTAATAGTAAATAGAGTGGATTATCCAGAGTTCAAAAAACTAGTTTTGGCGCTCGAAGCCGGAAAACAGTTACCTGATGCAGTGTATTTGCACAAAACCGCATTAGAGACAGCCTCCAATGCCCTGTTCAACCTGACTTACACTATGGCGACGGGATTAAAGATCGCCGATAATTCGTGGAATATCGCGAAGTTTAACAAACGCGATTTCAAGATCACGTTACTCCACTACCCGCAATTCGATAGCTATGCCTATCCGGCATTACATGAAAGTCATACGATTGACTTGTCGAAGTTTTCAGTACGAAAAGCCAACTACTCCTCTTCAGATAATCCTCCCATCCTGCACCGAAAGGAAACCTTTGTCTTAAAAGACTACCCCCTCTTCAAATACTTTGAGGAGATTACCAAGGAGGGAGAAGCCGCCAACCTTTATGAAAAACCACGCACGATCGGCTTTAAGACAAGTTGGGAAAGACTTATCAGAAGCAAGGGGTATTTTCTGGATGACTCAGGGCGTCTACACCGGCGCACCGAGTTAGCCAATCAAAATATTGATGTTGCTCTTCCATCCAACAAAATAGAGCGACATAAAACCGCCATTGATCGCAATCAACTCTCTGCGCCCATGCAGATCCTAGCTCGCCATGGCTATTTTTATGGAGAACACTCAGTACTCGATTACGGTTGCGGCAAAGGTGACGATGTGAGGGAACTTGAGGCCCATGGGATTGATGCATCGGGCTGGGATCCAGTGCACAATCCTGAGGGCGACCTAGAAACCAGCGACATTGTAAACCTGGGCTTTGTACTCAATGTAATTGAAGACATAGAAGAGCGGAATGAAACCCTCAGACGCGCCTATGGGTATGCAACCAAAATATTGATCGTCTCAGTGATGGTCGCAGGTGAAAGCACCATTCAGCAATTTACCCCCTATAAAGATGGCATTATCACCTCCCGCAATACCTTCCAACGTTACTACGCCCAAGCCGAGTTCAAAGAGTATGTGGAATCCACGCTCAATGTAAACGCCATTGCTGTTGGTCAAGGCATTTTTATTGTCTTTAGAGATGAGCTGGAAGAACAACATTTTCTGCTTGAGCGTCAACACGTCAAGCGGGATTGGCAGCAGAAGACCCAGCGCGAACTAAAGACTGACACAAATACCATCACAATTGACACCATCGAAAAGCACCAGGAGTTGTTTGATCACTTCTGGGATACCACACTTGACCTCGGGCGTATCCCAGCAAACTCAGAGTTTGAGTTCAGTGTGAGAATTCGCACAGTTGCCGGATCACATAAAAAAGCCATCGAAGCATTACTAGAACAGCGAGGAAAGAATCTTTATCTTGAGGCACAACAGGCACGCATCAATGATCTCCTTGTCTATTTCGCGCTTTCACAGTTTGAGAAGCGCAAGCCCTACTCTCAAATGCCAGAAGGATTAAAACGCGACATCAAAGTCTTTTTTGAAAATTATAAAGAAGCACTAGATGAAGCCACACGACTGCTCTTTAGTGTAGGAGAACCCTACGTCATAGAAGAAGTTGCAAACAGGGCCTATAAACTATTTCTAATAGGCGAGTTCAATGAGGGACATTCATGGATCATCCCTAAAGAGTTATTGACAGAATTACCCCCAGAACTCCGTATATACGTTGGCTGCGCATGCCAAATCTACGGTGATCTAGAGGGAATTCATCTAATCAAGATTCACTTCACATCAGGGAAAGTATCTCTGCTGCGTTATGATGATTTCGAAAAAAAGGAACCTTTGCTAATTCAACGAATAAAAATAAAAATCAGAGATCTTGATGTTGACTTTTTTGAATATGTGGATAACTTCGCCCCTCCGCCTCTAATGAACAAAAGCGTTTTCTATTGATACCCTTTGATCATTGGCCGACACGGAGTTTGAACACCTTCAAACCGTGTTGAATGAGATGACGTATTATCACTTTAATGATCGAATCAGAGACCCATCATTCGTTATTTAATTGCCTCTAACAATCTCTTCTTCTTTTTTCGTAAATAAACAGCATTTGACGGATCACGCTCTACAAATATCTGTTTTATTGGATGAGCCCATAGTTTTCTCAGCTCGTTTAGTTTTACAATCCAAGCTGTGGCCCTTTCTTTCCCGCTTTCTTCCGAAACCTGTTCCATGAGATCTCCGCATAGATTCCAGTTATTTTTTACTACCTCTTTAAAATCAATAAGAGTCATATAGGCTTCTGGCGGCAAATTCTCTCTAGCCCCCTCTTCTTCCCTTCTACTTTGGCACTGAATTCGAATTCGTTGAGGAATACCATCTGTCCACCATTTTTCAGAATAACATTCCTTTAGGGTATCCAATAACCACTCAAAAAGTAGAACTTCAATTTCTTCAATTATTTTCCCATCATTTACTGATGCCTCCCGGTCACTTTCTTGATCATCAATGTCGAGTAACATCATATTCAGAGGGGAAGCTTTACTAAGTTGCTCAAACGTATTGTAACCTTGCATAAAACACTTATAGATGCTTTCACATGCTTGTTCTACGCCGGGCGGTATTTTTATGCTAGGAGGTACAAATGATGAAACTATATTCCAATTAGGATCTAAAGCTAAATACTGCTCTGTCAATAACTGAGATATTAAAGCTTCAAATAGTTGACGAACTTTCTTTGTCTCTCCATCAAATCCAAAGTCATCCTCACTCCCTGGGAGCTTTGCTGCAACAACAAAATATGGTGCAGTGAGTCGTTGGATACCTGCTAATTTCTGGGCATTTTGCCGCAACGTACTCGTGCTGTATGGCCCGAAATGTCTGCCTAACCTAACTATCAGACCTCCTAAATCATAGGTTTCCCCAACGTAAACCACTTTCTGTTTTTGGGCAGCAATGATGTAGAGCCAAGGCATTTGGGCCGTAATATCCAAATACTTAGATACTGAACCACTGTAATGCACTACAGGTTTATATACGTGTCCGTTCAATACAAACTTCCTTATTCTTCAGGCAGATTACCGTTCTCTATTGATTTTAACTCAATACTTAGAGTCTCTGCCAAATCCTCCCCAATTGCACTGGCTTTCCTTCGAAAACGCTCGAATACTTTATCCATAGCTGTTGAACTCACATCTTGCCAAGTAGTAGATCTCATCTCTAGCTCCGCCCTAGCAAGAATCGCAAAAAGCTGATAAACAATCAGGGCTATTTTTGGATCTTCCTCAGATTGTGAAGCGGCTTCAGATACCCAAGAATGCATCTTATTAACCAACGTTTCCGCTCGGCCCAATTCGGTCGCAGCGTAAGGCAACCACATTGAGTTTGCCTTAAGCCCCTCAACAAACACAATCGCATTCTTTTCTTCAGCTCTTTTGCATAAATCTTCAATAGAGATTGATTTATCTTGAATTGCTTCTTCTGTCATCTTGCTTAACTTCTGCTGCAATTCCTTCCTTGTTTGAATTTGTTCCTCCGAAGTCAAAGTAGTGCCTGGAGAATAAGATAAATCAGCTACGGGTGTGGAAGCGATGCTCTTATTAGCAATGTCGTCTTTTGTATCCTTTTTCCATTCAGAATATCTTTTCCCCGCTGCTTTCCATGCATCAATACTTTTTGTTTGATAGTTACTTATTAATGTCTTTAGCTTATTACGAGCTGCTTTTGGAAGGCGTACATGACGTTTTTTAACATCTAATGCAAGTACACTATCTGCCTTTTCATCGAACATCAGCCTCCCTCTAAATGCCCAAGCTTGGGTTTGTCTTGAAATTAACCCATGAAATCTTTCTGCCATTACAATAATTCGTTTATTTCTATATATAAAAAACCCATGCCTTGGCTTAGCGGTATATGGTTCCGATTCAATTTGGTACTTTTCTCGAGCTGATTCTCTACTCTCTCCAATTATCTCGAATGTAGGAGGATGAACTAAGTGTGTCGCAGCAATTTCGCAAACAGCATTATCACCAAGAGCTAATGTTTGATGTGCTAGTAACGTCTTCGGGCTACGTCCATCCCAATCTGATGGAACAGTCAGAGATCCATTCTCAGAAGCTTCCTTGAAAAAAAGTGGGTCAATAGGGTCCAGTACTTTCCCGTTAACACTAATGGAAATAGACTTCTCCTCCAATAACATGTGATAGATATTCGAAAAGTACCGCTGCAAGTACTTAACAAAATTAGCGAAAGCTGGTTGAGATTCTACTAATTCAGAAATAAAAAGAACGGTCCCGCTTTCAGAATCATCAACTGAATATTTTTTCCATACTTCCAGCTCACTATCCTGAGCCTCACCCAAGAGTATGTTATACTCCCCTGTATCCTCGACCTCACTACAAGATAAAATTGCACATAATACTTGGTCACAACCTGCTGTCTTGGAGACAAGAGTAATTTTGTCACCAAGCGACAAACCAGCTGATTTTAATCCAATCCCAAATTTTCCCAATGACCCTTTTGGATACGTACGATTACTTCCAAGTGAAAATGCATTAATCAGATTTTCACGATCCATCCCGCAGCCATCATCACTGATAATAAATCCACCCACAGAATCAGATTCACCTTCGATATCGTGCAAGTCCTCCAATATATGAACACATACATTCTCAGATCTAGCATCAATCGAGTTATCTAAAAGATCTGCCAACGCCACTTCCGGATCATAGCCTATACTTGCGATAGCATTTATAAGCCTTCCAGGCTGAGCAGGAACATCTACCTTCTCCATTGTTATCTCCGTGTTCATTGTTGTCAGATTAAAGTGCACAAATCAGGCACGCCTGATCTTCTGGATCATCATCATCCATTTCATTTTTTAATATTTCTTGCCAACTCGAATTACCTTTCTGATTTCCCTTCTTCTCGAAGCGTTCCCGCTCTTCCGCCCGCTTAACAATTTCTTCTAACGTACCAGACTGATGCCACGTATAACCTTTTCCAGATTCAATACGAACACCCGTACTCCAATCAAACTTTCTTTGAGCTACATTTTGCTCCATTTCCAGCGCTTTCTGGAAGAGGTCAGGATGCCGACGCTTGAGGCCAAGCCACTCTTCCTGGCGCTGGAAAAAACAGAAATAGCAGCCTGAGCGACTGCGCCACTTGTAATAGGCTGGGATTCCAACGCTCTCTTCGAGCATCCGGAAAACATCTTCCCGTACAATGCCATCTTCTGCAAAGGGAAACACCGCTGCTATCGTTGATTTCTTGCTGATGTAGCCTTCGCGATTCTCGTCGGCGCGAATTCCAACATAGCTAATGACGGAGTCATCACCGACAAAGGCTTCAAAGGGCTTTATCTTCATAACTCGCGTGCACCATCTTGCACGCACAGATGGAAGCATGTTGTCATGCAGGGTCAGCCAATGTTCGAAATCGCGTCCACTCCCCAGTCGCGTAATGGATTTACCAAGGTAGCCTTCTAATAGATCCAGCGTATCGTAAACCTCTTGAAGCTCCGCACCCGTATCGGTGAAGAAGTACTCCATCTTATCGGCAATCTCCGGGTAGTTGTCCTTAATATAGATAGCTAATGCCGCACTGTCTTTACCACCTGAAATACCCAACACATGGCGGGTATCTTCAGGGGCTTCCAATGCTAATTCATGCCATTTTTTAGCCATAGTTATTTTGCTCTTATTAGTTCGACTGATTGCTTAGATGCTTTACTTTTGTTAGCTGATTTATTTTTCTCGACTAACACTTCATCAACAATCTCGGCCAATGCCGCCATTTTCAATGCCTCATCGGTTCCTTTGAATACAGAGGCAATCTGATCCTTGATAGATTTGATTGCATCATGTCGACTTTTATCAACAACAATCACTTCATCATAATCTGGTGCGCCTTTTTTAACACTGCGCAGTAGGTAGACATCAAAATCCGTATCAAAATTATCGGCCACAGATTTATAATGTATACGCAGTTTTTCCAGTTCACTCAATTTCCTAGAAAATAGCGTGAGCCGGTATTCAGCTGCATCCCTATCCGCATCATTCCATTTCTCCACCGGTTTCTGGCCCAAGAAGTTCAAAATTTCGCAAAGCCATGCCTCTGCAACCTTTGTGCTCTTAAGTGTACGCAAAATAAAGGCCTTTAGGCCATCACGATCGATGGTGTAGTCTTCGAGTCCCCGACAGCGCCCGGCGACGACATCCTTGAGATCGTCCAGATCAATCTCTTTATCAAGCATAAATGCCTGTGCGAGCAATGCTCTGAACTCGTCCTTTAGATTGGGCAGGCAATATTTAAGATCACGGAGTGTATCTGTCAGATTTCGCGATAACTTGGCAACCTCATTGGTATTATTCTTTGCCTTGACCAGATCGACCCCGAGCGCCTGGGGCAGCTCTGTCATCATTAAGTCCATAGGTGATTTGGACAGCTTAAAGATGTTCCTTACCTTTTGAGCGCGCAACGATAACCGTGTCGTATCGTTTGTAGTTTGAGTATATTGAGGAAGATTCAACACCATCTGAGCGATAGGACGTGCAAGCTCCAAAATTGAACGCTGTTTCCCATCATTGTAAAGTGTATTGGAATAAGCCTCGTAAATAGAGAAGTTTACCCCGGTGATATGAAATCGCTGAACAGTGAAGTCGTCAGGTTTCTTGAGAAAACGCTCAACCTGTTCTTCAGAAAAATAAGGGGTATAGATTTTATCTTCAAAGATAGCAAGATCTTGTTTATTGGCCATTAATGAGGCGATATAGAGAATCGGCAGCATACCCTCTTTGATGCCATAGGGTGGTTCCATCAGCTCCCCATTAAGCTCAACAAAAGTCTTGGGTCTTTGCTCGGTGGAGTCCAAGAATTTTTCAATGCGCCGCCAGACAGGCAAAATATTACATGGGTCATTTGCCTTGGTCGGCGCTTGGAAACGCCACTCACCATCGCGCCCCTTGACGTGAAGTCGTGTCTCGCGAAGAGCTGCACGATAGATGGCCTTTTCCGGTGGAAATTTTTCGATTCCAAGATCCGTCATTTGTTCATTGTTAAACATGGCTAAAACAAGCTTGTTTTTCGCGGCATTGGCTTGAGCGGATGGCTTATCTCTATTGATTAGCTCGTTGTATATTCGAGGGCTATCTGAATAGACAGTTTCCAAAACCGTTGATAGTACTTCCTGCAAGCCCCGTTTACTCGACACCATATATTCATGATCTGCCGAGAACCACCTGCTAATTTCTGGCTCGTCGGTCAATCGGCCAAGTAATTCTTCTTCCCGTTGAACCGCATTATTATACCGGTCATTAAACTCTCGCTGGGCTACCGGATCAGAGTTGAGCTCCTGTGCGTTGTGCTGTACCCGTTCTAGGGCAATCACCTCTGAGACGCTTTCTCTCAATTGTTCGCCATTAAAACTAAGGACGGTGATATCACGCGTTGAATAGTTAGTCCTCACAAAAGCGTGGAAAAACTCATCATCATTCTTTTCCTCGGCAAGAAAGAAGATAATGCGCGCATCGGCACTTTTCGCTTCTATCGTTCGGTAGCTATCCCTATCAACGAAAATCGGTAAAAAATAACGTAGCGCCCCCGTTTTGATACTGTACTTACGCGCGACTATAGGCGCGATACTGTGACGTGCATTAAGCGTCTGTGCCAGCTTAAGGTTCTTTAGCTTTGCCCGCTCTTCTTCTACAGCCGCATCAATATCAAAGTCACTGCCCTGCCAAACACGGAATTCAGAGCTAAACTTTCGGTACTGTAGAACCGCTTTCTTTTTTAGTCGGCTTATGACCGATTGTATTTGGCCGCCATTTGGCAAGCATAATTCAATCACCTCATTCGAAGCCTTAAATCCACCTTGGGCACCCACAATGTTCAAAAGTCCGATAGTCTTAAGCAGTTGAACTTCTTCAGTAGACGCGTCACCAATCCGTTCCACCGCAGTGACCACCTCCGCCCAACGACGGTGGGTAAAATGATCAGTCAGCGCAGCAGACTGATTTAAAATGAAGTATTCATAGATCTCCCAGGGATAGATCCAGTCGCTAGCCTCAACACAGCGACTTAAACCATCTTGAAAGCCATGAACCTCGCGTGAACCTAGATAACTAAAGAGTGTCCGCTCATTTTGCGCAACCTTTTGGCACAATATGGGCAAAAGCAATGCACTAACAGGGTGTAATGGGTAGCACTGAGTGAATAAATCAGCCGCCGTAACCTCATCCATCGTGCCTGGAATTGCTTTGGCTTTGTGCAGTACGTTGGCCATTTTTCTGGCTACGCGATTTACTTTATTGGACTCGTCCGGAGTAAAATCATGGGTAAGAGCTGCACCCACAATGCGTAAAGTCTGCTCAGCTGATTCGAGGAATGGGATATTTTCGAACCGTCCCTGAACCTTAGCCCACTCGTTTTTCAGTGATTCGCCAAGACCGCGCGCATACCGCTCAAAGGCCTGGTGTAACATCACAACCAATGAGAGTTTGACCGAATGGTCAGCCAGCGCATGTTCGGCAAGCGCCTGCAATAGAAAAATGTCGTTGGCCCCGTAGTGCCTAGCTTCGTATTCGAGGAATTTACCCAGCTCATCTATAACAATTAGCAATCCAGAGTATTTGCTAGCAAGTGCATCTTGCAATGCTCGAATAGACGAAATGATCTCACTGGTAGTAGGTTGTTCGTCGCGCTGAGCTAAGTCAGCTAGCTCCTGGATGATCTTACAACGCCCATGTAATAATTGGCTGGCCTTCTCGGCTAATGCCCGCACAAGACGTCGACTTAATGATTCTGGGCTTCCGGTAAGCAGCACAGTGCCGTAACCCGCACTATCACGCGTCAAATTGCGAAACTTAAGCCCGAGCCCTCGGTCCGATTTTCCAAGCTTTTTTAATGCTAACTCTGTCGCATCCTCGCTGGGGTCACTAAGGAGATGAGCTAGAAATACGGCAAAGGATGACTTCCCTGATCCGTAAGGTCCAACAAGAGACCAAGCGCGCGGACTTTCCATAGACTTGAGAGCAACAGCCATGCTATCAAGTGTTCGAATAGCCCGGGTTGTCGGTATATAGGCACCTACAACCGAGCTTGATTCCGCATCGCGCTCAAGATTAATCGAACGGGTGTAATACGTATTGACGGAGATCTTGTCATGGATACTCATGCCACCATCTCCTTATACTCCCCTTGATAGTGATATGCTAAATACCCCATGGGATCAATCCCATCGCCCAATAGATAAACTTGATGAATACCCGCAGATTCACGCACTTCGAATATTCCCGGAATTGCTGTCACCAGTTTCTCCAATTTGGTTAGTAAGGCATTCTCAGTGAGACGAAAAATTGCCCCCGGGGACGGATGGCCCGCTTTGGAGTACATCAAATCTTCAATGGGCAGCTCACTCGCACCCAATTCGTTAAACAAATCGGCTACCACGTAGCCAAAGATACCAATAGGTAATCCATCCCGTTCCGCAGGAACTGAGGAATACCCCCGGCCGACAGATGACTGCGTTATCAATCTCAGCTGAATGAGCGGCGAATCAAGCGTATCTTCTAAGGGTGTGCGGGTGTTGCCACGAGCGCGTGCATACATGCGCAATACCATAGCTGCATCTTTCTCAACGGTGGTGGCTGCACATTTGGTGGTAATTTTTTGTTCAGTAAAATCCAACAATGCGGCCACGACATCACCTGTTTCAAACTCCGGTTTATGGAAGGAGTTGAAAAACCAAAACCATGCTGTAGCCTGCTCCGAATTGGACGCAATTAACCAATGGATTAACCAAATGGTCGCTTCATCCTCTAGATATTCGTCGTAACCATTAACCCCAAAGATTGCTTCACCAATAGCTGTCGTTTTAAAGCCTTTATCGGCAGGTTCAATTAGGCGAGACGCTAAAAGCCAGTAGCGGATGGCATTAACCATATTTTTTCCAACGCCCAACGTGACCGTGGCATCCTCATCATTGAAAATCGATGGGTTATCAGAAAGAGCCTTTATACCTTTTGTCAGCCAGCTATACCGCAACGCAAAGGTTTCATGGCGACCAAAACCAACTTTTTTGGGATTAAATCTCATCGGCTAGCTTCCTTGCCTTTGGTGTCTACGCCAAACAGAGGTAGTTTGGGCTGGGTCCTCTCTTTTAGGAATGTTTCTACATTCTCTAGAAACCATTGCTTTAAATGCCTTCCATCCTGAGCTAACGCCGAATATAGTTCCTGTTTCAGATCCGGATCAATTTCGACAACAATCCGCCCACTAGCACCCACAGCCATAATTTCACCGTTAACTAGGATTAAATGTTATGTAACATAACATGTGTGATATGACATAAACCACCACTGGATTATAGTGGCTATACCCTTGATCTCGGTGTATTAAATAGCACAATTGTTCTATTTATGTTCTATTCTAATCGAATTCAACCAAATGTCTAGATAGTTAAGTAAAGATAGTGCTCGAACTACTAATCATCGGCCGTAGGCGTATTTAAAAATCCAGCCCAAAGACTGTTTGTATCATCCTGTCTCAAAATACCTAACTCCCGCAATCCTTTTAAATCGCGCTGCTTGGTTTTATCTGTCAGTTTGACGTAAAGCGCTTGATACCAGGGCGCTTTTCTCAGGTCCGACAGCGACACCGGCTTACCTGCTTCCATTATCTGGCTGACGATGGCGTATTGTCTGGCGTTGATCGCTTTTTCGTCATGCAGGCGTTTTACTTCGTTTTCAAACAGGATCTGGGCGATCAGGGCATTGACCCGATCATGCAGCGCATTGATGCTGACCAGCATCCCATCCAGGAAAAAGGCGACAAAATCGGTATTGGGTGCTTCGGTGTTTTTCTCCGCCTTTTTGCGGGTCGTATTGAACAGGGTGAAGTAGGCGTGGATATGTTCCAGGTAGTAGCGAGCCTGGGCAAAGGGGGCATATTTGTAGCCCTCCGCCTGAAGCAAGGTTGCTTCCAGCACCCGGCCTACGCGGCCATTTCCGTCCCAGAAGGGGTGAATCAGTTCGTAATAGAGATGCACCAGTGGTGCGCGGATCAGTATGGGGACTCTGTGCTCCACCAATTGTTGATGCCACTCAACCAGACCATTGAGCAGCCGTTCCACGTCTTTTCCATACTGTGGTGGCTTGTATATCCCTCCATGCTCCTGGCTGCCCACACGGGTGGTTATTCGCTTGGGATTATCCCTAAGCAGTCCCGGGCGGTTGTGTTCGTGCGGAAGCTGATCGGTAACGGCGGCATGGATCTGTCTGATGAACGCTATATCTAACTGCCAGCCTGGTTGCGCGGCCGCTCGTTGAGTCAGTTCATAAGCATTTTTAAGATTGATGGCGCGTCGTTGTTCTATATCCTTCACCTGGGCCGGCGTGAGATCCAGAGCCTGTTCCGTCTCCTCAACCGAAAGGGTGCCACCTTCAATAGAATTGGTGCCGTAGATACTGCTGACCACCACCTCTTTCGCCAGGCGACTCGCCACCCGGGATAAAGGCGAGGCTTTGAAGCGCTTGTGGGCATCGTCGACACGCAGCAGCAGACTGTCCAGACGAGGCCTGTCCACGCCGAGCTGAAAGGTGAAGGGACCAAACCGGTCGGTTTCGATCCTAAGTTGGAATTGGTTATCCCCCGCCACGCAAAAAGTCCTTAAAAATGTCCACCAGTAAAATTACTTTATTAGTTTAATATCAACTAGTTAAGTATCTTTACTATTTAACCATGTCTTGATTTATGTCCACTTAGCATACCCATGGCGTAGCGTAAATACCAGTAGATGTGGTGGATGCGCCTACCGGCTTATCCACCCTACACAAATACCGCCCGTTGTTCTGGGGAATGCGCACATCATGGAAATAGCTGATACAAGAGCGGTTTCGTGCCGATCAGTGCCCCCTCCAGGGGGCCAGGTACGCCATGGCGACGAGTTCGACATCAGCAAGGTACGGGCCTTCGACTGGGCTGAACTTGTCGGAAAGTGCGGGCTGGAACGCCGCCTGATGGCGCGGGAAATACGGCGCATGACCAAGGCGCTTGGCAAGGTGTTGCCCGACCTGCAAGCCTGGTCTGGTTATACCGATGTTGAACGTTCAGTCATCGGGAAGATCGCCGCGTTCACTCTCGAACAGGCAGACAGGCTTGAAGGCGTTGCCGGTGAGTTGCCTCACATGAGCATGGATTGATTGGGTTGTTACAGCAAAAGTTGTAACCAGCGTCCAGCCCGATTTATCCAGGACCCGGCAGCCTCATTCTCGCTACCAGGGTATCTATCTCTTTAGCCGGGACACCGTATTCATCGCCGATGCGTGGAAACTGCTCGACGGCCTCCCTCACCTCGTTCATGATATTTTTCACCGCACCCGCTGCAATGCCAAACTGACGGCCAAGAAGATTAAGTGAACTCAGCGTTGGCGTATTGCCCACAGTACCGAAATGCAGAACGTGCTCCCGGTTGTTTGCGGTGTCGGGCATCAAATCGTACGCTGGGGTCAGGTGCCAGCCGTGCCGATCCCGCATCATGGAGAAATTCTTCAGGTGATCATCCGTGTT
The DNA here is from genome assembly GCF_025175675.1 of Sedimenticola hydrogenitrophicus. Taxonomy (GTDB): domain Bacteria; phylum Pseudomonadota; class Gammaproteobacteria; order Chromatiales; family Chromatiaceae; genus Sedimenticola; species Sedimenticola hydrogenitrophicus. The sequence goes on from NZ_JANIOA010000001.1 coordinate 200,511, forward strand.
GGCGACCAGCGCGTTGAAGACCGCCTGCCGGTAGAGCATTTGAAGATCATGCCGCGGCCGGTCCGAGACGATCCTCACCGTGTCCGCCATGTCGGCATAACCAAGAAAATAATAATCCCCTGCCGCAAGCAAACTTTTCATCGAGATGATGTGATTACGGCCACCTTCCGCTGTCACATCAAAGCGTTTGACCAGCAGCGCTGAACGAGCCCCCAGTTCAACCACCTGAAACTCGGGCACCTCGATACCGGCAAGTCTGGCCGTGGCCAGTGTCGCCGCCTCGATCCGTACCATGTCGAAGGTATCCCGGATCGACGGGAACTTTGCCAACCACGACTTGGCATCCTCGACCAGCACCTTGGGCCGCGCCCCGCCCGGAGAACTGCCAGCCTTGAACAGACGCATCAACTCATCCATGGGTGCATCCGGATCCCGTTCGAATCGCTCGGACGCTTCCAGCAACTGTTTGAGATCAGGTAGGCGGGCCGGTTCGCTGACTTCCACCCATTCGGGTGTCGGGGTGTAGGCCAGGGCGCCCAGGGCCTCTGCGCCGATCAATGCCAGCAGATCCGGCGCCCGGCGCCTGGCCCTGGACAACTGGTAGCGCTGACAGAGCATGGCCCGTCCCCATGCATCGGGCAAGCTGTCCTCGAATACTGCATGGAGTCCGGTGGCCGGGTCGGTCGCTGCAATAGAATCAGGTCCCAGGGGCAAATGCCGAGGATCCAGTGCATAGGCGCCCGGTGTTTCAATAAAGGAGCGTGTATAGCGAAACTCCCCCCGGACGCGTCCCCCGCGCGCCGTATCGGGATCAGCCACCACGATTTCCCCTGCCAGAATGGGTTCGCCCACCGGAGGACGCAGCCAGACATGAAGATGTATCACGCTCCACCCCCCGGCAACCGGTCAAAAAGTGAGCCGCTAAAGAGTGCTTCGAGTTGCTCCAGGTCTCCGTACAGGCGGATGGCCCGAACCCAGCAGCCCACAGCTGTCCCTGGATTGCCCCGCTCCATCTGGCGAAAGGTTTCCCGACTGACGCTACACCGGGCGGCCGCGTCCAGCTGGCTGTCTCCGCGACGCTTGCGCTGGACCCTGAGCCCCTCACCGAGGCGCTCAAGCACACCTGCCTCATGCTCTGTAATGCCAATCATACTAGGCATACTAGTCTATATAATGCAATTATGACTAGTATTTTTGGCAACATGCTTATTCAAGTTTCGGAGTTCGCGGTATTTGCGGGTCGCGTTAGCCAAAGGCGTAACCCGACGGACCGGGTGTGTGCGTCGGATTACGCTGCGCTAATGCGACCTACGGCTCTTCCACCCTTCGGCGGCAGTCCGCAGGCACTTTGGGTGGGCACGTTATTTGTGCCCACGCTGTTATAGCGTGGTATGCAACGAGTCAGGAGTCCAGCATTGCACCCTGTAGGAGGCCCGCCCCCGGGCCGATTTCGCGGCGGGGCGCCGCTCCTACAATTGCCCGGATGGTTGCGGATCAATGCACCGTACAGACCATGCAGGGATCAAACGACCGCACGATGTGCTGTACCGCCACCGGCTCCTTTTCGCCCTCACGGACCGGCGCGCCGATCAGCGCCTGTTCCAGCGGACCGGAGACGCCGTGGCGGTCGCGGGGTGAGAAGTTCCAGGTGGTGGGGGCGACGATCTGGTAGTTGAGGATGCGGCCGTTCTTGATCCGCACCCAGTGGCCGAGGCTGCCGCGCGCCGCCTCGGTGAGGCCGAAGCCCTGGGACTCCTTTTTCACGCCACTGTCGTTGCAGAAGGGTTCTTTCGGCTGCAGCATGCGCACCCACTGCTCCATCTCGATCAGCACCCGGGGCAGTTCCAGCAGGCGGGCGATGACCCGGTTGCGCACGTTGCTGCCGCTGCTGGTTACCAAGTCGTTGACCAGCGACTGGCCGTCGATCAGCTGACGGGCCAGCGCGCCCACCTCCACCACCTCGCCGTCCAGGCGCGGCGCCTTGCACCAGGTGTAGCCGGCCTTGGCGTCGGCGTCCGGCAGGGTGACGCCGTGGTAGGGGTGCTGCGGCTCGGCCTGCCCCTCCATCCAGCTGTGGCTGATATCCTCGGTGATGCGATCCGCATTCAGCGTCTTGCGCTTGCCCTGGCGCCAGACACCGGAGCGGAAGGTGCGCTCCCCCTCCAGGGAGTAGACGCCGTAGCTCATGAAGCGGCCTCCGGTCTTGCCCAGCTGCTCCAGTTGCAGGTCTCTGGACAGCTGCAGCAGGCGGCGGAAGTCGCTCTCTGCCGGATCGCCGGCCGCCAGCCAGTCGTCCAGCTGTTGTAGATTGGCGATCTCCAGGATCTGCTCCAGCGGCGCGCCGAACAGGCGCTGTTCCAGAAAGCGCCGGAAGCCGCCGAGGATGGTGAGCAGCCGCACCTTCTCCTTGGCCTCGATGCCGCGCGTGCTACCACCGGGCTGGATGCCCAGGGTGTGGGGCCACTTGCCGGCCATGATGCCCATCAGGTGCATGAACTCGGCGCGCGCCTGCATCACGTCTCCGGCGGCCCGGCCCTTGACCGCCTTGAAACGGTTCTGCACCGGCTCGAACCAGGGCTCGCCGCGATAGATCTCGCGGGCGAAGTCGGGCATGAAGAAGAGGTAGAAGTGGGTGAAGTGGTCGGCCAGGTTCTCGCAGGCGTGGATCAGGTTCAGCGCCAGTTCGCCGTTGCGCGGACGCTCCACCCCGGCCGCCCGGGCCAGGGCCTCGGCCGAGGCGATGGACTGGGAGACCGAACAGATGCCGCAGATGCGCGGGGTGTAGATCAGCGCATCGCGCGGGTCCTTGCCGTGCAGGATCTGCTCGAAGCCGCGGTACATGGGAGAGACCACCCAGGCCTCCTTCACCTCACCCTGGGCGATCTCGATCTGTACCTCCAGGTCGCCCTCGACCCGGTTGAAGGGTCCGACTATGGTTCTACTCATCTGCTCACTTCTTCCTGGTATGGGGTGGAACGATGATATGGTCGGCGACCGCGTTCTGGCGCAGCCGTTTCGGGGTGGCCGCCTTGGAGAGCGAGGCCAGCGCCACGAACCACGCCTTGGGCATGTCCGACGGCAGGCCGATGGGGATGCCGGCGATCTTTGGCGTCTCCTGGAAGCGGTGCCCCGGCTCCTGGAAACCGGGCGCGGTGCAGTTGATGCAGGCGTAGCCACCACGCAGGCAGGAGCCCTCGCCGTTCCACAGCCGGGTGTTGCAGTCGGCGTGGGCCTGGGTGCCGAGGCAGCCCATGTGCTCCATCATGCAACCGAGCTGGGACGGCCCCTCGGCGCTCGCCTTGAACTCGTAGAACTCGTTGCGCGGACAGCCGTGATGCACCAGGTGGTCGGCATAGCCCCGGGGGCGCTGCCACTCGTCCATGTCGTCCTCGGTGAAATCCCCCAGGGCCAGTTGCATCAGGGTCTCGGTGATCCAGTTGGGATGGGTGGGACAGCCGGCCACGTTGATCACCGGCAGGCCGCTGGTGGCGCGGTACTCCTCGCCCAGTGCGCCGCCGCGCTCGGTCTCGGCGAACTGCAGGCCGCAGGCGTCGGTGGGATTGCCGCCGCCGGCGGTGATGCCGCCGTAGCTGGCGCCGGTGCCGATACCCAGGGTGTAGCGGGCCACGCCCGCGAGATCCCGCACCCAGTCGAGCATGGCACGTCCGGTGCCGGCCATGATGTGGAAGCGCCCGCTGTCCCGGGGGCCGCGCAGGATGGCGCCCTCGATACAGAGGGCATCGAGCCGCAGCGTGCCGGCCACCGCCGCCTCCAGCAGGGCGACCATTTCGGAGCCGGTCTCCTCGCTCAGCATCGGGTGCCACAGCAGGTTGATGCCGGCGTCTTCCAGGGTGTGCAGCAGGCTGGGCGATTCGGCATTCAGCAGCGACAGGCTGCAGCCGCCGCAACCGCCCGACTGCAGCCAGAGCACGTTGAAACCCGTCTGTGTGTTCATCGGTTGCTCCTTCGTTTGGAAGTGCTCATGTCAAGATTCCTAATTAGGGGTCGGAGTCAAATTTGATGGATATCATCGTGTGAAATATCTCGATTGCTTGATCAAATTTGACTCCGACCCCTATCCGCCATTTGTGGGAGGCCCGCCCCCGGGCCGATTGGTCGAGGTGCCACCGCCGGTTCGATCATCGCGGCGAGGCGCCGCTCTTACGGGGAGGAGCATCACCACCGGGGTGGAAACCCGGTCTGTAGGAAGCCCGCCCCCGGGCCGATTGGTCGCGGCACCACCGCCGGTTCGATCATCGCGGCGAGGCGCCGCTCCTACAGCACCGTAGGGTGGGCACGTTTTCTGTGCCCACGCCGTCACTCCGCGTTGATGCAACCGCGTGGGCACAAAGGGCGTGCCCACCCTACCCGGTTTACTCATCCCGTGGTGGGTACCGCACCACATCACTCAGGCCGCCCGCAGGGTCAGGGTGAACATGGCACCGCCGTCCGGGTGGTTGGAGGCCAGCAGCGAACCGCCCTGGTCGTTGGCCAGGCCGTAGCTGATATAGAGTCCCAGGCCGGTCCCCTTGCCCACGTCCTTGGTGGTGAAGAAGGGATCGAACACCCGCATCAGGTCCTGCTTGGGGATACCTGGCCCGAAGTCCCGCACCTCGATCCGCACCTGGTCCCAGTCGCGCCAGCCGCGGATCACCAGGCGCGGCTCGTCCTGGTCGTCCATCACGTCGATGGCGTTCTGCACCAGGTTGACCAGGATCTGGTGCACCAGTCCCTTGATGCCCACCGCCTCCAGGCCTTCCGGAAGCTCCAGGGTCACGTCGGGCTTGCGCCGCGCCGCCTTCACCACCCAGTCCACCGCGGTGGTCACCACCGGGGCCAGCATGAAGGGCTGGATATCCTCCTGCTGATTGCCGGAGAAACGGCGCAGGTCCAGTACGATATCGCTGACCCGCTCAGCCCCCTCCAGCGTGCCGTCGATCAGCGAGCCGATATCCGCCAGGATGTGGTCGATCTTGAGCTGTTTGCGCAGCGCCTCGCGCGTCTCCTCGTCGGTTCCCTTGTGGATCGCCTCCAGATAGCGGGTGATGCGCTCGCCGTAGCGTTTCAGGGCGTGCATGTTGCCGAATACGAAACTGATCGGGTTGTTCAGTTCATGGGCCACGCCCGCCACCAGGCGCCCCAGGGAGGCCATCTTCTCCGAGTGGACCAGCTGCTCCTGGGCCTGTTTCAGCTCCTTGTGCGTGGCGTTCAGCTCCTCGTAGGCGCGCCGCAGCTCACCCACCGGCCGGCCGATCAGCACCATGCCCACCAGGCGCCCATTCGGGTCGTAGCGGGAGCTGCAGTTCATCGCCAGGGGGGTCGGCGTACCGTCCGCCCGGATCAGGTTGACCTCGCAGTCGTACACCGTCTCGGAGCGGATCTTGTCGGCAAATCCGTCCACCAGGGACTGCGAGGACTCGCCGAACAGCTCCTTGAACGAGCGGTTCAACAGCTCCTGCTCGCGGCGCCCGGTGATCCGTTCCAGGGCGGTGTTGGCCTGCTGGATGCGGCCGCGGATATCGCACACGATGAGCACGTCGGTCATCGCCGCCTGCACGCTCTCGATAAAGCGCTGTGCCTCTTCCAGGGCGCTGTTCTTCTCTTCCAGCTCCACCTGGTAACGCACCAGGTCGGCGTACACCTGATCCATCTTCTGGATCACCTCGATCCACGCCTCTTCGCTGCTGCTGGCCAGCGGCATCTGCTCGTCCGATCCCAGCCGGGACATCAGGCTGCCGGCGCCCTTGACGCCCTGATCAATTACCATGGTATCCATCCCCCCGCTGGCGCGGCTTTGGTTGCGATGTTCGCGGCTGAAGCCGCTCCTACCCCACCTGTAGGAGGCCCGCCCCCGGGCCGATGGGCCGGGGCACTGGCCTCTGATCGATCATCGCGGCGGGGCGCCGCTCCTACAAGGGTGCGATCAGGTCTCACAGGGTGGATAAGCGACAGCGCATCCACCGTGGTATTGGTGAGGAGTGGTGCATGGATGTACCGTTTACGGACCTGAGGATGGCATGCGCCTACCGGCTTATCCACCCTACATCCAGCTACCCCACCTGTAGGAGGCCCGCCCCCGGGCCGATTGGCCGGGGCACTGGCCTCTGAACGTTCATCGCGGCGGGGCGCCGCTCCTACACGGGTGCGATCAGGTCTCACAGGGTGGATAAGCGACAGCGCATCCACCGTGGCAGTGTCGTAGGGTGGGTTAGCGGCGCACTGGCACTGCATTTCCAGACCCCGATAAAACCCGGGCGCCGCGTAACCCACCGACTCCCCAACCGCCAAACGGTGGGTTACGGCGCGCGCAAGGTTCCATGCAAACGGCCACCTACTGCGCAGGGCGCGCCTAACCCACCCTACAAAACTACGCAGCTCCGTAGGGTGGATAAGCGACAGCGCATCCACCGTGGTATTGGTGAGGAGTGGTGCAGTGTCGTAGGGTGGGCACGCTTTTTGTGCCCACGCGGGTGCAACGGATGCCAGCGTGGGCACACAAGACGTGCCCACCCTACCTTGTCTAACCCAGCCTAGGTTCCTGGCCATTGAAAACCCCGTATCAGAGATCGACTTCACTCTCGGCATCCTCATTGCAAAGCACATCCTCCCCGTTGGTCTGTTCCAGGCCGTAGCGCTCCAGCTTGCTGCGCAGGCCGACCCGCGACAGCCCCAGGTCGCGTGCCGCCTGGCTCTTGTTCCAGCGGTGGCGGATCAGCGACTCGCGCAGGATACGCGCCTCGATCGACTCGATCCGCTCCTTCAGCGAACCGTCCAGGGTGGCCAGCAGATCGAGCTGCGCCTCGTCCTCGTGGGGCGCGGCACGCAGCACCCGGGGTGACAGCAGGTCGGCACCGAGCACCGGCTCGTTGCTCATCACCAGCATGTGCTGGATCTCGTTCTGCAGCTCGCGCACATTGCCCGGCCAGTGATAGGCCTGCATGCAGGCGAGGGTCTCGTGGGTGAAGCCCTCCACCTGCTTGTTGAGCGCGCGCATGGCCGACTGCAGCAGGGCGTGGGCGATGGGCGGGATGTCCATCTTGCGATCACGCAGCGGCGGCAGGTGGATGGCGATGGTGGAGAGGCGGTAATAGAGATCCTGGCGGAAACGCCGCGCCCGGACTTCAGTCTCCAGGTCCTTGTTGGTAGCGGCGATGATGCGCACATCCACCTTGCGCCGGCGCGCGCAGCCCAGGGGGCGGATCTCCCCCTCCTGGATCACCCGCAGCAGTTTCACCTGGAACGCCGGCGACACCTCGCCGATCTCGTCGAGGAAGATGGTGCCGCCGTCGGCGCGCTCGAACAGACCGGCCCGGTCCTCCACCGCGCCGGTGAAGGCGCCGCGCTTGTAGCCGAACAGCTCGCTCTCCAGCAGCTCGTCCGGCAGCGCGGCGCAGTTCTCCACCACGAACGGCTTGTCGCCGCGCAGGCTGTTGTAGTGCAGGGCGCGGGCGCACAGCTCCTTGCCGGTGCCCGACTCGCCGGAGAGCAACACCGTCACGTCGAAGGGCGAGACCCGGTTGACCTTGGCGCACACCTTGTCCATCGGACTGCCGTCGGCGCGCACGATACCGTCATCGCTGTGGTGTTGCTGCTTGAGCTGGCGGCGCTTGTCGCTGACCTTCTTCTCCAGCACATCGGGATTGCGTTTCAACTCGATATTCAGCAGCTCGTTCTCGCGCTGCAGATCGAACAGGTGGGCGGCGTTCTTCAGAGTCAGCAGCAGGCTGTCGGGATGCCACGGCTTGGTGATGTACTGGTAGATGCCCGCCTCGTTGACCCCCTGAATGATGTCCTCGGCGTCGGTATAGCCGGAGAGGATCATGCGCACCACATCGGGCCACTGCCGCCGCACCTTGGTAAGGAACTCCACCCCGGTGGTCTCCGGCATGCGCTGGTCGCAGAGCACGATATGCACCCACTCCCGCTCCAGGATCTGCTCCGCGTCGCGCGCGTTGGTGGCGGTCTTCACATCGAAGTCGTCCTCCAGAATACGCACCAGCGCCTCCAGGCCGCGTACCTCGTCATCCACAATCAGCAGGGTGGGTTGTTCATTCATGACGCCTGACTCCAGTCATCCTCCGCGCGTCGGGTGATGTCGCGGTGTTGGGCAATGGTGATCGGGGTTCTCGATTTGGGTACCTTGTAGACGAAGTTGTAACGCGCCACATGGTAGCTGGGATCGAAGCCGTAGAAGTTCAGGTTCATCCGCTCCAGCTCCTCGCGGCGATACTCGTCCAGCGGTTTTTCGCGCTCGTCGGCCTCGCGGGTCGCCACCTTGTCCGCCAGCAGGCGCGCGAAATCGGCATCCTCGGCCAGGGCCGTGGCCCGCTGTTCCAGTTGCTCGAGGAACTGCCGTTTATCGCCGCCGAAATAGTCGTCCAGCAGTCCCAGCTCACACCCCTCCCCGGTGCCCATGGGCAGGCGTGCCTGGGTGATGCGCCGCGCCCGCTCCGCGCCGACCCGCTTCGGCAGCAGGTAGGTCCAGTACTCGGAGCCGTACAGGTTGCCCATGTCCTTGTAGTGCGGGTTGAGTACCACGCCGCTGCGCGCCCAGACATAATCGGCGGCGCGCGCCAGGAACACCCCGCCGGCGCCGGCATTGCCCTGCAGGGCGGAGACGGTCAGGTGGCTCCCGGTGGTGATGATCTCGCGCGCCAGGTCGTTGATGGCGTTGATGTTGGCCCAGGACTCGTCGGCCGGGCTCTCCGCCGCCTCGATGGTGTTGAGATGGATGCCGTTGGACCAGAAGTCCGGCCCGCCCATCAGCACGATCACCCGGGTATCGCGCTCACGCGCCGTGCAGTAGGCTTCGCGCAGCCGCCGGCACTGGTCGGTGCTCATGGCGCCGTTGTAGAACGGGAAGTGCAGGTAACCGACCCGACCCCGCTCCTCGTAGCGGATGTCGCTGTAGCCCGCATTGATCTCCGGCAGGTCGGCCAGCAGATGGTGCAGCACCTGGGTGGCCGGCAGCTTGAACGGGTGCGCGCCTTGCTTGTCGCGCAGGTGGCCGATCCACACCGCGCCGTCCACCGTGGCACGGCAGATCGCCTGGCCGCTGTGACCGAGCAGCGCTCCCGGTTCGCCGGCCAACCCCTCGGCGGGATGGGCGTCGTAGAGCATCACCTCCTGGCCGAAGATCCAGTCACGCACGCCGGGAAAGCCGTCGGCACAGCGGATCTTGCGCAGCACGGTGGTGGTGTCGTCGCGTTGCCAGTCAATGCGCCGGTCGGTCTGCTGCATCAGCGGCCGCAGGCGGCCTTTGACATCGGCCCGGTCATAGTCCAGCGCCTCCGGGACGAAGCCCGGCTGTTGCATATTGTCCACGGCCTGCAGCACCCCCTGCAGCGCCGCCTCGGTCACCTCGTTGCGGTACAGGCTCGCCTTGCTGGCGTCGCGCAGGGGGAAGTTGACGCTGGCCCAGATATCGCCGGCATCCATCTCGGCATCGGCCTGCAGCACGGTGACGCCCCACTCCGTCTGGCCGTTGAGGATCGCCCAGTCCAGCGCCGAGGGTCCGCGGTCGCCCTTGATGCCGGGGTGCACGATCAGGCAGGTGTGGTGACGCCAGATCGACTCGGGGATGGCGCGTTTGAGGAATGGCGCCACGATCAGCTCGGGCCGGAACAGATCCACCGACTGCGCGGTCACCGCGTCGTTGATATCGAACTCCACCGAGACCCTGTGGCCGCGTTGCTTCAGTTCGATATGCAGCCGCTGGCTGAGGCTGTTGAAGGCGTGGGTCAGTAACAGGATCTTCATCGTTTAATCACTCAGCAGATTCTCGGCAACTGTTCGCCGGCCAACCAGTCGACGATGCGGCTACCGCCGAAACTGGTCTCCATCTGGATAAAGTTGTGCTCGTCCTCGATCACCTCGCCGATGATGGCGGCCTCCGCCCCCTTGGGGTGGGCGCGCATCACCGCCAGCAGCCGGTCCGCATCCGCGGCCGCGCAGATGGCGATCAGCTTGCCCTCGTTGGCCACGTAGAGCGGATCAAGTCCCAGCAGTTCGCAGGCGGCATGCACCTCCGGCTTGACCGGGATTTCCTCCTCCCGCAACTGCATGCCGACGCCGGACTGCTGGGCCATCTCGTTCAGGGTCGAGGCGAGACCGCCGCGGGTCGGATCGCGCAGGCAGTGGATATCCGGCACCGCCTCCACCATGGCGGCCACCAGGTCGTGCAGCGACTGGGAGTCCGATTCGATGGTGGTCTCGAAGGTGAGGTTCTCGCGCTTCGACATGATGGCGACGCCGTGATCGCCCATGCTGCCGGAGACCAGGATCCGGTCGCCCGGCCGCGCCCGGTCGCCGGAGATGTTGATCCCCTCGGGCACCATGCCGATGCCGGTGGTGGTAATGAAGACGCCGTCCCCCTTGCCCTTCTCCACCACCTTGGTGTCGCCGGTCACCACCGGTACACCGGCCAGGTTGGCGGCCGCCGCCATGCTCTCGACAATGCGCTTGAGATCGGCCAGCGGGAAGCCTTCCTCCAGGATAAAACCGGCCGAGAGGTAGAGCGGCCTGGCGCCGGACATGGCCACGTCGTTGACGGTGCCGTGCACCGACAGGGAGCCGATATCGCCGCCGGGAAAGAACAGCGGCGAGATCACGTGACCGTCCACGCTCATCACCATGCGCCCCCGGGGTACGTCGAAGGCCGCCTGATCATTGCCCTGGCGCAGCAGCTCGTTGTCCAGGCTGCCGACGAACAGCTCGTCGATCAGCTGGGCCATGGCGCGGCCGCCGGCTCCGTGGGTCATGTCGACGGTACCGTTTTTCAGGTCCAGTCGGCTGGTGTATCTTTTTTTATTCATGCGTTTCGATTCATCTGCCAAAAAAATTCATCGGTCCGTAGGGGCAACCCCCCGTGGTTGCCCGAGCAACCGTAGGGTGGGCACGTTTTTTGTGGCCACGCGGATGCGATCCTGTCAAGTAACACCGGGGGCGCAGACGGCGTGCCCACCCTTCAAGCTTGGTGGATGCGCTTCGCTTATCCACCCTACATCCTGCATCCTTTTCAACAGCGGCTTAAAACGTAGGGTGGATAAGCTTGCGCATCCACCATGAAATCCTGAACAAGACGGGATTCTTGCGTCCATCCGCGGAAGCCTACGACGCCGCCTGCTCGCGGAACCGCCCGTAGGTCCAATAAGCGGCGCAAGCCCCCTCGGAGCTGACCATGCACGAACCCATGGGATTCTCCGGGGTGCAGACGGTGCCGAACAGCTTGCAGTCGGTGGGCCGCTTCACGCCGCGCAGGATGGCCGGGCACTCGCAGCCTTTGACGTCGGCGGCCCGCACCTCCTCCACCGGAAAGCGCAACTCCGCATCGAACTCGGCAAACGGTTTTTTAATCCGCAACGCGCTGTACGGCACCAGCCCCAGGCCGCGCCACTCGAAGCTGCGGCGCAGTTCGAAGATCTCCGCCACCAGTCTTTTCGCCTTGAGGTTGCCCTCGGGCGAGACCACCCGGGTGTATTCGTTCTCCACGTCGTGCCGCCCCTCGTTGAGCTGGCGCACCAGCATCAGGATTGACTGCATCACGTCCAGCGGCTCGAAGCCGGCAATCACCACCGGGCGCTGGAACTCCTCGGCAAAGAACTCGTAGGGCTGGCTGCCGATGATGGAGCTGACGTGGGAGGGGCCTAGGAAACCGTCCAGGGAGACGGTGCCCAGCTCGCGCACCTCGGGCGACTCCAGGATGTTCTGGATCGCCGCCGGGGTGAGTACGTGGTTGCAGAACACGGAGAAGTTTTTCAGTCCCAGCGCCTGGGCCTGCTTGATGGCGACCGCGGTGGGTGGGGTGGTGGTCTCGAAACCGATGCCGAAAAACACCACCTGTTTATCCGGCTGCTCTTTGGCGATATTGAGCGCGTCCTGGGTGGAGTAGACCATGCGGATATCCGCCCCCTGCGCCTTGGCCTTGAGCAGGCTCTTGCGCTGCGAGGCCGGCACCCGCAGCATGTCGCCGTAGGAGCAGAGGGTGACGCCGTGCTGCTCGGCCATGGCGATTGCCATATCGATTCGGGCAATGGGCAGCACGCAGACCGGGCAGCCGGGGCCATGCACTAGGCGCACGTTCTCCGGCAGCAGATCCTGCACCCCGTAGCGGAAGATGGCGTGGGTGTGGCCGCCACAGAACTCCATCAGGTGATAGCGGCGCTCGGGATCGGCCTCTGCGGTGATCGCCCGGGAGAGCTTCTGTGCCGTCGACTTGGCGCGGAACTCGTCGACGTATTTCATGCGGCACATCCCTCGGCAACTGCTCCCTGCGTTGCTCTACCTCCTGCATCCATGCAGTCGTGTGCCGCACCCTGACGGGCGGCCTGCGGCCGTGAATATTGGCTCTCCTGCCAATTTTTCATAACACCTCCTCCGCCAGCATGCCCGCCTCTTCGAACAGCTTGAGGGTATTAGCCGCCTCCTCCTCGCTGATCTTGTTGAGGGCGTAGCCGACATGGATCAGCAGGTAGTCGCCGAGGGCGACATCCTCCACCAGCGCGGTGGAGACTTCCTTCCTCACGTTGCCCACCGAGACGGTGGCCATGTCGGCGGCTTCGTCGATTTCGACCACCTTGCCGGGAATCGCCAGACACATTGTAGTAATACCTCTATATCGTTCGCGGCTGAAGCCGCCCCTACAACTGTTTCGTAGAGTGGATAAGCCCGAGGGGCGCATGCCATCCTCAGCTCCGTAAACGGTACATCCCTGTTCCACTCCTCATGTACCACTCCTCACCGTTGCCGGTGGGTATGCATTCCCACGCAGAGCGTGGGAACGAGGAACCTCAAGCGACGCCGGGTGGGCTCGTAGTCTGTGCCCACGCCGTTGCCGCGGGTTATGCCATGCGTGACCGGATCCACTGGTACCAGGCCTCCATCCCCTCGCCGCTCTTGGCCGAGAGCTGCAGCACCTCGATATCGGGATTGACCCGCCGGGCAAACCCGATGCACTTCTCCACATCGAAATCGAGATAGGGCAGCAGGTCGGTCTTGTTCAGGATCATCAGGTCGGCGGCATGGAACATGTCCGGGTATTTCAGCGGCTTGTCCTCGCCCTCGGTGACCGACAGGATCGCCACCTTGTGTGCCTCGCCCAGGTCGAAGGCGGCCGGACAGACCAGGTTGCCCACGTTCTCGATGAACAGCAGGCTGTTGTCGGCCGGCTGCAGGCTCTCCATGGCGTGACCGATCATGTGGGCATCCAGGTGACACCCCTTGCCGGTGTTGATCTGCAGCGCCGGCACCCCGGTTTCACGGATCCGGTCGGCGTCGTTGGCGGTCTGCTGGTCCCCCTCGATGACGCTGATCGGCAACTCCCCTTTCAGGTCATCGATGCTGCGGGTCAACAGGGTGGTCTTGCCGGAACCGGGGCTGGAGACCAGATTCAGCGCCAGGATCGACTGATCCTGGAACAGCTGCCGGTTGGCGGTGGCGTACTGGTTGTTCTTGCCCAGTATATCCTGCTCGATCTGCACCATGCGCGACTGGCTCATGCCCGGGGCATGGGCGTGGGCCGGCCCCTGGCCGTAGTCGTGGTGATGGTGGCCGTGGGTGTGGTGCTGGTGCCCGGCATGGTCGTGGTCATGGCTGTGCTCATGATCATGATCATGGTCATGGTCATGGTCATGGTCATGGTCGTGTTCGTGGCCATGCGCATGGGAATGATCGCCATGGTGATGATGAGGGTGGTGATGATCATGGGCATGACCCACGTCCTGCCCCTCGATACGGGTCTCGCCCTCGCCGCAGCCGCATACGGTACACATCAGTCCACCTCCAGTTCTTTGATTCGCAGCTCATCGCCGCCGGTAATCTGTAATTGAAAACTGCCGCACTCCGGGCAGGCGTCGAAACGCTGCCGGATCGGTACGCTCTTCGAGCACTCCAGGCACCAGGCGGTCCCGGGCAGCTCGATAATCTCCAGTCGCGCCCCCTCGGCCAAACTGTGGCTCGTCACCACATCGAAACCGAATCGCAGCGCCTCCAGCTCCACCCCCGCCAGCGGGCCGATCTCCAGCCAGACCGACTTGACCCGGCTGAACTGCTGGGCGGCGGCCTGCTCCTCCATGACCTGCAGTATCCCTTCACAAATTGACATTTCGTGCATGCATCAATGCCTGTTGCTGTCTGTAAAAAACACTTTTTAAGCCGCGAATGGACGCGAATAAACGCAAATGTTTTGTGTTACACGGCTCTTCATAAAGCAACCGTAGGGTGGGCACGTTGTGTGTGCCCACGCGCCTGCACGGAAACAACAAACCGCGTGGGCACAAAAAGCGTGCCCACCCTACCGACTTAATCCTGTTCGATGCGTAGCACCGTAGCCTGGATGGAGCCGCTACCCCCCGACAGGGAAATCGTATGCGCCAGCGGCGGCGGAATCCGGGGAGCAGGCTTCGACCGACACCATCCCGGATTTCGCCCGTCCGGGGCTGTGCGCCCGTTAGGCTCCCATGGAGTGGGCTTCATCCGGGCTACAAACTACGGGGCTCGATGTGGGATGCCGGTGATGCACGAACCGCATCAAGCCTATACAGCCCGCGAACGATGCGGTTCGCAAGCTCACCAGCATCCTACCCATTCCTGTGTACTCAATCCTGTTCGATGCGTAGTTCATACCCCACACAGGGGTCGATGGCATTGATCAACAGGGCGGCCTGTTGGTGCAGATCGTCCATTGAATCCGCCTGCAACCCCTTCAACCCCTCGGCCAGCACCCCGTCCGGATGAAAATTCCACTCGGTCGGGGCCAGGATCTGGTAGCGGGCGATCCGCTCCTCCTGCAACACCACCCGGTGAACCAGCAGGCCACGGGCCGCCTCCACCTGAGCGATGCCGTTGCCCGCCGGCAGCACCGGCTCCCGGGCAGGATCGGCATCCGCGGTCTCTTCTTGAGACAGTCCAAGCGCACGCAACCGGCCGGGGATTCCGGCCAGTTCCACCAGCCGGGCCGTTAACCGGGCCAACAGCCCGGAACCGTCCGCTGCCACCACGGCCGCCACCAGCGGGTGCCCCAGGGCGCGGGTGAAGGGGGTGGTTTCCCGGCATTCACCCGCCAGTTGCGGGGCGGCGATGAAGCGCTGCGCATCGGCCCGCTGCAACTGCTCCAGCAGAAATGGCGTCTCCAGCCGGGGCAGCGCACCGACCGGGCAGCAACCCAGCCCGCTCCAGCCGTTGTCGTGTACCCGCTGCAGCATCCGCGCCGCCGGCGAGGCGTTATCCTCCGCCCAGCGCAACAACCCGGCAACATCTTCCAGTTCCAGCCACTGGGCGGGGGGTAGCCCAAACACCTGTTCCCGCAGCAACCGATCGAACTCCGCGATCACCGTCTCCGCCGTGCCGTCGCCCGCCGCCACCGGTCGAGCACCTGGCATGAACGGACGCCCCTGGGGAAAGAGCGCGACGCGAAAACGCTGGATCAGCTGCATTACCTCGCCCACCCCGGTTGTCGCCGGCGGCAGGCCGAGCAACCCGGGCCACTCCAGCAGCACCCGCCACAGATGCTCCTTGGCGGTCTCCAGCCAGACCAGGGCCTCCCGGGCGCCGTGTGTTGATTCCGGCTCCGCCAGTCCGAGTGCCTGTTCACAGGCACTCACGGCGGCATGGGCCTGGGCGGTGCCGCAGACGCTGTAGAGCAGCGGCAACGTCTGCAGCAG
Organism: Sedimenticola hydrogenitrophicus; assembly: GCF_025175675.1. Classification (GTDB taxonomy): domain Bacteria; phylum Pseudomonadota; class Gammaproteobacteria; order Chromatiales; family Chromatiaceae; genus Sedimenticola; species Sedimenticola hydrogenitrophicus. The sequence goes on from NZ_JANIOA010000001.1 coordinate 216,170, forward strand.
CTCCTCCACACGCTTGCCGATAAAGATCCTCGGCGTCTGTAGCGGGCGGGATGAGCGGATATCGACCCCTGTCACGATCCCTTCGGACAGTTGCAGGCCGATATCCAGCCGTCCCTCTATGTTGCCAACCGCGTTACCCATCAGACCAACCACGCCCTCCAGATTTCAGATCGTCATTACCCAACCGGGGCAGATGACGGGACAGCTGGCAGGATGAGAGCAAAATACAGGCCAGCAGACCCAAATCGGCGGGTCACCCGACGCCCCGCCAGCGCCAGCGCTTGTTGCGCCATCGCCCCCGCGCCCCAAGACGCCACCAGGCATCCGAAAATAACTCCGTTATTTCAAATGGTTAAACAACCATCCCGCGGCCAGGGCCGGTTCCGTGGGAGACCATCCCCCCTGCCGGCAGCGGTGGATCTCCGCATCGACGGCGGCCGGCCTGAGGGAATAACGCCCCGCGAGCCCAGCCAAGAACGGAAACATGGTGACCAGTCTAGAGTAAAAAGTGGAAGGTTTATTTGCTCTAGCGCAATTCCATCCCTGTTTCATCCCTGCCACATTCCCACATCACGCAAGCGGATTAACCAGAACAGGAGAACGACTAGAAAGCGTCTATGCAGAGATAAGCGTCGGTTTGCGCCCGTGCCTGCCCGGGCGACCCATTCGTAGGGGCAGGCCCCCGTGCCTGCCCGGGTCGGTTGCAACCCGGAGGGTCGGGCAACCACGGGGGGTTGCCCCTACGGTTGTTTTCAACCCTGGGAGATGATGAATCGGGAGGGGTCGGAGTCAAGCCGCACCGCTTCGGGGAACATACCGCTCCACTCCGAGCGGCTTGACTCCGATCCCTCGGTGCCCACTGGTCCCGCCCGAATCTAGAGCGAAGAGGCGGCGCGAGCCGCCTGGTCGTAGAGCCCCGACAGGGAACGCAGCACCCGGGCCAGCTCGCCGATCTCCTGGTTGCCGGCGCCGAGGATACCGAGGGCGTCCACCAGGCAGTCCTCGCGGATCTCCCGGTAGCGCAGGCAGAGCGTCTCGCCGCGCTCACTGGTGGAGAAGAAGTTCTCCTTGCCCTGCTTTTCGGGTTCCACCAATCCCAGCTTGACCAGTTTACGCAGCGAGTAGGTGGCGGTGTGGGTGTCCTCGATATTCAGGTTGAAGCAGATATCCGCCACCTTCTTGGCCCGTCCGCGATGATTGACGTTGTGCAGGATCAGGATATCGGTGGGATTGAGATCGGGCATGCCGCTGGCGGTCATGCAGCGCTCGATCCAGCGATTGAAGGCGTTGCTGGCGATGATCAGGCCATACTCCAGCTCGCTCAGCTCGACACTCTTGTCCGAGACCAGATGGGAGGAGGAGACGATGGGTTGTTTCTTTTTTTCCGACATCTTGTGCTACCTGCTAAGTATTGTTCAGCCGCGAGGAGTGGTGCAAGGACGCACCGCTTACGGACCTAAGGATGGAATCAACGCGCACCACGGGGTCGGAGTCAATCAACGCCATTGCGTCCAGGATTGAAACCGCGAAACAGATTGACTCCGACCCCTTCCCGTTTAAATAAATGCAAATTCGTAACTACTCATCCGGTCTGTAAGCGATTGGCCTGCCTTGTTGGCCGATCTTGGTCCAGCCATCGTGTGAGGTCGGCAAGGCAGGCCAATCACCCGGTGAGTAGCTACGCAAATTCCTTGTTTCCGGTTCCACCTGCGGTGGCTTCCCCCTGGCGATCAACGCTCCGCGGTGATAAGCAGCGAACCGAGGCCAACGAACAGACCACCGGTGATCCGGTTGAACCGCATACTCCAGTCCGTGTTTTGCAACCAGCCGCTGGAGCGGCTGGCCAGAAAGGCATAACCGAACAGGAAAGTGAACGAGAGCAGGCCGAAAGTAGCGGCCAACAGGGCGAACTGCGGCAGCATGGCGGCCGTGGGCTCGACAAATTGCGGAAACAGGGCGGTGCAGAAGGCAATGGCCTTGGGATTGCTAACCGCCACCGTAAAGGCCTGGAAAAAGAGTTTTACCGGGCTGCGGGAGACAACCGCCACCCCCTTCGCCGGGAAGCGCCCCAACCCGCTGCGCCAGAGACGCACCCCCAGATAGATCAGATAGAGCCCCCCGCTCCACTTGACCAGCTGGAAAACGGTCTCCGAGGTGTGGAGCAGCGCCCCCAGCCCGACGGACGAGAGGGCCGCCAGCAGCACGATGCCGGTCACGTTGCCCAGGATGGCGATCAGGGTGCGCCGCATGCCCAGTGTGAGCGCGTTGGTGACCGCCAGCAGCACCGCCGGGCCGGGTGTTGCCGTGGCCACCAGTGCAATCAGTAGAAAGGTCAAATATTCGGTCAATCCCATGGTTCGTTCCCTGCCTGATTAAGTTGGTTCACCGTAACTACCCACCCGGCCTGTAAGTGATTGGCCTGGCTTGTTGGCCGATCTTGATGGCGCCTCGAATCCGGCCCCTTTTTCAGATTCAAGCCTGCCCTTGTCTGAGCGAAGCGAGTTTGGGCAGGCGCTGAAAATGGGGCCGGATTCGAGGAAACAAGCCATCGTGTGAGGCCGGCGAGGCAGGCCATTCACCCCGTGAGCAATTACGGCTCACCATAGCCCCCGCCTCCCGGAGTTTCAATAATAAACAGATCCCCCGCCGCCATCTCCACCTGCCCCTGGTGGCCCAGCTCGGTGACCCGGCCGTCGGCGTGTTCCACCCAGTTGCGGCCCACCTGCCCCGGCTGGCCACCGGCCAGGCCGTAGGGTGGCACGCGGCGGTGCCCGGCGAGGATGTTGGCGCTCATCGGCTGCAGGAAGCGCAGCCGGCGGACGGTGCCGTCGCCACCCCGCTGGCGCCCCGCCCCGCCGGAACCCCGGCGGATGGCGAAGGACTCCAGGCGTACCGGGAAGCGCCACTCCAGCACCTCCGGATCGGTCAGTCGCGAGTTGGTCATGTGGGTGTGCACCGCCGAGGCGCCGTCGCGCTGCCGGGTCGCCCCGGCGCCGCCGCAAATCGTTTCATAATACTGGTACTGGCGATTACCCCAGGTGAAATTGTTCATAGTCCCCTGGGAGCCGGCCGCCACCCCGAGCGCCCCCAGCAGGGTGTCGACGATCACCTGGGAGGTCTCCACGTTGCCGGCCACCACCGCGGCCGGGTAGTCGGGGTTGATCATAGACCCCGCCGGGATGATCACCTGCAACGGCTTCAGGCAGCCCTCGTTGAGCGGGATCATGTCGGCCACCAGGCAGCGGAACACGTACAGCACCGCCGCCCGGCAGACCGCCGCCGGCGCGTTGTAGTTGCCGGGGTGCTGCGGACTGGTGCCGGTGAAGTCGATGGTGGCGCGGCGCGCCTCGCGCTGCAGGGTGATCCTGACGCAGACCCGGTGGCCGTCGTCCATCTCATAACAGAACTCGCCGTCGTGCAGCACATCCAGCACCCGGCGCACCGACTCCTCGGCGTTGTCCTGCACGTGCTGCATGTAGGCATGTACCACCTCCAGGCCGAAGTGATCCACCATGCGCAGCAGCTCCTGCACCCCCTTCTCGCAGGCCGCCAGCTGGGCCTGGAAATCGGCCACGTTGGTGTCGATATTGCGCGCCGGCCAGGGGCCGCCGGCGAGCAAGGCGCGGATCTCCGCTTCGCAGAAGCGGCCCCGATCCACCAGGGTGAAGTTGTCGATCAGTATCCCCTCCTCGGCCACCGAACGGGAGTCCGGCGGCATGGAGCCGGGAGTGGTGCCGCCGATATCGGCATGGTGTCCGCGCGAGGCGACATAGAAGATCACCGTCTCGCCGGCCGGATCGAACACCGGCTTGATCAGGGTGACATCCGGCAGGTGGGTGCCGCCGTTGTAGGGGTCGTTGAGCAGGTAGGCGTCACCGGGCCGCATGCGGCCGGCGCGCTCGCGGATCACTGTCTTGATGCTCTCGCTCATGGAGCCGAGATGCACCGGCATGTGCGGTGCGTTGGCGATCAGGTCGCCCTGCTGGTCGAACACCGCGCAGGAAAAGTCCAGCCGCTCCTTGATGTTCACCGAGGCGGCGGTGTTCTCCAGCACCATGCCCATCTGCTCGGCGATGGACATGAACAGGTTGTTGAAGATCTCCAGCATCACCGGATCGACCCGGGTGCCGATGGCCACCCGCTCCGGCAGCGGCTGGTAGCGCTCCAGCACCACGTTGTCGTCACGGGTGCGGGTCGCCTGCCAGCCCGGCTCCACCACGATGGTGCCGGTCGGCTCGATCACCACCGCCGGACCCTGTACCGGCCGTTCCGCCGGCAGGGCCTCACGGGCGTAGAACGGGGTCTCGAAGGTCTCGCCGTTCATTACCGTGGGATGGGTCGCCAACGGCTGCAGCGCGCTATCGACCGCTACTCCTCCGGTGATGAGTGCGGGATGCTCGCCGGCGCCGATCACCTCCACCTGGATCGCCTCCACAATCAGCGGTTTCTCCGGCGAGATGAAACCAAAGCGCTGTTGGTGGGCTTGCTCGAATGCCCGTTGAATCTCCGGCAGCGCGTCAAACGGGACCAGCAGGGCGGTGTCTGAGCCGAGATAGCGCAGGTGCAGCTTGCGCTCGCAACGGATCGCCGCGGCACGCACCCCCTGGGCCCGCATCTCCGCCACCCCGTCGCGCTCCAGCCGCTCCAGACCGGTCACCAGTTCCGCCAGCAGTTCCGCTGCCAGGCGCGCCTCCACCGCTTGGTCGCGCATCAAGCGTCGATCCGCCAGCCCCATGCCGAAGGCGGAGAGCACCCCGGCGTGGGGGTGCAGGTAGACCTGCTTCATGCCCAGGGAGTCGGCCACCAGGCAGGCGTGCTGGCCGCCGGCGCCGCCGAAACAGCAGAGGGTGTATTCCGAGACGTCGTAACCGCGTTGCACCGAGATGCGCTTGATGGCGTTGGCCATGTTGACCACGGCGATGGCCAGGAACCCATCCGCCACCTGCTCCGGGCTGCGCCGTTCGCCGGTGGCCCGGTTGATCCGCTCGGTCAGCTCGCGGAAGCGCTCGCGCACCACCGCCGCATCCAGCGGCTGGTCGGCGCGGGGGCCGAACACCTGGGGAAAGTGTTGTGGTTGCAGTTTGCCCAGCATGACGTTGCAGTCGGTGACGGTAAGCGGCCCGCCGTTGCGGTAGCAGGCGGGACCGGGATTGGCCCCGGCCGACTCCGGCCCGACGCGGAAACGGGCGCCGTCGAACTGCAGCATGGAGCCGCCGCCGGCCGCCACGGTGTGGATCAGCATCATCGGCGCGCGCAGCCGCACCCCGGCCACCTGGGTCTCGAAGGCGCGCTCGTACTCCCCGGCATAGTGGCTCACGTCGGTGGAGGTGCCGCCCATGTCGAAGCCGATCAGCTTGGCGAAGCCGGCCGCCTCGGCGGTGCGCACCATGCCCACCACCCCGCCGGCCGGACCGGAGAGGATCGCGTCCTTGCCCTGGAAGCGGTAGGCGTCGGTCAGCCCGCCGTTGGACTGCATGAACAGCAGCCGGCCGCCCGCCTCCTGCATGCCGTCCAGTTCCGCGGAGACCTGCTCCACGTAGCGACGCAGGATGGGCGAGAGGTAGGCGTCCACCACCGTGGTATCGCCGCGGCTCACCAGTTTCATCAGCGGACTCACCTCGGAACTGATGGAGATCTGGCTGAAGCCGATCTCCCGCGCCAGTTCCGCCACCCGCTGTTCATGGGCCGGGTAGCGGTAGCTGTGCATGAACAGCACCGCCAGACTGCGCAGCCCCTGGTCATGGGCGGACTGCAGGCCGGCGCGTGCCGCGGCCTCGTCCAGCGGCCGGATCAGCTCCCCCTGGGCGCCGACCCGTTCGTCCACCTCAACGACCTGGCTGTAGAGCATCTCCGACAGCTCGATATCCAGGGTGAACAGCTCCGGCCGGGTCTGGTAGCCGATGCGCAGGGCATCGCCGAAGCCGCGGGTCACCAGCAGCAGGGTCGGCTCGCCGTGGCGCTCCAGCAGGGCGTTGGTGGCCACCGTGGTGCCCATCTTCACCGCATCGATCCGTTCCGCCGGCAGCGGTTCATCCCTGCCCACACCCAGCAGATCCCGCATGCCCTGAATCGCCGCGTCGCGGTACTGGGCCGGGTTCTCGGACAGCAGCTTGTGGGTCACCAGGCTGCCGTCGGGACGCTGCGCCACAACGTCGGTGAAGGTGCCGCCGCGGTCGATCCAGAACTGCCACTTGGGCGTCACACCCCGATCTTCACTCGCTAACACTTCTCTCATTGACTGATCATTCCAATAAAAATGGGTTAACCCCGGGTCATCATCGACGGCAGCCAGGTGGCAATCTGGGGAAACGCGGTCACCAGCACCACGGCCAGCACCAGCAGCAGAAAAAACGGCAGGGCGTAGACGGCAATACGCAGGATGTTGCGCCCGGTCAGCCCCTGCAGCACGAACAGGTTGAAACCGACCGGCGGCGTGATCTGCGACATCTCCACCACCAATACCAGATAGATACCGAACCAGAGCAGATCGATCCCCGCCTGCTGCACCATTGGCAACACCACCGAGGTGGTCAGCACCACCACCGAAATACCATCGAGAAAACAGCCCAGCAGGATAAAGAACAGGGTCAGCACCCCGATCAGGCCGAGCGGACCGAGCCCCAGGGTGGCGATATACTCGGCCAGCGCCCGGGGGATGCCGGTAAAGCCCATGGCGATGGTGAGAAAGGCGGCACCGGCCAGGATAAAGGCGATCATGCAGCTGGTGCGGGTCGCCCCCATCAGGCTCGCCACGAAGGTTTGTCGGCTCAGGGTCCCGGTCAGCGCGGCGATGACCAGCGCTCCGAACACGCCGAACACCGCCGCCTCAGTGGCGGTGGCCAGCCCGCCGTAGATGGAACCGAGCACAAACAGGATCAGCCCGATCACCGGAAACAGCGACAGCGAGGCGCGCAGCTTGCGGCGCAGCGGCACGTCCGGTTCCGCCGGCGGCATGCGTTTAGGGTTGAAGGTCGCCCAGAGCATGGTGTAACCCATGAACAGCAGGATCAGCAGCAGCCCCGGCAGGGCGCCGGCGATAAACAGCCGGGCGATGGAGACCTCGGCCGAGACGCCGTAGACGATCAGGATGATCGAAGGCGGAATCAGCAGTCCCAGGGTGCCGGAGCCGGCCAGGGTGCCGAGGGACATGCGCTCGTCGTAGCCGCGCTTCTCCAGTTCCGGCGCGGTCATGCGGCCGATGGTGGCGGCGGTGGCGGCGGAGGAGCCGGAGACCGCGGCAAAGATCCCGCAGCCGAGGATATTCACATGCAGCAGCCGTCCCGGCAGGTGGTTGAGCCAGGGGGCCAGGCCGCTGAACAGGTCCTCCGACAGACGGGTGCGGAACAGGATCTCGCCCATCCAGATAAACAGCGGCAGGGCGGTCAGGCTCCAGCTGGCGGAGGCGCCCCAGGTGGTGGTGGCCATGATCAGTCCCATGTTGCCGGTATCGTTCAGCAGCAGCCCGACGAAGGCGATCAGGAACAGGGTAACGGCCACCCAGAGCCCGGCGGCGAGCAGACCGAACAGCAGCAGGGTCAGTAGCAGGGTCATCTGCAGCGGATCCATCTCACTCTCCCCTGCCGATCACCGAGATCTCGTCATGGCGCATGTAGTGGGGCTCATCCCCGCGCAACAGCAGCACCCACTCATCCAGCAGCGCGATCTCCAGGATCAGCAGGCCCGCCGCCATAGGGGTCTGGGGGATCCACAGCGGCACCGGGATATAGCCCTGGCTCAGTTCGTTGAATTGGTAGGATTCGATCACCAGCAGCAGCGCCGACCAGGCGGCATAGCCCACCAGCAGCAGGCCCAGCAGCAGCACCGCGCCCTCGATCAGGCGGCGCGGCCCGTCGTGCAGGTGGCTGATCAGCAGATTCACCCGGATGTGCCCGCCGCTGCGCAGGGTGTAGGCGAGGGCCAGGAAACTGGCCGCCGCCAGCAGGAAGCCGGAGAAGTCCTCGGTCGAGGGGATCACCACCCCGAACCAGCGGCCGACGATCTGCGCCAGGATCAGCAGCGCCATGAGCACCAGGCAGAGGCCGGCGGCGGCACCGGCGGTGAGATAAAGCCTGTCGAGCAGTCTGCGCATTAGCGAAGCCGGGGAACCGGCAAGGGCGAGGCCGGCTCCCCGCTCCATTACTGCATCGCCTTGAGGATTTCGGCTCCGGTGGCACCGGCCTCCTGGGCCCACTCGTCACTCATGATGCCACCGATCTCCCGCAACTCGGACTTGAAGCGGTCGGCCGGGGAACTCACCTGCATCCCCTGCGCCTTCAGGGTGGCGGTCTTCTCCACGGTCTCGCTCTCGGCGATCTCCCAGCCGCGCGCCTCGGCCTTGGCGGCGGCCGCCAGCAGCGCATCCTGCACCGCCGCCGGCAGGCGCTTGAACGCCCGGGTGTTGACAAACACCATGTTCTTGGGGATCCACGCCTGGGTATCGGTGTAGTGGCCGACAAAATCCCACGCCTGGCTGCTCACTCCGGTGGTGGGCGAGGTCACCATGGCGTCGATAATACCGGTACTGAATGCCTGGGGGATCTCCGGGGTCTGTACCGTGGTGGGGGACGCCTTCAGCAGCACCGCCAGACGCGAGGTGGTGGGGCTGTAGGCGCGCATCTTCATGCCGGCGAAGTCCTCGACCGAAGCGACGGCCGACTTGGTATAGAACCCCTGCGGCGGCCAGGGGATGGCGTAGAGCAGCATCAGGCCGTCCTTCGCCAGGCTCTTCTCCACGTGCGGGCGGCTGACCTGCCACAATTTTTTCGCACTGGCGAAATCGCTGGCCAGAAACGGGATGTTGTCCACCTTGAACAGCGGATCCTGGTTGCCCAGCAGGGCCATCAGCATCTCGCCGATATTGACCTGGCCGCTACGCACGGCGCGATGGATCTCGGGATGTTTGAACAGCGAGGCGCCGGAGTGGACGGTAATCACCAGCTCACCATTGGTGGCGCTCTTCACATCCTCGGCAAACTGGCGAACATTCTGGGTGTGGTGTACCCCATCGCCGTAAGGGGTCGGCATGTCCCACGAGGTGGCGGCAGTGGCGGTGCCGGCAAACAGCGCCGAGCAGATCAGTGGGGCCAGCCATCGTTTCAAGAGAATCTTCTTCACGAGCAACTCCTCCTTTTCAAACATTATGATTTCGTTATATATACGATTTATAGATAAATCGTACGAATAGACCTTAGTTAACGCGGAACCCGATGTCAAGGGCACCCTGTGAGCCGCCAATTTTTGGCCTTCCGCGCGTTTACCCATAAGATAGGCCCATTTCAGTAACAGAGATTCAGCTTGATATGAAAATCCCTGGGGTGACCCACCTGCTGCTCATCACCTGCCTGCTGCTGGCAAACATGGGCACGACCCTGGCCGATACCGTCAACATTGCGGTGGCCAGCAACTTCACCGATCCGATCAAGGAGATCGCCGCCCGCTTCACGGCGCAAAACGGACAACGGATCAACCTGATATTCGGTTCCACCGGCAAACACTATGCCCAGATCAAAAACGGCGCGCCCTTCGCCGCCTTTTTTGCCGCCGACGAGCGCCGCCCGGAGCTGCTGGAGCAGGAGGGAGTGGCCATATCGGGGAGCCGTTTCACCTATGCGGTGGGCCGGATCGTGCTGTGGAGTCCCAAGGCGGGACTGGTGGATTCACAGGGCAAGGTGCTGGAGGGGCAGGCGTTTCAACACCTGGCCATCGCCAACCCGCGGCTGGCGCCCTATGGCAAGGCCGCCGAGCAGTTCCTGCAGAACCGGGGACTCTGGGAGGGCCTGCAGGGGCGCCTGGTGCGCGGCGAGAACATCGGCCAGACCTACCAGTTCATCAGAAGCGGCAACGCCGAACTGGGCCTGGTCGCCTACTCCCAGGTAAAAAGCCCCGGTCATCCGCCCGCAGGATCGCTGTGGGAGGTCCCCCCCGCCGAGTACGACCCGATTGCCCAGCAGGCGGTGCTGCTGCAGGACCATCCGGTGGCCCGCGCCTTTCTCGACTACGTCAAAAGCCCCGAGGCCGTGGCCATTATCCGCGGGTTCGGCTATGCCATGCCTTGATGCCCTTGCCCGGACCGTAGTCCTGGTAACATAGACAGGGCGGTATGGGCGGCTATGCGCTTGAGCTCCGCGGCCCGGATCACAACCGCACCAACGCCACCGGAAAGGATTGCAGCAGGGTCGCCACCGGCAGCACCGCCAGACCCTCCTGCAGCACGACCTCAACCGGCTCACCGGTCAGCAGGTTGCGGCCGCCCTCGCCCGCCAAACGCTCCGGCAGCACAATCGAGCTATCCCCCCACACCCCGGGCCCGAGGGGCAGATCCCCGGCCCCGGGGGCAAGCCGGCTGTACCAGCGCGGGGCGACGCTGATCAGGCTGGTCTCCCCGGCACTACGGGCGAACGCGCAGAGATGCTCCGCCGCGGCTCCGCTCACCACCAGCGGCACATAGGCCCCCTCCTGATAAACCGTCTTCCAGTGCAGGCGAATCCTCAGCAGCCGCCAGATCAGATAGAGTCGTGCACGACCGTCGGCCAGGGTCTCCAGCAGCTGCCGCACACGCCCCGCCAGCTCGGCCTGGGGTACAGCGGTGTACCGTTCCAGTTCGGCCAGCAGGCGCTGACGCCGGGGGAAGTCCACCGGGCGGCGATTGTCGGGATCGACCAGGTTGAATTCCCATAGTTCGCTGCCCTGGAACAGGTCCGGCACCCCCGGCGAGGTCAGCTTGAGCAGCTGCTGCGACAGGGCGTTGAACAGGCCCCAGCGCGCCACCTCCCGCTGGAACGGCAGAAATTCACTGAGGAAGAGATTGTTTTCACCGCTCTGCAACAGCCGCCGGATGAAGTGACAGAGCGCCTCCTCGTACTCCGGCACCGGATTGACCCAGCTGGTGTGCTGTTTGGCCTCGCGTACCGCCTTCAGCATATAGCGTTCGATACGCGCCACATAGGCTTCATGACCGGCAGCATCCATCGACTGCAGCGGCCAGGTGCCGAGCAGGGTCTGATAGAGCAGATACTCGTCATTGTCGGACGGCGCCTTGCCCTGCTCCAGGCGGCGCTTGCGGTGGCGGTTGATCTGTTTCCAACGACGGCTCTGCTGCTGCCAGCGCTCGGGGATCTCGGACAGCACGTTGATGCGCATGCGTACATCCTCGCTGCGCTTGCTGTCATGGGTCGAGCTGTTCAGCATGGTATGCGGCCACTGCGCCAGACGCTGGGCATTTTCGGCATGGAACTCATGCAGCGGGACCGCGAAGTGCGCCGGATCGCCGCCCACCTCATTGAGCGAGATCAGGCGATGATAGCGATAGAGCGCGGTGTCCTCCACCCCCTTCGCCATCACCGGGCTGGAGACCTGCTGGAAATTCATCGCCAGCGCCGTCATCGCCGCGCAGGCACGCTCATCGGTGGCCGCGGCACTCTCCATCAGCAGCACCGAGGCGATAAAATCGAATATGGTCACATCCAGCCCCCGGTTGGCCTTCTTGGCCAGGGCCACCGCCCACTCCACATAGCGGCGATCCAGGCTGCCGACCTGTCCCTGGCGGACGTAGGTGCGGTAAACCGGGAAGTGCGCGATCACCTCGATCAGGGCCAAACGCAGGTTGTTGTGGGTGTAATCCCGGGTGTGCGGACTGGACTCGCAGATGCGGCTCAGCTGCCCCGCCAGCACATTCAGCTCGCTGGCCATGGCGTGCTCCATGGTATGGCGTTTGCCCCGGTACACCAGCTGGCTGAAATCGAGCGCCTCGTGGATGAACCGGCGATAGGCACGGTTCAGGCCGCGTTCGCCCCGCGGATCGACCAGCAGGCGCGTCAGCAGATTGCAGAAATCGTAGCCGGTGCTGCCCTGCACCGCCCAGTCGTCACGCAGGGGCTCGGAGCGGGCGAGGATCTTCTCCACCACCACGTAGAGCGCGGCGTCCCCTTCCAGGGCATCCAGACCCGCCCGCCGCTGCAGGCGGGCAAAATACTGGGCCGGATCATAGAGTCCATCGGGATGATCGATACGCAGGCCATCCAGCCGCCCGTCGGCAAGCAGGTCGAACACAAACCGGTGGGTCATATCGAAGACGCGGCGGTCTTCCATGCGCAGGGCGGCGAGATCGTTGATATCGAAGAAGCGACGATAATTGATCTCGTCGGAGGCGACATGCCAGTCCGCCAGCCGCCACGCCTGGGCATCGAGCAGCCGGTGCAATAGCTGGAACGAGTCTGGATCGCCCAGCCGTCCATTGAAGTCGTTGACCGTCTCCTGCACCATCCCCGCGATCTCCGGGCTGCCGGCGGTCAGCTGCAGCAGGCGGTGCTTGAACAGGCCGGCATCGCGCTGCCTGTCCAGAATCGCCTCGCGCGCGCCGGTCTGCCGCGACGGCAGGTTTTCGAACGCCGTGATCAGGCTCCCCAGTTCCAGGTAATCGGGATGGTCGGGGCCCAGCAGACCGGCCAGCAGGTCGAAACGGTGCCGCAACAGGCGCGGGTATTCGCCGGGATCGATCGGCAACCGGTGCTGGTGATACCAGACACTGAAGCTGCCGCCGCCGGCGTCGAATTCCAGCTTCAGCTCCCCGCCCTCCAGGGCCATGCCATAGCGTTGCGCCAGGATCGGCAGCAGCACCTTGCCGTGCAGTTCGAGCTTCTTCGGCTGCCAGTCGATATCGAAAAAAGCGGCGAATACCGACGCCTGGCCGTGCTCCAGCACATCCAGCCACCAGGCATTGTCGGCCCCCATCACCCCCATGTGATTGGGCACCATATCCAGGATCTGCCCCATGCCATGGAACTTGAGCGAATTGCAGAAGACGGCAAACTCTTCCGCCGTGCCGATCTCCGGATTGAGGCTGTTGTGATCGATAATGTCATAGCCATGGCTGCTGCCGGAACGCGCCCGGAGATAGGGCGAGCAGTACACGTGGCTGATGCCGAGCCGCGCCAGATAGGGGATCAGCTCGGTCGCCTGCGGGAAGGTGAAGTCGCGACTGAACTGCAGCCGATAGGTGGACGTCGGCACGCGCGCCTGGCGGGGGACGAGCGGGGGACGCTGGAGCGGGCGTTCCCGGCGCAGCGCCGCCGACAGCGAGAAGGGACGCGGGTCGCTGGCCCAACTCTCCAGGTGCAGCGGCAGCTTGCGCCGCCAGTTGGGGTGCTGGGTGGTGGTGGCGGGGATATTGACCTGATCCGCCACCCCGAACAGATCCTCCAGCTGCACCATCAGCAGTCGCGCCGGACTGCGCGCGAGCAGGACGTATACCGCCTCGGCAAACGCCGCGCTCACCGCCGGCAGTGATATCGAATTGACCGTCACCCCCTCCGGCAGCAGCCCCTCCTGCTCCAGCAGCAACAACAGTTCGGCGCGTTCACGGGCGCGCTGGATAACCTGCCCATGACGCGCCTCGGCAGTGGCGAACAGCCCCAGTTCGCTGCGCCGCAGGATATCGCGCCCCTCCCAGTAACCGCTCAGGGTCGGCATGTCATGAGTGGCGAGCACCGCCAGCGCCTGGGGCGGATAGTCGGCCGGCGGCAGCAGGCGGCCATCGGCCGTCTTGGCGTCGATCAGGACGCGGTAGGAGAGTACCTGCATCGCGGCCAGCGCACTGCGCACCTCCTGCGGGACGGTCCCCAGGTCCTCGCCGATGACCACGCACTGATTGCGTTGGCTCTCCAGCGCGAGGATGCCCAACAGGTCCGCGAAGGGATAAGCGACATAGGCACCCGCGGCGGGCGGCGAGCCGGCGGGCACCCAGTACTGGCGCATCAGCCCCATGACATGATCGAGCCGCAGCGCCCCGGCGTGGCGCATGTTGTGGCGCAGGGTGGCGATGAAGGGGGCATAGGCCGCCTCGAACAGCCGCGATGGCACCAGCGGGGGCAGGCCCCAGTCCTGGCCCAGCTGATTGTGCAGTTCGGGCGGCGCGCCGACCCCGACGCCGATGGCATACAGTGCCTGGTTGGCCCACGACTCGGCGCCGCCGCCATCCACCGAGACGGCTAGATCGAGATAGATGCCCACCCCGAGCCCCAGCTCCATGGAACGCCAGCCGGCGGCGGCGAGTTGCAGGCTGGCCTGCCACTGCAGGTAGCTGAAAAACTCGATGCGTTCACGATGCTGTGCGGCAAACGCCTGCACCTCCGGCGCCTGCGGCTGGCGAAAGGGCTCCGGCCACACCGGCCAGCCCCACACCTCCGGGTCCTGTTGATGAAAATGTTCCTGCAGCGCCTCGAACAGGGTGTGGTGATAGAGCCGCTCCCCCTCGCGCTCCTGGAAGGCGCGAAACTGCGCCGCCCACTCGCTTCCCGGCTGCAGATGCTGCTCGCGGAAGTGGCGGTAGAGCAGCTCCAGGACCGGCAGTTTCAGCGCCGCCACCGCTGCGTAATCGACCAGTTCGGTCTCGCGCTGCGCCTGCAGGCGTAGCTGGAACTCGGCCGAGCCCACCAGTGCGCGGGCCGCCTCGCAGCCGCGGTACTCCGCGATCGCCTCGACATCGAGATAAAGCAGATTCAGGTAGAGGCGACTCGACGGGCTGTAGGGGCTGGCGTGTTCCGGGTTGTGGGGAAACAGGGCATGCAGCGGATTGACCCCGACAATATCCGCCCCCCAGCCCGACCACTGCTCCAGCAACAGCCGCAAATCGGTGAAGTCACCGATCCCCCAGTTGCGTTCGGAACGCAGGCCATAGAGCTGTACCGCCGGCCCCCACAGACCGCCGGGGCGCTCCAGCGCGGCCGACAGGTAACAGTTGCCCGGCGCGACGATGAGGCTTTGGGAGGCGATCACCTCCCCACCGCGGACGATGGCCAGTTGGTGATAACCCGGCGGGGGCTGGAGCGGTAACGCCAGCTTCCAGACGCTCGAAGGCCGGCCGTCCACCTCGCGCCACTGCAGGCGCGGCAATCGCGCCGGCTGGAACGGGTGGTCATGCTTCGTGCCATCCTCCAGCCGCAGGCGGCAGATCAACTCGGCGCCGGCCTCGGCATCCGCCATCACCAGGCGTACCCAGGGGTCGGTTTCCCCCGTCACCCGCACCGGTTCGAGCAGGCGCCGCCAGGGGCGCAGCCGGCACTCATCGATCGCCGCCGCCAGGCCCGCCGCGCTGGCGACGTCAAAGCCCATGGCGCCGAGCAGGGCGCGGCGGGTGGCGTCGGAGGGCCGGTGGGTGCGTTGCCAGTTATCCACGTACTCCGGCACTATCCCCGCCAGCTCGCTCAGGGTGGCCAGCAGTTCAGCCTGGTTCATCAGCACCCTCCAGATACCAAGCCACCGAACAGCCGGGCAGTCTCCCCGCCGCCAAATCCGCCGCCAGATCCTCCGGCGGCCCGGCCGGACCGGCAAACAGCAACCGGCCCCGGGGCGGTCCGGCCACCGTCACCGTGGCACTCCCCAGGTTGGCCAGGACACTGAGGCGGGAGCCGTCCCCAAGCCGCCAGGAGACCTCCAGCGCCGCCTCGCCCAGCACCTCGAACCAGCTGCCGCGCGCGCCCGGCAGACGCGGCACAATGACCTGCTGGCGCAACGCCAGCAGCCGCCGGTACAGGACCAGCCGGTCGCGCGACGGCGGGCTCTCCAGGGCGGACCAATCGAGCCGCGCCAGTTCGAAGGTCTGTTCGGCGCAGGGATCGGGAATGGTGGCGCGCACCGCCGGGTCGCGAAAGCGGCTGAAGCCGGCGAACTCCTTGCGCCGTCCCTCGGTCACCGCCGCGGCCAGACCGGGCTCGAACTGGCAGAAAAAGGGGAAGGGTTCACGCGCCCCCCACTCCTCGCCCATGAACAGCAGCGGCGGTGGCGGAGCCGGCAACAGCAGCGCCGTCGCCGCCGCCAGCGCCTCGGCCCCGGCCAGGGCGGTCAGGCGCTCGCCGAAGGCGCGGTTGCCGATCTGGTCATGATTCTGCAGAAACGAGACAAAGGCGCTGGGCGGCAGGTGGGCACTGGGCTCGCCGCGGCGCGCGCCGTGGCGGTAGCCGGAGACCTCGCCCTGATAGGCGAAACCCTCGCTCAGGCAACGGCCCAGGTGGGCCGTGGCGTGCTCCCGGTAATCGGCATAGTAGCCATCCTGTTCACCGGTCAGCAGCACATGACAGGCGTGGTGCAGGTCATCATTCCACTGGGCATCGTAGCCGTGGGCACCCGCGTCCCCGCGTTCCAGATAGCGGACCGCATTGTGGTCATTCTCCAGCACCAGGTGGATGTGCCGCTCGCGTCCCAGCGTGGTCCGCACCACCTGGGCCAACTCCTCCAGGATGTCGGGCCGGCTGTCGTCGATAATGGTGTGCACCGCGTCCAGCCGCAGCCCGTCGAGATGGAACTCTTCCAGCCAGTAGAGGGCGTTGTGGATATAGAAGTCGCGCACCGTGCGGCTCATCTCGCCGTCGAAATTGATCGCCGCGCCCCAGGGGGTGTGGTGACGCTGGCTGAAGAATGGCGGCGCATAGAGGTGCAGGTAATTGCCCTCCGGACCGAAGTGATTGTAGACCACGTCGAGGAGCACCATCAGCTCGCGTTGATGGGCCGCCTGAATCAGCCGCTTGAGGTCGTCGGGGGTGCCGTAGCCGGCATGCGGGGCGAACGGCAGGGCACCGTCGTAACCCCAGTTGCGGTGGCCGGGAAATTGCGCCAGCGGCATCAGCTCGATGGCGGTGATGCCGAGCTCCAGCAGATGGTCCAGCCGCTGCATGACGCCGGCAAAGGTCCCCTGCGGGGTGAACGTCCCGACATGCAGTTCGTAGATGACCGCCTCGTGCCAGGGCCGTCCGCGCCAATCGCCGTCCTGCCAGGCAAAGGCGCCGGAGTCGACCACCACGCTGGGGCCGTGCACGCCATCGGGATTGCCGCGCGATGCCGGATCGGGGACGCAGAGGCCGTCACCGATCTCGTAACAGTAACGGCTACCCGCCGGGACGGCGTCACACACCCGTTCGAACCAGCCCCCGGGCAACGCCGTCATGGGTTGCGGTGGTGCCTCGCCGAGCCGCAGCAGCACCCCCGGCAGTGCCGGCGCCCACAGACGAAAGCGCACCCCGCCCGGTTCCGTGAGCTGGGCGCCAAAGGGCATGCGATGCCCGCGCCGGGTGTCGGCCGGCGTAGAGGTAGTGGCTGAAGCCATGGTGGGCACTCCCTGTTGCAGTGGCGGTGGGCGGTGCGCTCGGTCAATCATCCGCCGCTCCCCGGGGGTCGGGGCCGTTGCCGACAAGCCGTCGGTACAGAATGCGAATCACCGCCTCCAGCCAGGTGGGACGTGTGTGCAGCGTGCGATGCAGGGTCTCCACCGCCCGCGCCGTGAGATGGAAGTCGAGTAGTGCCCGGGCCTGGGCGGCATCGGCCGGGTAGATGGTACAAGCGGCAATCCCCTCCAGGTAGCCGCTCATGAAGGCATCCCGGGCCGTCCGCTCCCACACCCTGGCCGCGTGTTCCAGCATTTCGTGCGCGGGGACCGCCAGCTGCCGCTGCAGCGCGATTGCGGCGGCCAGGGTCAGTGAGTAGTGCATCCCCGCCACGTCCTTGAGCGGGGAATAGCGGGCACGCCGCTCTTGCAGGGGGAGGTCCGGGTCGCCCTCGAAATCGGTGATGACAAAATCGTTGTGGGCGATCAGGATCTGCCCCAGATGATAATTGCCGTGGACCCGCAGCTTGTAGAGCGGCGCGCCGCCCGGGACGCTCAGCCGATCCAGCGCATCGGCGGCGCCGGCGAGCAGCGCTCCGGTCATCTCGCGGAGCGGTTCCGGCAGCGGGTCGGGGGCGTTGTCCAGCCACTCGAGGCCGCCCAGCAGCAGCCCGCGCAACCGGCCCCGCTGGCCGTCGATCTCTTCGGGCGCGAGCGGTTGCGGATCGAACTGCGGGTTGCCGCCGGTCGCCAGCGCACAATGCAGTTCGGCGGTACGCTGGCCCAGTTTGCCCATCTGGGTGGCATAGACCGCATGGGTCTCCGGGTCGTCCACGCTCTCCGGCACTTCGATGCAGAGCGTCAACAGGCGATCCAGATAATCCTGGGTATAGTCCCAGAGCGTGCCCTGATTGGACATATAGCGATGCATGACGGCGATGGCGGTGACGCTGTCCGGGGCATGGTATTCAATGCTGCCGATCAGTGGCGCGATCGACGGTCGCGGCGACAGGTCGCTGAGGAAACGTCCCATCTCCAGCTCTGGATTCACCCCCTCCTGGACCCGCCGGTAGACCTTGAGTATGGCCTGGTCAGCGAAGATGATGGCGTTGTTGCTCTGCTCCAGGCCGGGCCGTTGCACTGCGGGTGGGGCGGTGATATCGGGAAACTCCGCGCGACGGCTGAACACCATCTCGCCGCTGCCGAACGGCAGCCGCCGGTCATGCGCCATGGCATCGAGCAGGTGGAGACAGAAGGCATCCTCCCCCAGGGCATCGTAGATGATGCCCATCCTGGCATGCTGCCTGACCCTGGCCAGCATCCAGGGCGAGAGCGCGTTGAACTCCTGTTCGGATCCCGAGCCGTCAAACAGCATGCCGAGCGGCAGAAAACAGATCTGCATCGGCTGCGTATCGAAAGTGACCCTGACCAGCAGCGGCAGCCACTCCCGGTCGTCGCTCCCGCGCCATTCACTGGCCACTTCCAGCTCGATGCCGGCCACCTTGCCGGCGGCCTCGCTGAACCAGTGCTGGGCATCAAAAAAAGCCGGCAGCACCTCGCTCTTCAACTGGTTGAAAGTCTTGCGCGCCAAGCCATCACGCGCCCCCCGGCCGGATCCGCCGACCAGGGCCGCCAACAGGCTCTCCGGCAACACCAGCACCGGCAACTCCTCGCGCGGCAATTTATCCACATGCCAGACCGGCGGGTCCACCTCGGCCGACAGGCCGAACCAGTAAAAACCGTAACGCGGCAGACTGAGCAGATAGGGCAACTCGCCGATGGCGGGGAACGCCGAGTTGTCCAGCAGCTCCACCGGCACCAACCCCTTGTAGGCGGAGAGATCCAGTTCCACCGGCTGGGCGCTGTGCGAGAGGTTGAACACGCAGAGGATGCGCTCCTCCCCGTATTCGTGCAGATAGGCCAGGATCTTGCGGTTCCCCGGGCGCAGCAGGGTGATTCGGCCGCGGCCGAAGGCCTTGAAGTTCTTGCGCGTGGCGATCAGGCGCCGCATCCAGTTGAGCAGGGAGCTGGCATGCCGGGCCTGGGCCTCCACGTTCACCGCCTCGTAACCGTACAGCGGATCCATGATCAGCGGCAGATAGAGCCGCTGTGGATCGGCCCGGGAGAAGCCGGCGTTGCGATCCGGACTCCACTGCATGGGGGTGCGCACGCCGTGGCGGTCACCCAGGTAGATGTTGTCGCCCATGCCGATCTCGTCGCCGTAGTAGATGATGGGCGAACCGGGCATGGAGAGCAGCAGGCTGTTGAGCAGTTCGATCTTGGCCCGGTCGTTGTCCATCAGCGAGGCCAGGCGGCGGCGGATGCCCAGGTTGACCCGGGCCCGCGGGTCGGTGGCGTAGATGTCGTACATGTAGTCGCGCTCACGGTCGGTGACCATCTCCAGGGTCAGCTCATCGTGATTGCGCAGAAAGATCGCCCACTGGCAGTTGTCCGGGATATCCGGGGTCTGCAGCAGAATCTCGCTGATCGGGTGACGGTCCTCCTGGGCGATCGCCATGAAGATGCGCGGCATCAGCGGGAAGTGATAGGCCATATGGCATTCGTCGCCCTCGCCGAAGTATTCGCGCACATCCTCCGGCCACTGGTTGGCCTCGGCCAGAAAGACGCGGTCGCTGTAGCGCCGGTCAAGCTCGGCGCGCAGCTGGCGGATGATGGCGTGGGTCTCGGGGAGATTTTCGCAACTGGTCCCCTCGCGTTCGATCAGGTAGGGGATGGCATCCAGGCGCAGTCCGTCGACCCCCATGTCCAGCCAGAAGCGCATCGCCCGCAGCACTGCTTTGATTACCTGCGGGTTATCGAAATTGAGGTCCGGTTGGTGGGAGAAAAAGCGGTGCCAGTAATAGGCCTGGGCGGTGTCATCCCAGGCCCAGTTGGAGTTTTCATAATCGGTGAAGATAATGCGCGCGGTCTCGTAGCGTTTCGCCGTCCGGCTCCAGACATAGAAGTCGCGTTTCGGCGAACCGGCCGGCGCGGCGCGGGCGGCCCGGAACCAGGGATGCTGATCCGAGGTGTGATTGATCACCAGCTCGGTAATCACCCGCAGGTCACGATTGTGCGCTTCGCGCAGGAAGCGGCGGAAGTCGGCCAGGGTGCCGTAATCGGCATGGATGCCCCGGTAATCGGCGATGTCATAGCCGTCGTCGCGCAGCGGCGAGGGATAAAAGGGCAGCAGCCAGAGTGCATTCACCCCCAGCTCCCGCAGGTAATCGAGCTTGGAGGTCAGCCCCGCGAAATCACCGATACCGTCACCGCTGCTGTCGCAATAGGCGCGCACATGCAGCTGATAAATGATGGCATCCTTGTACCAGTCGTTATCGGTTGACGACTTCATCGGCAACGTCCATTGGCATCTCCCTGCATGTTCCGGCCTGCAACCTCTGGCCGGTCGTCACGCCCCCGGGGCGGTCGATGGGTCAAGCGGAATGGGACACAACCGGAAGCGATACGGGCCGCGGCAAAATTTACCCGCTCTTCCCATGCAACGGTGTAACTACTCACCCGGCCTGTAAGTGATTGGCCTGCCTTGCCGGCCTCACGCGATGGCTGGATCAAGATCGGCCAACAAGGCAGGCCAATCACCCCGTGAGTAGTTACACAACGGTATGAGTATAGATGCCGGGTGGTGGATCTTGAAGTTGGAGGGAAGGTGACGGCCAACCGCCGCGCCGGATCAACGCTCCGTCAGCAGCAGCTTCAGCGCCAGTCCGGCGAATACCACACCGCTCAGGCGGTTGAGAATCAGCCCGCCCCGGCCCTTGCGCAGGAAACCGCCGATGCGCCCCGCCGCCAGGCTGATCAGGCCGAACACCAGCAGCGCACTGAGCATGAACAGCAGGCCGAGGATGGCGATCTGCAGGGTGACGCTGCCCTGTGCCGGATCAAGCGCCGGATTGACGAACTGCGGCAGGAAGGCGAGGAAGAACAGCGACACCTTGGGATTCATGATGTTCATCAGCACCCCGCGCAGATAGAGCCGGCGATAACCGTCGCCGCTGCCGCGCGCGCCGAGTGTCTCGGCCGGTGCGCGGAACACCTGCCAGGCGAGCCAGGCGAGGTAGAGGGCGCCGCCGATCTTGAGCAGCGAGAAGGCCAGCGCCGACTCCTGGATGAATACCGCCACGCCGAGCGCCACCGCGCCGGTATGCACCACCAGGCCGGTGCAGAGGCCGAGGGTAGTGACCACGCCGGCCAGGGGACCCCGGGCGATGGAGATGGTCAGCACGAACAGGTTGTCCGGTCCCGGCGACAGGGCCAACAGCACCGCGGAGGTGACGAACAGCAGCAGGGTGGCGGTTTCAAACATGGCGGATCCTCGATTGAGCCACGATCATAGCATGGCAGCTACACGGCGATGATGCCCATTCAGGTCAGGCGGGAACAGGACTCACCACTTCAGCCCGATCATCAAGTCCATCACATTGGTGCCGGTGGGGCCGGTTTGGATCAGATCACCGCTGGCCTCGAGGAAGCGGCCGGAATCGGCCCGCGCCAGGCACACCTCGGGATCGATACCCAGCGCCCGGTTACCGCGTCCCACGCTGCCGCCGTCGACCAGGGCTCCGGCATCCTCGCCCGGTCCGTCGCCGCCGTCGGTGCCGGCGGCCAGGAAACAGAGGTCCCGGCGACCGGAGATCTGGGTGGCCACCACCAGCGCCAGATGCTGGTTACGCCCGCCCTGGCCGGGATGCTCCGGCAGCCGGATGGTGGGTTCGCCACCCCAGATATAGAGACCGGGCCAAGTATCGCGCAACTCATAGCCGAGGCGGCGGCCGAGCACCTCCACATCACCCCCCAGATGGGCCCGGTTCAGGGTCACGGCATAACCCAGCTCCCGTGCCTTGGCGGCGGCGGCCTCACGGGCATCCACCAGCGAGGCGACGACGCTGATGCGGATATTATCCGGCGGTGTCGCGGCGGGCGCCGGTGCGATCGGCAGCAGGGCCCGCAGCCAGTCGGGCAGTGACAGATCATCCAGGGTGTCCGGTTGCTGTGCCGCCACCAGCAATCCCGAGCCGATCACCCCAGGATCGTCACCCGGCACATCCGAGATCAGCAACACCCGGGCCGGCCGCCCCTGCAGCAGCGGGATAAGGCCACCCCCCTTGATCTGCGAAAGGGCCTTGCGCACCCGGTTCATGGCATCGATCGGCAGGCCGCTCCCCAGCAGCCAGCGGTTGACCCGCTGCAGGGTCTCCAGGTCGATGCCGTCGCGGAGCCGCTCCACCAGCCCCGAGGTACCGCCCGAGATCAGAAACAGCAGGCGGCGATCGCCGGGCCGTGTGCGGATGAACTCCAGCAGCGCATCGCCGGCCTGCAGGCTGCGCGCATCGGGCACCGGGTGCCCCCCCTCGACACAGCGCAGCCCGCGGGCGCCCAGCAGCGGCGCATCGAGATGCCCCGGCTTGGAGATCACCAGGCCGTCCACCACCCGCTCCCCCAATGCCTCCAGGGCGCCCAGGGCCATCGACTGGGCCGCCTTGCCCAGGGCGATGAGCGAGACCGGTCCCGCCACGTCTTGCAGCGGATCCCGCACACAGGTACGCCCCTCGACGCGCGCAAGCGCTGCCTGAAAAATCGTCAGCAGGTCCCGGCGTGCGCCCGCCCTGTCCGGCATGATGTGACTCCTGTTATGCAGTGGCTCTATATCAGTATAAACACAGGACCATTCTAGCCTCGTCAACCAGATATGGTAAGCTGGAGTCCATCGCTGGCCTGAACACCGCTGGGGAACACTCTTGGAAAGCATACAGATACGCCGTCATTTCAGTCGCAATATCCTGATTCGCATGATCATCCTGGGCGCCATCGGCGCCGGCGTGCTGTTCTGGAAACTCGATTTCATTATTGATATCTACTTCCGCGACCAGCTCACCCCCACCGGCCTGATCATCAACGGCGCCATCCTCGCCCTGTTCACCCTCGGGCTGTTCAGGATCATCGGCATACTGGTCAGTTACGGGCTGGAAGAGCGGGCGGTGGTCCAGTTCATGGCCAACCTGCGGGACAAGGTCGATCCGCTCTACGAGGTCGCCGAACAGCGCATTATCGCGCGCCGCTACCGTACCCTGGAGACGCTGCACAAGGCCAACACCCCGATCAATCACAACGCCCTGGCCACCACCCTGGTGGCGTCGGAGAGCACCCGCAACAGTCTGCCGAAGTTCGTCAACAACACGCTGATCCTGAGCGGCGTGTTCGGCACCATCGTGTCACTCTCCATCGCCCTGATCGGCGCCTCCGACCTGCTCGCCTCGGCGGTCAACGTCAATGGCATGGGACTGGTCATCCACGGCATGTCCACCGCGCTCTCGACCACCATCACCGCCATCGTCTGCTATATCTTCTTCGGCTATTTCTACATGAAGCTGACCGATGTGCAGACCAACCTGGTAAGCGGGGTGGAGCAGATCACCGCCGCCCACCTGATGCCGCGCTTCCAGATCCAGACCGAGAGCGTGCTGTTTGAGTTCAGCGGACTGATCCGCTCGCTGCAGAGCCTGATCAGCAAGATGGAGGGGTCCCAGGTCTCGTTCCAGAACCTGGCCCAGGAGATGCAGCTCTCCCAGGGTAACATCCAGGCGCTCGAGCAATCCATCAGCCGGGCGATGCAACAGGCCTATGAGGAGCGCATCCAGCCCATCACCCGGGAGATGGAGGACATCAAGCGGCTGCTCAGGGATGGCTTCCGGCTGCACGAGGACGTATGAACTCCGACAACAGCTTTGTCGATCTGCGGCTGAACCGCCAGGAGGGACAGAACCAGGATAGCTTCTGGCCCTCCTTCACCGACATCATGACCGTGATCGTGATGATCTTCGTCATCGCCATGGTGGTCCTGTTGCTACGCAATATCGAGCTGGTCAACCAGCTGCGCGCCACCATGGAGGCGGAACGTGCCGCGGTAGAACTGGCCAAGGCCACCGGCGAGGAGAAGGAGAGCCTGGCACTGAAGCTGTTCGCAGCGGAAAACGACCTCTCCATGCTGCGCATGCGCCTGATGCAGCTGGAAGAGCAGCGCACGGAACAGGCCGGCACCATCGACACCCAGCATCGCAGCATCGTCCAGCTGCAGGCGGAAAACGAGTCGCTGCAACTACTGCGCGACCAGCTCAATGCGGAGAATTTCACCCTCACCCAGCAGTTGCAGAAACGGGACGTGCTGATCCAGCAGCAGCAACAGAACCTGGAGGATCTGCAGCAGACCCTGCTCTCGGCACAACAACAGTTGAGCCGGTTCCAGGAGGAGATCGCCTCCGCCCACTCGGCACTCAATACGCTGGAGCAGAACTACGTCGCGGTACAGGAGCAACTGGCCCAGCTGCAGCAACGTTACAGCAGCCAGTCGGGCGAACTACGGGCGGCACGGGTCGCCGAGCTGGAGAGTGGCCGGCAACTGCAGACCCTGCAATCCAATTTCCAACAGCTCAAGGTCAAATACGACAAACTGATCCGGCCGGCCCGTTCACCCGCAGGACGCTACCTGGTGGAGGTACGCTACACCAAGCCGGACAAACGCATCCTGGCCGAATACCAGACCCAGGAACAGCCGGGCTACCGGTCCGTCTCCCAGGAGCAGCTGGAGACGGTTCTCGGCGGGCTCAAGAAGCAGCAGGACAATGGACTCTATATCAAGGTGATCTTCCCGGAGAACAGTGGTCTCACCTTCACCGAGGCGTGGGGCCTGACCTCCCATTTGCACGCCAGCTACGACTACTATTTCCAGGGCGGCGGCCCCGAGTTGGTCCCGGTGCTGCCCACCCCCGACCAGGGTGAATGAACGCCGCAGCGGATACCTCCGGGGGATGGCCCCGGAACTTGGCACGCCACTTCACTTGATTCTGGCCTTGATCCGGGGTTTTGTTGTTATACTCGCAACCGAACGCCCAATATAACTATAAGCCGGTCCGACTATGCCAATACCCGTCATCATCTGTGACGATTCAAGCTTTGCCAGAAAACAGGTCATGCGCGCCCTGCCCTCCGGCTGGGACGTGGATCTGACATTCTGCGAAAACGGCCGGGAGGCGGTCGCGGCGATCGAGGCCGGCCAGGGGGACATCCTGCTGCTTGACCTGACCATGCCGGTGATGGACGGCTTCGAGGTGCTCGAGTACATCCGCTCCAACGATCTGCCCACCCTGCCCATAGTCATATCCGGCGACATCCAGCCGGAGAGCCACAAACGGGTCATGGCGCTCGGCGCGGTCGCCTTCATCAAGAAGCCGGTGGACCCGGCCGAACTGACCCGGGTGCTGGATGAGTTCGGGGTGCTGGAGATCCTCACCGGCAAGGAGCCGCCGGCCAACGTCCAGGTCACCTTCACCGAGTGGGTGCAGGAGATCACCAATGTGGCCATGGGACGGGCGGCGGACCTGCTGGTGCGGGTGGTGAATGAAAAAGTGGAGCTCTCCATCCCCCACGTCAGCCTGCTGGACCGGGGCGATCTGGAGATGACCCTGAACGCCACCGCCCACGGTGACAGCTTCTCCTGCATCACCCAGGGATTCATCGGCGGCGGCATCTCCGGCGAGAATCTGCTGCTGTTTCACGACACCGATATCCGCCATGTCGCCGAACTCCTCAACTTCGATCTCAACCACCTGGAAACCTCCAGCGAGATCGAACTCTACATGGATATTGCCAATGTGCTGGTTGGCGCCTTCCTCAAGGGCTTCGCCGAACAGCTGGATGTCTGCTTCAGCCAGGGACATCCCCGCATCACCATCCACAATCAGGACAGTGCCGTGATCCTTGCCAACCACCAGGGACACGACCGGATACTGACCATAGAGGTCAACTATGTGATCGGGGACAATCAGATCCGCTGTAATCAACTGGTGCTGATCACACCGGAATCCATTGCCGCGCTGAAGCTGCGCTCGGGTGAGGAGATTATCTGATCATGAGTTCGCTCAACGACGATATTTCAGAGATGCACCTGCTGTTGGGGATTATCCACAATGTGGATGTAGGCCTGGTGGTGCTCGACCGCGACTACCGGATCAAAATCTGGAACCATTTCATGTGGAACCACAGCGGCATCAACCCCTTTACCCTGACCGACAAGAACCTGTTCGAGGAGTTTCCGGAGCTGCCGGTCAAGTGGCTGGAGAAAAAGCTGGATACGGTATTCCTGCTCAACAACCGGGCATTCTCCTCCTGGCAGCAGCGCCCCTACATCGTCCGCTTCAACAGCTATAACCCGATCACCGGCCGCTCGGACACCATGTTCCAGAACATGACCATCTTCCCGCTGACCGGTATCTCGGGTGAGGTGGAGCATGTCTGCCTGATGCTGTACGACGCCACCGATGCCGCCCTGGACGAGCAGGCGCTGCAGTCGGCCAACGAAGAACTGGACCGGCTGGGGCGCACCGACGGCCTGACCGGCCTGTACAACCGCCGCGCCTGGGAGCATCACCTGGAGAACGAATTCAAGCGGTTTCCGCGTAGCGGCAAACCGCGCACCCTGGTGATGTTCGATATCGACCACTTCAAGAAGGTGAACGACACCTACGGCCACCAGGCCGGCGATGAAGTGATCCGCATCACCTCGGCCCTGCTGCAGGAGACCAAACGGGAGATCGACATCGCCGGCCGCTATGGTGGCGAGGAATTCTGCGTCATCCTGCTGGATACCGACTGCCAGGGCGGCAGGATCTTCGCGGAGCGTCTGCGCCAGGCAGTGGAGGCGACCCGGGTGAATTACGACGGCCAGGAGATCCGCTTCCGCATCAGCCTCGGCGTGGCCGAGATTCGTGCGGACTTAGCCAACCACAGCGTATGGCTGGAACAGGCGGACAAGGCGCTCTACCAGTCCAAGGAGGGCGGCCGCAACCGCACCACGCTCTACACGCCGGAGTAAGGGCCATCCGGCGGGCACGGCCCACCCTATGTCTGGTGTCGAGTTAACGCGGGAACAGCGCGACCGCCCCTATACGAACCACGGATCCACACGGATGGACACAGATGGGTTCACCCTGCCGGGCACATGCATGCCCCCGCCCGACCAACTCCCTGCCGGGGCTTCCCTATCCAAAATCCGTGTGTATCCGTGTCCATCCGTGGTTCTTCCTAAGCCATAGGGGATCCCGTAGGCACCGTGATTTGTTGGATTGTCCCGGCAGGCACGGCCCGCCCTATGAAAATACCGATTTACCCCGCCCGGGATTCGCCCGGCCGGGACGCCACCTTGTCGCGCAGATAGACCGGCGCGGCCAGTTCCGCCGCCACCGCCTCGCCGCGGACAAAACCGGCCGCGCCCAGCAGCGCCACGTCGTGGGCACTGCAGAGCAGATCCGCATTCACTTCCCCGACCGCGTCGCCGAGCCGCTGGTCCAGCAGATCCCGGTAGCTACCCCAACCGGCCCCGACACCCTGCCAGCCGCCGCCAGCCGGCAAGGTTACCCGGTCGGGCGCGGACACCTCATCGGCTACCCGGGCCGAAACCAGGCCCTGGGCATCCACTTCATAGGCGCCCCAGTAGACCTCCTGCATGCGCGCGTCGTAGGCCGGCAGCAGACGCCGCCAACCCAGCTCGCGGAAGCCCCGTTGCGCCAGGGCGGCCAGGGTGGAGACCGGGACCACCGGCAAGTCGGCGGCGAAGGCGGCGCCCTGCGCCACACCCACCGCAATGCGCACCCCGGTGAAGGCGCCGGGCCCGCGGCCAAAGGCGATGGCATCCAGCCCCGCGAGTGTCACCCCGGCCTCGGCCAGCAACTCATCCAGCATCGGCAGTATCAGCTGGCTGTGCATGCGCGGTTGCACCTGGTAACGCTCAATGACGTTCCCGTCGATCAACAGTGCGGCGGAGCAGGCTTCGGTGGCGGTTTCCAGGGCAAGTATCTTCATGGCCACCGATTGTATCCCAGCTCCCGC
Source organism: Sedimenticola hydrogenitrophicus (assembly GCF_025175675.1). Lineage (GTDB taxonomy): Bacteria > Pseudomonadota > Gammaproteobacteria > Chromatiales > Chromatiaceae > Sedimenticola > Sedimenticola hydrogenitrophicus. The sequence goes on from NZ_JANIOA010000001.1 coordinate 244,161, forward strand.
TGAAAGTGGCTATTTTTGCTGACCGGCGCCAACCGGATCGCTCATCTATTCCACCCGCCCGTAGCTCCCCCCCACTGCCTGCTATGCTTAAATTTGTAATCACTTGGACAGTACCGCTGACTATGGCGTTGCTGCGGAGCGGGTCGCCGACGCCACCGTCCCTTATCAGGTTCCCAGCGACCCTTCCCCGGTCCCGCCCGCGCCCCGGCTACGGGTGTGGCCGGCAATTATCGCGCACATCCTGTGTGGCGCCGGGTAGGATTTACCGTGTGATGCCCGGAATACCATTCGACCAAGAGCGACTCCCCGCCACCAGCGGTACCGACATGGCGATGCCGGGCCAGGGGCTCGCCCTGTTCACGGATCTCTACGAGCTGACCATGCTTCAGGCCTACCTCGAGGAGGGCCTGACCGAACCGGCGGTTTTCAGTCTGTCCGTACGCCGCCTCCCGGCACGCCGCAACTACCTGCTCGCCTGCGGCATCGACAGCGTGACCGGGTATCTGCAGCAGCTGCGTTTCCGCGACGACGATCTCGCCTATCTCGCCTCGCTCCAGCTGTTCAGCGACCGGTTCTTGTCCTGGCTCGGCGCATTCCGCTTCAGCGGGGAGATGCAGGCCGTTCCCGAGGGCACACCGGTGTTCGCCAATGAACCCATTCTCGAGGTTTCGGCACCGCTGCCGGAGGCGCAACTGATCGAGACGCTGGTCTTGAACCAGGTGCACCTGCAGACCGTTCTGGCCTCCAAGGCGGCCCGGGTGGTAGCCGCGGCGCAGGGGCGGCCGGTGATCGATTTCGGCGCCCGGCGCATGCATGGCCTCGATGCCGCGCTGAAGGCTGCCCGCGCGTTTTACATCGGCGGGGTCACGGCGACGTCGAATGTAATGGCCGGCAAGCTCTACGGTATCCCGGTCGCCGGCACCATGGCGCACAGCTACGTGCAGGCGCACGAGGACGAGGCGGCGGCATTCCGGGCGTTCGCACGACTCTATCCGCAAACCATACTGCTGGTGGACACCTACGATACGCTGGCCGGCGTGGGCAAGGTCATCGCGCTGGCACAGACATTCGGTAAGGACTTCCAGGTGCGCGGGGTGCGGCTCGACTCCGGCGATCTCGCGCAGCTCGCCGGGGCGGCGCGGCAACTGCTCGACAGCGCCGGTCTGCAGCGGGTCGAGATCTTCGCCAGCGGCGGGCTCGACGAGGACGCCATTGCCGGCCTGCTGGCATCCGGCGCCCCCATCGACGGCTTCGGGGTGGGCACCCACATGGGCGTCTCCAGCGACGCCCCCGATCTGGATATCGCCTACAAGCTGTGCGAGTACGCGGGCGAGGGGCGCTTGAAGCTCTCCTCGGGAAAGCCGGTGTTGCCGGGACGCAAACAGGTTTTCCGGGTGCTGGAAGGCGAACGCGCCGTGCGCGACATCATCGCCCGCAGCGACGAGCCCTGTCCTGGATCCGCACTGCTGGAACCGGTAATGTGCAATGGCACCCGGGTCTCGACGGCCCGGCCCCTGACCCGGATCCGCGACTATGCGCGGGCGCAGATCGAGCGCCTGCCCGCGGCCGTGCGGGTGAACACGTCCGCCACCCCGCCCTATCCGGTGACGGTGAGCGCGGAACTATCGCGCTTCCAACGCCATGTCAGGGATAAAGTGGCGCATTTATGACCAGGCAACTGGAGGCACAACATGGATCACATCGAAGCGTTACTGCAACCGGGTGACGGCCTGCTTCTGGTGGATGTCCAGAATGATTTCTGCCCCGGGGGTGCGCTGCCAATCAGCGGCGGTGACGGGATCGTCCCCCTGCTCAATCACTGGATTGCCGCGGCTACCGCCAGGGGGGTACCGATCTATGCCTCGCGTGACTGGCACCCGGCCGGCCACATCAGCTTCCAGGAGCAGGGTGGCCCCTGGCCGGTACATTGCCTGCAGGACACGCCGGGGGCGATGTTCCATCCCGAACTGCAACTGCCGGGGTCCGTGGTAAAGGTCACCAAGGGCGTACGCTTCGACCATGATCAGAACTCCGCGCTCGACGCGACAGGACTGGAGGTCCGGCTGCGCCAGGATGGGGTCAGGCGATTGTGGATCGGCGGGCTGGCCGAGGATGTCTGTGTGCGGGCCAGCGTGCTCGACGCCCTGCAGGCGGGTTTCGCGGTCGTGCTGATCGGTGATGGCACACGCCCGGTGATCCGGGAGAACGGCGTCAAGGCACGCCGGGAGATGCAGGACGCCGGTGCCGAGGTGCACATCACGGGACTTACCGGTCGGTGATACCGCGGGTACGCGATGCCGCGATCGCGAGCCAGGTCCGGCCCGTCGGCAAAGGGCGCATTATCTCTGCGCCTGGATTATTTTCCGCCTACAATTGGGGTTGGTTCCATTCCGAGTGGGGAGTCCGTTATGTACTTCGGCAAGAAATATGAAAACGCGCCGCCAGGGGGTAGTGTCGCCGACGAGCGCCGGGCGATCCTGCGCCGCCACCTGATCTATTACCTGCGGGTATGGGACACCGCAACGGATACGCTGCTCGGGCATATCGTGGATATCAACACCGACGGCCTGATGCTGATCAGCGAGAAACCGATCGAAACCGGCAAGCCGTTCGACCTGGAGATCCGCTGTCAGGGCATCGCGGGCGCACCGGAGACGATCCGCTTTGCCGCAGTCAGCCGCTGGAGCAACAACGACGTCAACAGCGCCTTCTACGATACCGGCTTCCAGCTGGTCGATCCCTCGGAAGAGATCCTGGAACCGATCCGCCAGATGATCCGCCAGTACGGATTCGGGGAGTAGCCCAGGACCCGCCGGAAGCCCGCTGCCACATCACCCCACACAGGCACGGCGCCCACGGGGCGCCCTATGGCTGAGGAAGAACCACGGATGGACACGGATACACACGGATTTTGCATAGAGGAACTGTCGAACAGGCGGTTGGCGGTGCGAGGGGCATGTATGTGTCCGGCTGGAGGGTGAACCCATCTGTGTCCATCCGTGTGGATCCGTGGTTCGGATAGGGGTGGTCGAGCTCTTCCCAAGTTACCTCGGTACCCGTAGGGCGGGGCGGGCGCGGCGCCCACGGGGCGCCCAAGGTCTATTTGGTTTCATCCGCGGTTGATTCTCCATGCTCCGCCTCCGGCCCGGCCTGAAAAAACCGTACCACATCCTCCAGGTCGCGGGTGCGTGCCATCGGCGGCATGCTCTCCAGGAACAGGTGACCGTAGCCCTTCTTCAGCAGCCGCGGATCGCACATCACCAGCACGCCGCGATCGGTCTCGTCGCGGATCAGCCGCCCCGCCCCCTGCTTCAGGGCAATCGCCGCCTGCGGAACCTGGTACTCCATAAACGGATTGCCGCCCTGCCTGCGCAGGGCATCGATGCGCGCCTGCAGCACCGGATCGCCCGGGGAGGCGAACGGCAGCTTGTCGATAATGACGCAGGAGAGCGCCTCCCCCCGCACATCCACCCCCTCCCAGAAGCTGGCGGTACCCAGCAGCACTGCATTGCCCAGTTGGCGGAATCGCGCCAACAGTTCACCCTTGGGCATGCTCCCCTGCACCAGCAGCGGGTAGTCGAGCCGCTCCGCCAGGCAGTCGGCCGCCTCACGTAGCGCCCGGTGGCTGGTGAACAGGATAAAGGCGCGCCCCTCGCTGGCCTGGATCACCGGCACCACCACCTCCAGCACCGCCTGGGTGTAGTGCGGCTCGCGTGGTTGGGGCATACCCCGGGGGACGTACCAGAGCGCCTGGTGCCGGTAGTCGAACGGGCTGTCCCAGCAGGCGGTGCGCGCCTCGGTCAGACCCAGTTGGCGCTGAAAGTGGTCAAAACGCCCGCCCACCGCCAGGGTGGCCGAGGTGAAGATCCAGCTGCCGGGATGGCTGGCCATGCGCGCCTGGAACAGGGCGGAGATGTCCAGCGGGGTGCGATTAAGGCGGAAACTCTGGCTATAGGTCTCGAACCAGCGGATGTATTCCCCCTGCGCCTCGTCTTCCCGGGTCAGCTCATTGAGACATTGGCGGATCGACTTGCAGCGGGTGAGGCAGCTGTCCAGCCCCTTGCCACGCCCCTCGACCAGCTGCAGCAGCTCGATCATCTTGGCCAGCGCCCCATCCAGCTGATCCAGGGCGCGCAGGATCTGGCGATCGGCGGCGATCTCCGCCCAAGGGCCGCGACGCATCTCCAGGCCAAACCGCAGCCGCAAGTCGCGCACCCCTTTGGCCAGTTGCGCCGACTGCTCCGGCACCGCCTTGATATCCCCCGCCTCGCGCTGGTACTCGGTATCGATATCGCGGCACAGATCCAGCAACTGGCGACCGCTGATCCCGGAACCGAAGAAGTTGCCCGCCACCTCGGGGAGTTGATGCGCCTCGTCCACCACAAAGCAGTCCGCGCCCGGCAGCAGCTCGCCGAAACCGCCCTCCTTGAGGGCAAAATCGGCACACAACAGGTGGTGATTGATCACCACCAAATCCGCCTCCTGGGCACGCCGCCGCGCCTCCACCAGGTGACAGGCACTGTAATCACCGCACTCCGCCCCCAGGCAGTTCTCCGTGGTGGAGGTGACCAGCGGCCAGATGCGGGCATCTTCCGGAATATCGGTGAGTTCGGCGACATCGCCGCTGCGGGTGCGCCCCGACCAGCGCTGTACCTGCATCAGTTGATCCACCATCTCGCGGCTGTTGAGCCGCCCCTCCAGCAGGGTCATCTCCATGCGGTGGATGCAGAGATAGTTGGCGCGGCCCTTGAGCAGGGCCACATCGACCGGCACCGCCAGGGCCTGGCGGACTCGGGGCAGGTCACGGTGAAACAGCTGATCCTGCAGATTCTTGGTGCCGGTGGAGATGATCACCTTCTGCCCCGCGAGCAGGGCCGGGACCAGGTAGGCATAGGTCTTGCCGGTGCCGGTGCCGGCCTCGCTGATCAGCACCTCACCCCGGGTCATGGCCTGCATCACCGCCACCGCCATCGCCTCCTGCTGGGGGCGGTAGGTAAACCCCTCCACGCAGTTGGCCAGCAGGCCGTCGGGACCCAGGATTTCGCTGATTTCAGACATGATCCGGTTTAATCGTTGTGGTCGCGGGACCAGGCCAGCCGGCCGATGATCTTGAACCGGGCCACCGAGAGCGCGCCGCGCTTGGCCCGGCCGCTGCTGGATTTGTCCATGAATTCGAGCAGCTCCCCGCGCTCCGCCTCGTAGATCTCATACGGCTCATACTCCTCATCCATGAGCACCAGCACCACACAGTCCCAGGGCTGGTCGGCCTTGATCTGGCCGATGCGCTGGCCGGTCTTGCTCTCATCGAATATGGTCCGGCTCTTGATCTGGATACGCCGGCCATCGCGTGCCGGGTCGAGCGCATCGTAACCCCCGACCGCGGCATCGACCGGGGTCAGATGCAGCAGCCGGATGGCGTCATGCAGGGCGATCTCGTTGCTGATGCCGGGCAAAGGCTTACCCATGGCCCGCCGATACTCCGCTGCGAGCTGGCGTGCCTGGCCGATCAATTTGTCAGCGGCATAGAGGCTCATGCCGATAAATCTCCCCGGATATCAATGGCTTTCAGCGGGATTGTATCCTAAACCGTTGGCGACTGCCGCATCCTTGATCGGGCATCAGGCAAAAACATCCGCACTCGGAGGCTCACTGGAGCATGCGCGCCTTGCGCTCGGCCACGTTGGCACCGGAAACATCCCCGGCCGCCCGCCGCGCCCGGGCGATCAGCTGCCAGCTGTCCCGTTTCAAGGCCACATCGCCGCCCGCCAGGGTGAGAGATTTATTGGCCAGATCGGCGGCCAGGAGATGGCGGCCCTGGATCAGGCGCAGACCGGCCAGCCGGTACCAGAGATGGGCGTTGCGCGGTTCGATGCGCAGTGCCCGCTCGATGGTGCCGACAGCCCCGTTCAGGTCATCGGTCCGCTCCTGTTCCAGCGCGGTCGTCAGCAACGCACCCACCGCCCTGCTGTGCAGCGGGGTGAGGGGAATGGCCGGTGCCGGCTCATAGGCGGTGATCTGTATCCCCCGCTCCTCGGCCGGCGTTACCACGGCCGCGCTATCCGGCTCGCTGGAGACGGGGGCCGGTTGGCGTTGTCCGACGGATTCCAGCGGGCGCTGCGGGGCCGTGTAGCAGCCGGCCAGCAGCAGCCCCGGTAACAGCAGTGCCGTATATCTTTTCCAGTTCATTCAAAAAAACTCCGAAACAGCCGCCGGATCGAGGTCCCCGGCTGGCCCGCACAGGCGGCGGTGACCGTGGGCGCCGAACCGGCGATAAAAGGATACTGCAGCGCATCCGCGCACCCTTCGTCGGCCCTGAAGCCGGAGCCCGGATCAATCCACACCGTCTCCACCGCATCGGGCCTCAGCAGGGAGAGCGGCAACGGATGCATGCGCCGCATCATATCACCCCAGACCTGCAGTGCACCCGCCGCCCCGGTCAATCCCGCCGGCTTGTTGTCGTCACGTCCGACCCAGACCACGGCCACCTTGTCGCCGCTGAAGCCGGCAAACCAGCTGTCGCGCAACTCATCGGTGGTGCCGGTCTTGCCGGCGATGTTCAGCGAACTGTCGAGATAGCGGGCCAGCCCGCGTCCGGTGCCGCTGCGCACCACCTCCTGCAGATTGCGGTTGAGCAGGTAGACCGGAGCGGCATCCACCGCCTGGCGCACCGTCAGGGGATAGCGCTGCAGCGGCTGGCCGCTGCTCGACTGAACCCCGCGAATCGCCCGCAGGGGCGAATAGAAACCGCCGGCGGCGAAGGTCTGGTAGAGCTGGGCCACCTCCAGTGGTGACAGGGAGAGCGAGCCCAGCAGCATGGCCGGGACGCGGTTGACCGGCCGGCTGATGCCCAGCCGCTCCAGCAGGTCGGCGACCGTCCCCAGACCGAGATCCATGCCGAGCCGGACCGTCGCCAGGTTGTAGGATTTGGCCAGGGCCAGATGCAGCGGCACCTGACCATGGGAACTGCGATCGTAATTTTCCGGAACCCAACGCTCGCCCTCGCGACCGGCGATACTCAGGGGGCCATCATCCAGCCGGGTCACCAGATTGTAGCGGTCGGACTGCTGCAGCGCCGCCAGATAGACCACCGGCTTGACCAGTGACCCGATCGGCCGGACCGCATCCAGGGCACGGTTGAAACCGGCATAGCGGGCACTCCGCCCCCCCACCAGGGCGCGCACCTCGCCGCTCTCGCCGTCCACCAGCACCGCCGCGCTCTCCAGTTTTCCGCCAGGCAGGCCGTGCTGCTTCTCCAGGGTGCCCAGGCGCGCCGCCACGGCGGTTTCGGCCTGCTGCTGTGCCCAGGGGTCGAGCGTGGTGAAGATGCGCAACCCCTCCGAGGTGAGATCCTCCTCCCGGTAGTCCCGGTGCAGCTGGCGTCGCACCAGGTCGATGAAGGCCGGATAACTGCCCCGGCCGTCGCCTTTCTGTTGCACCCCCAGCGGTCGCCGTTGTGCGGCGGTGGCCTGCTTGGCGGTGATCACCCCCTGCTCCTGCATCACCCTGAGCACCAGATCCCGGCGCTCCCTGGCGCGTTGCGGATGGCGCCTGGGATCGTAATAGGAGGGGCCGCGCACCTGGGCCACCAGCAACGCCAGTTGCGACAGGTCCAACTCCTGCAGGCTGCGGTTGAAGTAGAAGTGACTGGCCAGGCCGAAGCCGTGAATGGCCCGTCCGCCATCCTGGCCCAGGTAGATCTCGTTGGCGTAGGCACCGAGGATATCCTCCTTGTCGTAATGGGCCTCCAGCAGCAATGCCATGGCGGCCTCGTTCAACTTGCGCCAGAGACTGCGCTCCCGGGTCAGGTAGAAATTTTTCACCAGCTGTTGGGTCAGGGTGCTCCCCCCCTGCACCACCCCACCGGCGCGCAGGTTGGCCCAGATCGCCCGGGCGATGGCCCGGGGATCGACTCCATGGTGCTGATAGAAGGTACGGTCCTCCATCACGATCAGCGCCTGCACCAGGGGGTCCGGCAGCTCCTGGCGCTGCACCAGCACCCGGTCCTCGTTGTGCGCCGGATAGATGCTGCCGATCTCGGGCGCCTCCAGCCGTACCAGGGCCAGCTCCCCGCCGCTCACCTCGGCCAGTCGCTCGATCTGTTCGTCGGCGAAGCGGATGTCCAGGAAGCGTCCCGGCTCCTGGCTGTCCCAGAAACGGAAATCACGCGCCCTGATCAGGAAGCGCCCGGCATTGCGCGACCAGCTGGCCGCCAGTTTGGGATAGGGAACCTGCTGATAGCCCATGCGCCGCAGCTCCGCCACCAGCTGGTCCGGGGTGACCGGCGCCCCCGGGTAGAGCTCCAGCGGCCGCCCGTACACCCGCGCGGGGACGGCCCAGCGCTTGCCCTCGAACTTGACCCTGACGGTGTGATCCAGGTAGATCAGGTAGGCCCCCAGCACCAGGGAGAAGAGGAAGCCGAGGGCCAGTAACCGAGCGATCCAGCGCCGGGCGCGGCCACTCCCGCGACGCGACCGACCGGTCGTCCGGCGCCCGCGGGTGCCGGTGGTGGTTTTTCGTTTTGCGGAAGACTGGGTACGTTTTCTGGGAGTTTTGGCCATCGGCTGCTAGTTGGATACTCGTACTTGTGTCGTGGGGTCTGCCGGTGCGGCCGGCGGCGAAGTTGGGGGCTACAGTTTTTCGGCCAACGGGAACAGCTGCAGCCGCTGGGCGATCCGGTCGTGCAACTCGCCCACCCAGGGCGGGACATATTCGGTCGCCGACGGGTGCGGTCTGAAGCGGTAATCCCGGGGCGTAATCAGTACCGATACATTCTGCTCACCGATCAGCGCGGTCAGCACGAACAGCTCCTCGGCGGCACTGTTGCCCATTGCCAGACAGCCAGTGGATACCTGCCCGCCATGAATAAAGATATCCCCGCCCAGATTGCCCCGGCCATCGAGCTCCGCCTGCCGGCGGTCATAGGCGTTGGGATAATCCAGTTTCAATGAAAGGTGGTAGGCACTGTTGGGGTTTAAAAGTTCAATCCGGTACTCGCCTTCCGGCACCTGTCGGTCGCCCTCCCTGAGCTTCGGGCCGGAGCGACCACTCATCGCCTTTACCCGGTAGTCCTTGATGTGTTGCCAGGGGCCGTCGTTCATAGCCCACAGCTCCATCAGCCGGGTATCCTTGAAGGCCACCAGCGCGACCCGCCGCGGCGGCCAGTCGACATCGGCGAATTGAAATCTTGGCTGCAGCCGCGCCTCCACCTTGTCGCTGTAGTGGGAGAGCACATCCTCTACCGTACGGGGGGCCGCTGCCGCCCTAACCGGCATCTGCAGAAGGGACAGCAGACCGACCATGATGATTCCGATTTGCCGTAAAAAAACGCGCCCCGGAATAGCCGGGGGTGATTGCTGAAATACCTGAACGCTCATGCCCTGCATATCTACACTATCCCGTCGCAAAATGAAACCGGCGGGACCCGGCCGCTCCGCCGACCCAATCTTTTAGCCCTTATAGATTTGGACACTCCGCATCTGCCGGGCATTGCGCAATCGATAAAATCTGCGATCAATCGCACAACACGGCCACCGCCACCGACTAGAATATGAACAATGTTATCAGGGACGACGATCAAAGGGGGACAACACGGCATGTGGGTGATCATCCAGGGTATACCGCCCAGCACTTCCCAGAGCGAACTGCGGCAATTTCTCAACCGGCGACTCAAACGCAAAGGCTGGCTCGGACTCGCCATCAGGCGGCGGAACCGGCTGAAAAGCTTCTCGATTCTCAGAATGACCGACCGGCAGACCGGCAGCGTGGAGTGTCACGGCCTGGCCGAACTGGAGACCGCCGGACGGGACGAAGAGACCTTGCGGAACCTGAACGGCCATCAGCTGCACGGGCGGACGGTGGCGGTCCGCAAGTACTATCATCGGTCGGCCAGCGCACACCGCGAGGCCCTAAAGAAGGAGCGGGAGAGCCAATTCGGGCGACCGGAGCGGCGGCGCCCCGGCCTGTATATCGAGATGCTGGGACCGGGACCGATCGATTCACTGTTGCAGCGCCGCTGAATCCGTCCGAACCGGGCCCGTAGCTTGGGGTGAGCCTGCGAACCCCGACGGGATTTCATGCATGTGCGCATGCTGTTGGGGTTCGTTCCTCACCCCAACGGGCTGACCAATTGTATCGATGGGTTGATGGGTTACGTCGTCCCTCCTCCACACAGCCTACTCGCTACCCACTCAATTGCTCGACTACGACGGTTTCAGCTCCGCTTCGAACGCCTTGACCACATCCCGGAACTTGACCCGGTTCTCCTCGTTCAGGTGCATCAGGGCGCGGTGCGCCTCCAGCAGTAACCGGCCGTTTGCCGGGCCGCCACTCTCCAGCGGGCGGATATCGACCGGCTCATCCCAGGCCGTGACCGGCTTATCGACTATGCTGAACACATCATCGAAACCCACCGCCCCCAGCAGTTCGTTGATATCGGGCTGATTTGATATCAGAGTCACTTTTGGCAACCTGGCCTTCTGCATCGCCTTGGCCAGCCGGGCCAGTATGCCCAGATTGGTGCTGTCGATACTCTCCGCCCGGGTCAGGTCAATGACAAACCCGCGGATATCCGGTTGTTGCAGCAGTTGCTGAAGATAGCGGTCCAGCGCCACACAGAGCGTGTGCCGGACATCGCCGCGGTAATAAAGGACTTCCACCCCATTGTGCGATCCATGCAGAATTTGGCCATTACCCATCTCTCTCACCACGCACAATAGATAAAAACGCGATATCGTCCGGTATCTCATCGAGCCTTTCAATATCGAACCGCTCCACCAGCGCCTCTATGGTCGGCGTCCCCCGGGTAACCATTTGCAACAACCACTCGGTTCGCCGGCGCGCCGAGTCCCGGGGAAACAGCTCCAGGATACCGTCCGAGATCATCAGAAACTGTTGCACCGGCTGAAAATCGATCTGGTGCTGGGTATAGATGGAATCCTCGAACAGACCCACCGGCTTGTCGTGGAGGGTCAGGGTACTGATCTTTTCGCCGTCGAACAGGATCGGGTAGGGGAATTGGCCACCGGAGCAGAAGCGCAGCCGGTGCTCCCGAACATCCAGCACACCATAAAAGATGGTCAGGTATTTTTCGATCGGTGACTGGTAGATCGCCCGGTTCAGATGATCCAGCATCTCGTGGGGCTGCCGGATCACCTCCTCCTGGGATCGCTGGAAGGCATCCAGATGCTTTTCAAACAGCGTCTTCAACATCACGGTGACAAAGGCGGAAGCGGCGCCATGGCCGGAGATATCGGCAATATAAAAACCCACTTCGTAGTTACCGATGGGAAAATAGTCGACAAAGTCGCCGCTCAACAACAGCGAGGGGAAGAGCTTGCGCCGGAACAGGTATTCACCGTATTGCGCTTCGGGGGGCGGCAGCAGACTGGACTGCAGGGCGCGCGCCGCCTCTTCGTCCTCGCGTAACTGGCCGAGGGCAATGGAGAGTTCCTGGTTGAGCTCCTCCAGGTGTTTCTGGTGATCCCGGTTCTCTTTGATCAAACGTGCCCGGTTCAGGGCGCGCTCGATCGCCGTATCCAGGATCTGGAAATCCACAATCGGCTTAGTGATGTAATCCCAGGCACCCCGTTTCAACGCCTGGATGGCGTCACTCACCTGGTTGGCGCCCGACACGATAATGATAGGAGTGTCGGGCGAGAGTTCGGCGAGGGTTGAGAGCACATCCAGTCCATCCATGCCGGGCAGCCGCAGGTCACACAGAACCAGATCCGGCTTGGCCGAATTGAACAGTTCAACCCCTTCCACACCGTTGGTCGCCTCAAAATAACCGTATTCCAGGTCCTCCAGATGCGCCACCAGGCTGCGTCGAACCGCTGTCTCATCCTCGATGGTTAATATTTTTACTGCCTGATCCATTACCGTTCCAGGGATTGTTCTTCTCTCTCGCCAACGCCTTCTACTTGTCTCCTAGTTTAGACAGCATCCAACGTGGGCGGGTAGTTTTCTTTGGCCCCGGAACGGCTGGGATCAACGTCTGGTCACCCGGTCATCCCAGAACGGACGCCTGGCCTCCCGTTCCGCCTCCAGCCGGCTGATGCCGATATCCTTGAGCATCCCGTCACTCAGGGTCCGCAGCAGATAACGCTCCCGGGAGAGCATGCGCCAGCGGTGCAAACGGTCGGTCAGCTCACGTATCAGCCAACTCAGGGTCAGCTTCCGTTGTGTGCTGATGGGCGCCCGCGGGGCAACGGCTGTGGAAAATGACTGGCTGAGTGAAATCGTCTGTTTCATAACGCCTCCTGATCGGGTTGTTCGGTCCATTTCATGACCGGTTGCAGAAAGTCTGGGCTCGTGCTAAACATTATTCAAACGAATAGTTTTGATGTAATACATCAACAGACATGATGGGTTTAACCATGAATCAGATACTGGACAATGAACTGCTGCGCACCTTTGTCGCCATCGCCGATGCCGGTGGCTTTACCCGCGCCGCCGAGATGGTGCACCGCTCCCAGTCGGCGGTGAGCATGCAGATGAAAAAGCTCGAGGAGATGGTCGGCCGGCCGCTGTTCGAGAAGGTGGGCCGGGGCATGGTGCTGACCCCAGATGGCGAGGTGCTGCTCAACTATGCCCGGCGCATCCTGCGTCTGCATGAAGAGGCGGTCTCCACCCTGCAGCAGCCGGACATGGTGGGGAGCGTGCGCATCGGCATCCCGGATGACTATGTGGCCGCCTTCATCCCACGCATCATGGCCCGCTTCGCCAAGGCCTACCCGATGGTCCAAGTCGAGGTGATCTGCAACGGTAGCGAACACCTGACCAAATCGGTCAAGGCCGGGGAGATCGACCTGGCGATCGTCACGGCGGTGCCGGGCAGCATGGACGGCGAGATCCTGCGCCGCGAGTCCACCGTCTGGGCCACTTCGAGACACCACTCCATCCATGAAGCGGATCCGCTGCCGCTGGTGCTGTTCCAGCCCGGCTGTATCTTCCGCCACTGGGCGATGAAGGCACTGGACAAGAGCGGCCGGCCCTACCGGGTGGCCTATTCCAGTCCCAGCATCACCGGCATCGAGGCGATCGTCGGCAGCGGACTGGGGGTGACGGTGCTGGTGGGCAGCATCGTCAACGAGAACATGCGCATCCTGACCACCGCCGAAGGATTCCCGGATCTGCCGGAGTCGGCCATCACCCTGCTGCGCTCCAAGGTCTCCGCCTCGCCCGCCATCAACTGCCTGGCAGAGTACATTTTCGAGGGATTCCGGGACAACCAGGCCAGCGCGGCCTGACCGACCGGTGATAGAATCGGGTCCGTATCAACCGCTGGAGTCGTCAAATGTTTACCGGGATCGTCCAGGGGACCGCCGAGTTGGTCGCCATCGAGGAGAAGCCACAGTTTCGCACCCACACCCTGCGCCTGCCGCCGGAGCGGCTCGCCGGCCTGGAGCCGGGGGCCTCGGTGGCCCACAACGGCTGCTGCCTGACGGCCACCCGAATCGACGGCGACCGGGTCTCGTTCGACCTGATGCAGGAGACCCTGCGGGTCACCAACCTGGGGCTTTTGAAGCCGGGCGACCGGGTCAATGTTGAACGGGCGGCACGCTTCGGCGACGAGATCGGCGGGCACTCCATGTCCGGACATATCCTCTGCATGGCGCCGATCACCCGGATCATCCGCAGCGAAAACAACCGCCAGATCTGGTTCCGGCTGCCAGCGGACTATCGCCGCTATCTCTTCACCAAGGGCTACATCGGTATCGACGGCATCAGCCTGACCATCGGCGAGGTGGACGATGGCGACTTCTGCGTCAACCTGATTCCCGAGACGCTGGAACGGACCAACCTGGGGTTTCGCGAGGAACAGGAGCTGGTCAATATCGAGATCGATCCCCAGACCCAGGCAATCGTGGATACGGTGGAGCGGGTGCTGGCCGAGCGCACGGAAGGTGTCGGAGTTTCGTAGCATGGAAGGTGTCGGAGTCAAACCAGCTCTCCGGTGGTGCGATCAGTTCACCCAATCGAGCCTGGTTTGACTCCGACACCTGAGGGTAGATAATCGACAGCGCATCCATCCTACATGAAGCACTTTTTCAGCGCTGCACTCTGTAGGAGGCCCGCCCCCGGGCCGATTTCGCGGCGAGGCGCCGCTCCTACAGGTTGATTTTTGCAACGCTCGGATCTACCAGCCGAACGGGCCAGCAAAAACGCTTGATCAGGCATCGCCCATCAGCTCCCCGACCCGCTGCTGCAAAAGCGGGATCACCTCCGCCTCGAACCAGGGATTCTGGCTCAGCCAGCGATTGTTGCGCGGACTCGGGTGGGGCAGCGGCAGCAGCGCGGGCCAGTAGTCCCGCCAGTGCCGCACCGTCTCGGTCAGGTTGGTCTTGCGATCCGTTCCCAGGTGCCAGGCCTGGGCATACTGGCCGATAGCCAGCACCAGCCGGATACGCGGCAACTGCTCCAGCAACTGCTCACGCCACTGCGGGGCGCACTCGGGACGCGGCGGCAGATCGCCGCTCTTGCCGGTGCCCGGATAGCAGAAGCCCATCGGCAGGATGGCCACCCGGCTAACATCGTAAAACTGTTCGCGATCCAGCCCCATCCAGAGCCGCAAGCGGTCCCCGCTGGGGTCATTGAATGGAATGCCGGTCTCGTGTACGCGCCGTCCCGGGGCCTGTCCGGCCACCAGGATCACCGCCCGGGGATCGGCACGGAATACGGGGTTCGGACCCAGCGGCAGGTGCTCGGCGCACAGAGTGCAGTCGCTGACCTGTTGAACCAGTGTGCTGAAATGCTGTTTGGACATGCCACGGGCCTCGACCGGAAACTACCCATGGACGATAACAACTCAAGGGGGGAATGTGTAGTAACCGCCGAGGGTTGGGGTGGAAAAATGTACGGAGCATTATCACGGGGTCGACGTCACTTTCTGACGCCGACCCGAATGACACTTACTTAAGCCTGGAACCGCCGTCATCCCGGCGAAGGCCGGGATCCAGACTGCTTAATGGTGGCGGTATTCCTGGATTCCGGCCTGCGCCGGAATGACGAAAATCCTGCGATTCGCCTTAAGTAAGTAGCATTCGACTCCACCCCGTGATTTCCCCGTAGGGTTGAAACAGCCGGTCAGACCCCGATCACCACCGCCTTGTTGGCCCCGGCAATATTGGCCTGGAAGATCGCCTTGTGCACATCACCCAGACTCAGCATACCCTGCAGCACGCCCCCTTCGGCCACCGGAATGCGACGGAACTTGTGCCGCACCATGGTGGTGGCGGCCTGCAGGATGTGCTGATTGGGTAACACGGTGATCACATCGGTGGACATCAGATCGGCCACCTTGAGGTTCACCACATCCTTGTACTTGTCCATCATCCCGGAGTAATCCCCGGCACCCAACCCATCGGCCATCATATCTTCCAGGGTCGGAAACAGGCGATGGAACACATCCTTCTCGGCAATAAAACCGACCATCTTCTCGCCCTCCATCACCGGCAGACCGCTGTAGCGATAGAGGCACATCAGCGACACCACTTCCAGCAGACCGGTTTCAGATGTTACCGTCCGTGGGGACTTGGTCATTATCTCTTTAACCTGCATAGCTTCATCCTCCAAGATTTGGCACGACATCAGTCGAATAGTGCAACCAGGCCCGGTACATCAATACCCTAATTATTATTCATTGCCGACAGTGGCGTACTGCGATCAACACAACCCCGGATAGGATAATAGCCAACCCGCTAAACTGTCTCACCTGCAACCGAACCGTGATTGCGCCTAGTATTCGCTGATTTTTCACCTCCTTGTCCACCGGTTTATCCTTATGCGGGCATAAAAAGGGGCTCTCCACAATTTATCCTGATACTCTAATATTGCACACACAAAATATTAAGACATGAGAATCGGCGGCGCGCCCGGTGCGATCGTACACATCCCCGGGACACAGGGATTGGATGGCCCGACGTCACTATTCGTTGCGGACAAGAATGACTGTCAAATGACCTATCTAACCGCTGTCGCCATCACCCTGGCGCTCCTGATCAGCCTGCTCCTGGCTGCCCTGCACCTGGGTTTTCGGGCACCCCGTATCCGCGAGCGGAGGACACCCGCGGACCTCGGTCTGGCCTATGAATCCGTACCTATTCCGACGGTTTCGGGAAAGCGTCTCTTTGCCTGGCTACTGCCGGTCGCGGGAGCCGACAGCAGTATCATCATCCTGCATGGATGGGGCGGCAACGCCGAGTTGATGCTGCCCCTGGCGTTACCATTCCATGCGGCCGGAATAAACGTGCTGTTGCTCGATGCGCGTAATCATGGCAACAGCGACGCAGACACCTTCTCTTCCCTGCCCCGCTTTGCCGAAGATATGGAGCATGCCATCGATTGGCTGCGGCGCGAACATCCCGGGCGTACCCAACGGCTGGCGCTGCTGGGGCACTCCGTCGGTGCGGGTGCCGTGCTGTTGGCGGCCTCGCGGCGCAACGATATTGATGCCGCCATCAGCCTGTCCGCCTTCGCCCATCCTGAATGGATGATGCAGCGCTACCTGCGGCGGTTTCACCTGCCCGGGCCACTGCTGCGGTTCGTCCTGAGTTACGTACAGTGGATCATAGGCCACCGCTTCGCCGATATTGCGCCCATCAGCACGGTGTGCCGCATCGCCTGTCCCATTCTGCTGGTGCATGGCCGAGCGGATAGCACCGTACCCGTGGAAGACGCCAGGGCGATCGTGCAGGGTTGTCCCGAGGCCCGTCTCACGCTGCTCGAAATCGACGAGGCCGAACACGATTCGGTCGACCAGATCGAGCACCACGGACACGAATTGGTGGCGTTTTTGCAACGCCACGGCTTCGCCGCCGTGCCCGCCCACTAGCCGAGGCAATACTGCCCGCGGTGCGCCCGCCAGGGCGACAGCATGTGAACCCGATCGTTGCAAAAATCGACCTGTGGAGCGGCGCCCCGCCGCGATATCGGCCCGGGGGCGGGCCTCCTACAGGGTTCAATGCCGGACTTCACCAGCGGTGCATTTCAGGCAACCATGCAACATGTCTATTTCATCCGGCAGATACCGGGGTGAAACAAATCATCGGGTTATGATTAATGCAACGATTGGATGAATCAATATCCCCGGACACGACATTGATGGCGGACGAACAGATCCGTTACTACACTGAATCTGTGTGACGGACCGATGGGTCTTGAAAAATAGTCAACGGAGGAGATAACAATGCAACACAGAACCATTGCACTGCTGCTCGGAATTGGCGCCCTTTGCGGTTCTTTCCCGCTGTCTGCGGAACAACGTCCGATGGGTTTCTTCGTCACCAGCGTGGGTATGGGTGATGGCGCCAATCTGGGCGGACTGGCCGGTGCCGACGCCCACTGCCAGAAGCTGGCCAGCGCCGCCGGTGCCGGCGAGCGGGAGTGGCGCGCCTATCTCAGTACCGAGGAGAAGGACAAGCGCGGCATTTTTGCCCGGGAGCGAATCGGCAACGGCCCCTGGTACAACGCCCGCAGCATGCTGATCGGCGCCAATCTCACCGACCTGCACCTGTACAACAACAAGATCACCCTGGAGACGGCGCTGGATGAGAACGGCAACCGGATCAAGGGCCGTTACGACAAGCCCAACGAGCATGACATCCTGACCGGGACCCAGGATGACGGCACCGCCTACTTCCCGGACGACACCGATCACACATGCAACAACTGGACCAGCAATGGCGAGGGCAGCGCCCAGGTGGGGCACCATGACCGGCATGGCGGTGGCAACGCCTCCTGGACCTCGGCCCATCCCACTCGCGGCTGCGGCAAGGATGATCTGCCCAAGACCGGCGGCAACGGTTACTTCTACTGCTTCGCCGCCGATTGATCCGAAGGCTGACCCGAGGCACCGCCGGGACCGGCTGACGCCGGCGGTGCCTGGGGGATCCGGCAGAAACCCTGGGCCGGGACGTCCAGGGCGGCGTTGAACTTGCTGGACATATTCTGAAACGCGATCAGGCCGGTCAGTTCGACAATCCCATCCTCGTCAAAAAAGCCCTTCAACCGCTGCATCAACTCATCGCTCACCTGCCGGTCCGAACAGGTCATCGCCTCGGCATACTCAAGCACCACCCGCTCCCGTGCATCGAACAGCCCGCTCTCCCGCCACTGTTCGAGTGCAACCACCTTGTCAAACGAGCCGGCGCGTCGGGCCAGGGTCGCCGAATTGATATCGACACAGAAGTTACACCAGTTGATCTGGGATACCCGGACCGTCACCAGGGAACGAAGCGCTGGATCCACCGGGGAGCCCTTGCGATCCAGCGCCCCGTAGAGCAGGGGCACGGTGGCGAACAACCTGGGCACCCTGGCCCAGAGCAGGCCGGGGTTGAGGACTTCCCCGTACTTTCTTTTCTGGTTCCAGAAAAAAGGTCGCAATACCCAGGGATAGGCATTCAATGGCTTGGTCGATATTCTCATCATGGATCTTCTTGCTGTTGAAGTTCAGATACCGATAAAAATCGGCCGACAGGGTATAGGACCACCATAGCGTCGCCTGGTTGCAGACGGAACGGACAAGGCAGAGCTGACCGGTGCAGCCCACCAATGGGAGTATCGCATATCGGATTCGGTCACGTTTTGCTACGATGGCCCTTGTCTTGGCAAGGATAGACGGAGCCGACCGCACTATCGATCTTCGAGGGGCCGGCGGTTACCGCGTTATACCCGATCAACCACCCCATATACACGACCAGGACAACTTGCAGGCACCGATGAAGAAAGGTCCCAGTAAACACTCCACCCAACCGGATGACCCGATCCGGGAGCTGCAGGCGAAGGCAGACCGCTTCGACAGGTTTACCCGCAATGTGCCGGCGATGCTGTACGACTATGTTATCGATCAGCAAGGCGCCAGTCACTGCCTCTACTGCAGCGCCTACTCGCTCGAGTTGCTCGGGGTCCCGCCCGGGGATTTCGTCAGGGACATGCGAAAATTCTGGGACATGATCCACCCGGACGATCTGCTCGCATTCCGCAAGGCCGACCAGACGTCCAACAAGCAGTCCGAGGTGTTCTCCATGGATGTGCGGGTGGTACTGGCTTCCGGTGAGGAGAAGTGGATCCGTATTTCATCCAAACGTAACCCTCCGGTCGGCGATGCACCGGCCATCTGGTCTGGCTACATGATCGATATCAGCGAGACGAAAAAACTGGAGAAGATGCTACAGGAACAGGCCAGTCATGACTTCCTGACCGGCCTCGTCAATCGCCACTACTTCCATGAATATTTCCACTCGGAGCTGATGCGGAAGGAGCGCTACCAGAGCCACAGTGTGCTGTTGATGCTGGACCTGGATCACTTCAAGACGATCAATGACGAATTTGGCCACGATGCGGGGGACTACGTCCTGAAGACGGTCTCGAAACTTATTCAGGCGCAGATGCGTGCTGTCGATGTCCTCGCCCGCTGGGGAGGCGAAGAGTTCTGTATTCTGTTGCCGGAAACCACGCAGGCGGCGGCAGGCGCCGTGGCGGAACGCATTCGCGCCTCGCTCGAACAGTACCTGTTCGAGTATCAGAGAGTGCCAATAAAGGTCACCACCAGCATTGGCCTGACGGCCCTGACCGCCCGGGACAAGCGCATCGAGGAGGTGGTCCAACGCGCCGACCAGGCGTTGTACCAGGCCAAGCGGGACGGCAGGAACCGTGTCACCAGCAGGTAGCCGGTCCACCCCGGGGCGCTGCACCTCCCCATTTTTTAGGGGCCAAAAAACTATTTATTACAACAGTTTGTTTTTATGCTGTAAGGTCCGGTTTTCTATATATTTTAAATTCGCCACCCCTGCACGCAGACCGCGCAAATCATCAAACCGGGTAATACGATATGAAGAGTAATCTAAGCGCATTGATACTGGCGGGCATCCTCGGCCTGTTGATCGTGGCTATCGGCCTGAGCTTCCTGTTTGGAATCGACAATCCGGTATCCTGGATCCTGATCCTGGTGCTGATCGCCATTCCGCTGCTCTACCGGCGTATCACCGCTCGCGGACAAATGGTCTGGAAGGAGGCTTACAGTGTCGGTGTCGCTGCCCTTGATGAGGACCACAAAAAACTCATCGATCTGTTAAACCAGTTCCAGACGGCGTACGAGTACCACACCAGCGACGCGTTTGAGCGCCGGGCATTAAACGAGCTGATCGACTACACCAAGTACCACTTCCAGCGTGAAGAACAGCTGATGGAAGAGCACGGCTATCCCGACCTGGAGCGCCACAAGGAAAAACACCAGGAGATGATTGCCGAGGTGGACCGCTTTGTCGCGGATTACGAAATCCGCGGGCATGCCGCCCTGGCGGATGTGGCCCACTACCTCATGGGCTGGTTGATCACTCACATCAACGGAACAGACAAGCATTACGGCCCCTTTCTCAACCGTCAGGGCGTGAACTGACCTTCCGCCATGGCCCTCCAATACAGAACGGAATGCCCGCCGTATTCCCGGGCGATTCGCGCATGAGTCGTTTCTAATCTACATTTGAATACATGGGGCGAGGTTTTCCCCTGTTCTGTATTCACCAAACGGAGATCCAATAACCAACAATAAAAATACAAAATCAGAATAACGGAGGCCTTTCCGCCCCCCATGAGGCGTAGACAACCGACCGTTAATCACACGCAACCGAGCGTGTGGAAGCGTGTCGGGTTCAGGTGGTTATAGAACGGCAAGCACCGTTGTTTATCTGAAGATTGCTGGGGAATGAACAAGCCGCGTCAGCCGCAGCCGATGCGACAAGATTGATAACCGTGGCCGCGAAGGGTGTCACACCCCCCGAACGGCATGAGAGGCAATCATGAAAACCCTGATTCTTCTGGCTACTCTCTCCACGCCACCGCTGTCATTTATCTCCATAGACTGCACACAGTACGGAAGCCCCACCACGCCCTTCCTGATCATGTCACACCGGGGAATCGGTGCCACGCTGCCGGTCAGTGTACTCAATCAATATCCCCAGGCGCTGAGGCTCCTCAACGAAATTGAATCGGGCGAGCACGAACGTTGGATTGATCCCAAGTGCAAGTGGGTCGAGTCGTAATCGAAGCGAACGTGAAACCACATGCGACCCATGGTTGAATCGCGGGTCCGACGGCTCCGGCCTGAACTATACTTTCTGCGTCTTGGCGATAGCAGGGTGCGCGACGACAGCCGGCCTGATGGAGGGCCGGCAGTAGATAGGCAAGTGGCAAGCGAGGAGACCGACCGACGGCGTACTCGAATCGGCAACAATCAACGCAGAGAGGAAGCGGACATGGCAAACTGGCAGATCGAAGGGCAATACATGGAAACCTGCAACTGCAATTTTATTTGCCCCTGCATTGGTACCAACCTGACGGCACCGCCCACCGAGGGTGACTGCAAGGCGGCCGTCGCCATGCGGATCGACCAGGGGCGGATGGCGGGCGTAACGCTGGACGGCCTGGCGTTCATTGTGCTGCTCCACTCTCCCGGTCCGATGATCGACGGCAATATCAAGGTCGGTCTCATCATTGACGAGAATGCAGACCAGGCCCAGACCGACGCCATCGCGGGGATCGCCTCGGGAGAGGCCGGGGGACCGATGGCGGCCCTGGCCCCACTGGTCAGCGAGATCGCCGGCATCGAGAAACGACCGATACGCTTCGAGATGGAAGGCATGGATCGTCATGTCACCGCCGGGGAACTGATTGACCAGGCCCTCAGCGGCATACCCAGCGCGGTCAAGGAGGGCGATACGCTGTACCTGGACAACGTGGCCCATCCCGTCTCATCCAGGCTCGCCTTGGCCAAAGCCAGCCACAGCCGCTTCCATGCCTTCGGTATCGACTGGGAGGACAGCAGCGGGCTGCGCAACGGCCATTTCGCGCCCTTCTCCTGGGCTGCCTGATCCGGATACCGACCAGGCCACGGACCATGTCCAGCCAGGGCCAGGTAGCCGTCACCCGGCGCGATCGCTGGACCATCCTTGCCAGCCTGTTCGCACTGGTGCTGCTAGCGTGGCTTTACCTGTGGATCGATGCCGGTCAAATGGACATGATGTCCACACCCGCCGGCGACATGGGCAACGGGGCCATGGCACCCGGGCCCTGGCGACTGGAATCGCTGTTACTCACCTTCCTCATGTGGGCGGTGATGATGGTGGGCATGATGCTGCCCAGCGCCGTGCCGGCGATCCTGCTCTTCAGCCGGCTGGCAAAGAACCGGGAAGCGGCCGCTCCCCTGCCCGCGGCGTGGCTGTTCAGCTCCGGCTACCTGACGGTCTGGGCACTGTTCAGCCTGACCGCCGCACTGCTGCAAGCTACATTTGAAAGCGCACGATTGCTGAGCCCGATGCTGACATCATCCAGCATCGCGCTCAGCGCCATACTGCTGATGGTCGCAGGCATCTACCAATGGCTTCCCGTGAAGAAAGCCTGCCTGGAGAAGTGCCGCAGTCCGTTAAATTTCTTCCTCATGCACTGGCGCCCGGACACACTGGGCGCCTTCCGCATGGGAGCCGAGCACGGTCTGTATTGCGTCGGCTGCTGCTGGGCCCTGATGCTGCTGCTATTCGTCGCCGGTGTCATGAACCTGCTGTGGGTGGCACTGATTGCCGGCTTTGTGCTGGTCGAAAAGCTGCTGCCACCCGGACGTCTTATCGGTCACCTGGCTGGCATCGGACTACTGCTGATCGGTGCCGGCCTGCTCGTCTCTAGCTTCTGATGAAGTTATTGGGTGGCGGCATTCGCGGGGGACGTTCACTACCTTTTGCCCCTGCGTGGTATCCAGTGCAACATTGATCTTGCGTGACGTCTTCTGGTTTTGGGTTCTCAGGCAATGGAAAAATAAATGTGTCCCCTTTTCAAAGTAATTGAACATATACGGGGCGAATGGAAACGGATCCGTACCGAATCTGCTTTAATGGGATGCCGAATTCCTTTTGTTCGTATGGTTGCATGCCAGCCCATTGCATCTCATCTCTCACCAATACGGTCTGACCATTCAAATATTCCAGGGCGACAACAGCTTGGGTAATTTGTCTGCCAGTGGTATTTACTGCAACTCCAAACAATCCACGCCCACCGCCGTTTGCGTTAGCGATCTGCAATCTTCCGAATTGAAGTCTTTGGGCTGCTTGTCGCTCTTGTTCCAGTTTTTTAGTCTGGCGTTTAAGCTGTTCTGTTTTCGCCTCTGTTGCCTCTACATAGGAGTTCGCAACTGTTTCAAGCAATGCAGCAAAGCCGCCACCCTCTCCGGCTTTAGCCGTTGATGGTTTGCTGTAAGAATACAGCGCGTTATTTATCAGGAGCTTTTCATGCTCTGGGTTGATTTCACCAGGGACTAGGTATTGCTGCACCGCCGAGGCGTATTTCACCATGCTCTTGGCACGATCATCGTTTAATGGATGATCGAAGAGCATGTCTCCCGTGTAGCTGCCACTTGCTTGATGCATCCGCTTCCACACGATGACGCTCACCGAAGGGTTGTAACCCGCCAGGGCCATATATAGGGCTGAATATTTATCTGCCTCGGCCTCCTGGTTTGTGGTGAAGCTGGCGTCAAATCCTTTCTCTTTTCTCAGCCCCTTATCTGCAAGTTTTGCTATCGCCAACTTGCCGCCTCTCTCGCTTGCGTGGCGTGCGGCAACGTGAGCCATTTCATGAGCCAGGACAGCAGCTAATTCGCTGTCATCTTTGAGGCCAATTTCTCCTTGAAAAATGCCAGAAAGTACGAATACTTTTCCTCCCCCGATTGTGAAAGCATTCCATTTTGGCGAATCCAAGACATAAATTTCCCAAGGAAGTTGCTTCCTTTGCACCACCTCCTTAAGGCGATTAAATACCCGGGTGACTTTTTCATAGTGCGGGGTATCGCCATCGGTTTTGATTCCTTTCTGTTTTGCTTCGGACAAGATTTGTTGCATCGCTTCCTCCGCTTGGCGAATCTCCTGCTCTTCAGAGACGAGATTGATTTGACGTTGGCCGGTAACGGGATCACGAGAAGAAATGCCATCGCTGACGGCCATCATGCCTCGATCTACCGAGGCACACCCTGTCAGTGCTACAGAGAGAATAACGGAAAGTAGTCGCATGGCGAGATACTTTGGTTTGTTTTGCCAACTATCAAATATAGTCTGCATAGAACGATGCTCCTGTCGCCCAACGCCGGAAATCAGCGGCTAAAAACCCGCTTCGGTTTTTTAGCCCGTTGCATTGAGTTGTTCGTTAAGTTTCGTCACCACTCAGCCTCTATGATGGAAATGCGAGAACAAATAAGCTTAGCTTGGCACATCATTAGTGGAACGACGCCTGCACTGCCCGAAGCTTGTGAGCCGCCCCAGATTGACGAATGTTTGTCTTCGCAAAGTTTTAGGGAATCTTGAAATGATGATGTTGATGATTCACTAAAAGGGTTCTTCCTTTCAGCTTGAGACAGCTTTAATTTAAGGACATCTACCCTATCTTGAGCGTCAGCCCAGAAATCAGGGAATGTCGCCATATCACACTCAGATATATCTGCGTAAACAGCGGGCGTAATAAGGAAAAGCATGAGCAAGAATGGTGCGTATTTCATATATCATCCTTCTTAAAAAAAGAAACCGCAGATCACGCGCCTCACGCATTTTCCAGAAAAATGTTGCTCGCGCATTATTTGTAATACTCAACTTATTCGTATCAGGCATTGTGCCATCCGCCCAGAGCTGGTTGCCCTGGCCGGGATGCTGATTGGTATTCAGCATCCAGCCAAGCAGATATTCCTTACATTCTCAGCAGGTTACCAGACAAACGCCAGCAGGTGAAATAATTTCACCTCGACAGGCAAGGAGACATTCAGGATACGTTTTGGATCATCAAGTCATCCTGGGGCGGATGGCTTTGATGAGGGGAGCTAGTTGATGGGGTGATGGCGGGCTGGGCGTCCCTCAGGCCCGTATTATGACTAAGCCTGGTGAGGTGGCATGCTGTAATTCATCTGTGATTGATCCTTCCCAGATCCATAAATGGCGCTTCCCTGCGCCATTCTTCAACGGTGGTAGCAGACGGCTAACCCAACCGCCTTCCCGGCTTGAGGCATCAGATAGCCAACAGGATCATCTCTCCTTCCAGGCGTACCGGATAACTCTTGGCACAGCCCACATCGGGGGCGACCGCCTCGCCGTTTTCCAGTTCAATGACCCAGTTGTGCAGCGGGCAGGTGACGCGGTGGCCGTGCAGGATACCCTCCGAGAGGGGACCCTGTTTGTGCGGGCAGCGGTTGGAGAGGGCGAACACGCGGTCATCCGCCGCGCGGAAGATGGCGATCTCGTCCGATGCGGTGCGGACCACGCGGGAACCCAGTTTGGGTATCTCGTCCAGGTTGCCGATCTCCACCCACTTTTCACTCATGACTGCGGACATGTCACTCTCCTATCTGTTTTATCGGGGTGAACTCATGGGCCTCGGCTCCCTTGGCGCGCGCGGTCCAGGGATCGTGCTGGGCCACTTCCTGGGATTCCAGGAAGCGGGCGTACAGCGCCTTTCTGCCGGGTACATCTTCAACAATACGTTTTTTGATATAGGAGAGCCCGACCCGTTCGATCCAGGGCGCGGTGCGCTCCAGGTAGCGCGCCTCTTCCCGGTAGAGCTGGATGAAGGCGGCGCAGTGCTCCATCACTTCTTCCTCGGTGGTGACACGGCAGAGGACATCGGTGGCGCGTACCTTGACGCCGCCGTTGCCGCCGATATGCAGCTCGTAACCGGAGTCGACACAGACCACGCCGAAATCCTTGATGGTGGCCTCGGCGCAGTTGCGCGGACAACCGGAGACCGCCATCTTGAATTTATGCGGCATCCAGGAGGCCCAGGTCATCTCCTCCAGCTTGATACCGAGGCCGGTGGAGTCCTGGGTACCGAAACGGCACCAGGTGGAACCGACGCAGGTCTTGACCGTGCGCAGCGCCTTGCCGTAGGCGTGTCCGGAGAGCAGGCCGCGTTCGGTGAGGAAGGCCCACATGGCCGGCAGGTCCTCCTTCTTCACCCCCAGCATGTTGATACGCTGGCCGCCGGTCAGATTGACTTCGCCGACGTTGAATTTATCCGCCGCGTCGGCGATGGCACGCAATTCATCGGGCGTGGTGCGTCCGCCGAGGATACGGGGAATGACGGAGAAGGTGCCATCCTTCTGGATATTGCCGTGCACCCGCTCATTGACAAAACGGGACTGGGCGTCATCCTCGGCCTTGCCCGGCCAGGCGGAGATCAGGTAGTAGTTGATGGCCGGGCGACAGACGTGACAACCGTCCGGGGTACGCCAATCCATCTTGTCGAACACCGCCTGCTTGTCGGTCAGTTCATACTCGCGGATGGTGGAACGCACCTGATCGTGGGTGAAGTCGGTACAGGCGCAGATCGGCTTGGCCTCCGGCGCCGAATAGTCGCCGCCAAGGGTGTTGGCAAGGATCTGTTCCACCAGGCCGATGCAGGATCCGCAGGAGGCGCCGGCCTTGGTATGGGCCTTGACGTCGTCCACGGTGAACAGTCCTTCGCTGGTGATTGCCTTGACGATATCGCCCTTGCAGACGCCGTTGCAGTCGCACACCTGGGCCTCGTCGCCCATGGCCGAGGCCTTGGACTGGCCGCCGTGACCGGAGCTGCCGAGATGCGCCGCCTCGCCGAACAGCAGGCTCTCGCGCATGTCGGAGATGTCGGTACCCTCGCGCATCAGCTGGAAGTACCAGGCGCCATCCACGGTGTTGCCGTAGAGCACCGCGCCGCTGATGCGGTTGTCCTTGATCACCAGTTTCTTGTAGGTGCCGCCAGCCTGATCCTGGAATACGATCTCTTCGGTCTGCTCGTCGCCGTGAAAATCGCCCGCCGAGAACAGCTCGATACCGGTCACCTTGAGCTTGGTGGAGGTGACCGAGCCTTCATAGCGCCCATAACCCAGCTCGGCCAGGTGGTTGGCACACACCTTGGCCTGTTCGAACAGCGGTGCCACCAGGCCGTAGCAGGTGTCACGGTGCTGCACGCATTCGCCCAGGGCATAGATGCGCGGATCGTAGGTCTGCATGGTGTCATTGACCACCACGCCGCGCTCGCAATAGAGACCGGCCTGTTTGGCCAGTTCGATGTTGGGACGGATGCCCACCGCCATCACCACCAGGTCGGCCTTGACCTCGGAGCCATCCTTGAAGCGCACGCCGGTGACCCGCTCCTCGCCCAGGATCGCATCGGTCTGCGCGCCCATCAGGAAGTGCATACCGTTCTCTTCCAGCGAACGCTTGAGCATGGCGCCGGCCGCGGCATCGAGCTGGCGTTCCATCAGGGTCTCCATGAGATGGACCACCGAGACCTCCATACCCTGCTTGATCAGGCCATTGGCGGCCTCTAGTCCGAGCAGGCCGCCGCCGATGACCACGGCGCGTTTGTACTGGCGCGATGCCGCCAGCATCTGCTCCACATCATGGATATCGCGGAAGCTGATGACGCCTTCCAGGTTCGCACCCGGGACGGGAATTATAAAAGGAGAGGAACCGGTGGCCAGCAGCAGCCGGTCATACGCGGCCTCCGTGCCATCGGCCGCGATCACCTTGCGCTTGACCCGGTTGATCTCCACCACCGGCGAACCGGCATGCAGGGTGATGTCGTGCTGCTGGTACCACTCGCGTTTGTTCAGGACGATCTCATCAAACTTCTTCTCTCCCGCCAGCACCGGCGAGAGCAGAATCCGGTTGTAGTTCGGGTGAGGCTCGGAACCGAACACCGTAATCTCGTATTTGTCCGGCTCCAGCTTGAGCAGCTCCTCCAGGGTGCGCACGCCCGCCATGCCGTTTCCTATCAATACCAATCGTTCTTTCATGTTTTGCCTCTTAACGCATCGGTTGGATCAACCGTCAAATCCTTGGTCACCTGTTTGCAACCGCTATGCCAACTTGCGGCAAGTGCGTTAACGACGCCGTTTTACCGGCAAAGGCGGGACTTTCTTCCTGCTGGAGATGATTCAATCTGGTGCCGCAATCGGGTTGTGTGCACTGAAATATGGCAGGCAAAAGCGGCAGGGGCGGAATTGACCTGAAACCGGGCAAGGGAATTTTTACATGCACTCTCCGAGTGCGCGAATCGTTGACCCATCTCAAAGATTTTTAGTTTTTACATTCATATTCAATCACTTATAGATTTGGCACGGGCAATGCTTTAGGCAGGCCAACACTGTTAATCCCTGGAGCATCCCGATGTCAGAAAGCAAGTTAAACCTCTTTTCCTTCAACGGTAAGGTCCGCACATTGCATCTCACCTGGTTCGCCTTTTTCCTCTCCTTTATGGTCTGGTTCAATCACGCCCCGTTGCTGGCGTCGATCCAGCAGACCCTGGGGCTCACCGCCCAGGAGGTGAAGGCGCTGCTGATTCTGAACGTCGCCCTGACCATCCCGGCACGCATCATTATCGGCATGCTGGTGGATAAGTTGGGACCGCGCATCGTCTACTCCGCCCTGCTGTTCATCTCCAGCTTTATCTGTTTCGCCTTTGCCATGGCCGACTCGTTCGTGACCCTGGCGATCAGCCGCTTTCTGTTGGGTTTTGTCGGCGCCGGCTTTGTCATCGGCATCCGCATGATCGGCGAGTGGTTCCCCGCCCGCCAGGTGGGGCTGGCCGAAGGGATCTACGGCGGCTGGGGCAATTTCGGCTCGGCGGCCGCGGCCCTGGCGCTGCCCACCATCGCCCTGCTGTACGGTGGCGATGAAGGCTGGCGCTATGCCATTGCCAGCACCGGCGTCATCACCCTGGTCTACTCGTTCATCTACTACAAACTGGTGCGCAACACACCCAAGGGTTCGACCTATTTCAAACCGAAGAAAACCGGCGCCATGGAAGTCACCAGCCAGGGTGACTTCTTCTTCTACCTGCTGATGAACATCCCGATGTATGCCGCGCTGGCGCTACTGGCCTGGAAACTGAGCCCGGCCAATCTCGGCCTGCTGAACGACACGGTCAGCTATCTCATCTATGCCGGGCTGGTGCTGCTTTATCTCTACCAGACCTCACAGGTGTGGCGCATCAACAGTCATGTGTTCAAGGCGGCCGTGCCCGAGCTCCACCGCTACAAGTTCAAACAGGTGGCGATTTTGGATGTGGCCTATCTGGTCACCTTCGGTTCCGAGCTGGCCGTGGTCTCCATGCTGCCGCTATTCTTCAAGGAGACCTTCGATCTCTCCCTGGTACAGGCCGGGCTGCTCGC
This sequence comes from Sedimenticola hydrogenitrophicus, assembly GCF_025175675.1. Taxonomy (GTDB): domain Bacteria; phylum Pseudomonadota; class Gammaproteobacteria; order Chromatiales; family Chromatiaceae; genus Sedimenticola; species Sedimenticola hydrogenitrophicus. The sequence goes on from NZ_JANIOA010000001.1 coordinate 273,334, forward strand.
CTCCGGTTTCGCCTTCATGAACCTGCTGGCCCGGCCCATCGGCGGTCTGTTCAGCGACCGGTTCGGGCGCAAAAAATCCCTGACCTTCCTGATCGGCGGACTGGCGGTCGGCTATCTGGTGCTGAGCAGCATCACCTCCGCATGGCCCATCACCCTGGCGGTACTCGCCACCATGGCCTGCTCGTTCTTCGTGCAGGCGGGCGAGGGCGCGGTGTTCGCCATCGTGCCGCTGGTCAAGCGGCGCATGACCGGTCAGGTGGCCGGGATGGCGGGCGCCTATGGTAATGTAGGGGCGGTACTGTTCCTGACGGTGTTCTCGTTCGTCACGCCGCAGCTGTTCTTCCTGGTGATTGCCGGTGCCGCGGTGATCACGCTGGCGGCGGTACAGTTCCTGGACGAGCCGGAAGGTCAGACCGCCGAGGTGATGCCGGACGGCACGGTGCAGATGATCGACGTCGGCTGACCACCCGGCCGCGCCCGATCCGATCCGATCCGATCCGCGATGGTGGTCGGATCGGGCGCGCACCACCGCGGTGGCGAATCGCAGCCCCGATTGATGAAGCTCAGGAGTCCCGATGCCGAGCACACTTGAAATCGATTACGCCTGCTGCACCGAGACCGGCGCCAAGTCGCTGAACGCGGATGCGGCGGACGCCCGCATCCCGGCGGACGACCTGCTGCTCAGCAAGGGCGTGGCGGCGGTCATCGCCGACGGCATGAGCAGCAGCGAGGGGGGCCACGAGGCGAGCCAGATCTGTGTCACCGGTTTTCTCAACGACTACTTCAGCACCCCCGAATCCTGGAGCGTCAAGACCTCCGCCAGCAAGATCCTCAGCGCTCTGAACACCTGGCTGTGTGGCCAGGGCCAGAGCCGCTACGACTCCCCCAGGGGAATGGTCACCACCCTCAGCGCGGCGGTGGTCCGCTCCACCACCGCCCATCTGTTCCATGTCGGCGACAGCCGCATCTATCTCTATCGCGAGCAACGCCTGGAACAGCTGACCAAGGACCACCGGGTCTGGGTCTCCAAGGACCAGGACCTGCTCTCCCGCGCCATGGGCATCGACAGTCATCTGGAGATCGACTACCGCTCCATCGCCCTCAACCCCGGCGACCTGCTGCTGTTCTCCACCGACGGGGTACACGATTTTCTCACCGACCGGCAGTTGCAGAAGCTGCTGCGGGAACACCGGGGCAATCTGCAGCAGGCGGCCAAGGCGATCACCACCAGCGCCCTGGAGCAGGGCAGTGGCGACAACGCCACCTGCCAGCTGCTGCGGGTGATCTCACTGCCCGACGAGCAGCCGGACGACATCCTGCGGCGGGTGGCGGAACTGCCGTTTCCGCCCAATCTGTTGCCCGGCATGAACATCGACGGCTTTGAGATTGTGCGCGAGATTCACGCCAGCAAACGCAGCGAAGTCTACCTGGCAATCAACGGCGAGACCGGCGAACAGGTGGCGTTGAAGACCCCGTCGGTCAACTTCAGCGACGATCCGGAATTTCTCAACGGCTTTCTCAACGAGGAGTGGATCGGCCGCCGCCTCAACAATCCCCATGTGCTCAAGGTGCACCCGCCGGGACGCCGGCGCTTCCTCTATCACATCACCGAATACCTGGAGGGACAGACCCTGCGCCAGCGCCTGGATGACCTGGGCCAGATGGACCTGGAAAAGATGCGCGACTGCCTGAGCCAGATCGTCAGCGGCCTGCGCGCCTTCCACCGCATGGAGATGGTGCATCAGGATCTGAAGCCGGACAATATCCTGATCAACAAGAACGGCGTGCTGAAGATCATCGATTTCGGTTCGACCCGGATCGCCGGGGTGCAGGAGCTGAATAACAACCCACCCGAGGTGCCGCTGGGTACCCTCAACTACACCGCCCCCGAGTATCTGGAGGGCAGCCCGGGCAGCCCCCGCTCCGATATCTTCTCGCTCGGCGTCATCGCCTACGAGATGCTTACCGGCACCCTGCCCTATGGCGACCACGAGCAGCCGCTGCCGGCCCGCAAACTGCGTTATCGCTCCGCCCGGGAACATAACCCCGCCATCCCCGCCTGGATCGACGGCGCCCTGCGCAAGGCGACCCATCCGTTGCCGGAAAAACGCTACGAAGTGCTCTCCGAGTTCCTGCAGGACATGACCCGGCCGAATCCGCAACTGATCAGCGAGACGCCCAAGCCGCTGCTGGAGCGCCACCCGCTGGCGTTCTGGAAGGCCCTCGCCGCGCTACTGGTGATCGCCAACCTCGTAACCCTGCTACTGTTGCTCGGCGACCGATAGACAAGCACCGGATGCTGGCTAATAATGACTAATCTATCACATACGCTATAGTCAGCCGTTCGATGAAGGATGGAAACACAAGGTGGCATGACCGATGTGATTCTTGTGTACTCAAGTTTCGGAGTTCATTTCACAACACCAAAATCGCTGAATTCGTAGGGTGAGGAGTGGTACAAGGATGTACCGTTTACGGACCCGAGGATGGAATAAGCTTGCGCATCCACCGCCATCCGATTCATGGTGGATGCGCTGATGCCTATCCACCCTACGAATACTGCGAACTCCGAAACTTGTGTTGTGTACTTGGCTGAATAGCCAAACGCCATCGACAATACGAGCCGGATACCGGCCGAAAATCACTCAAGGGAGGATAACCCATGCGCAACCGACTATTCGGCATTATCGGACTCGTCTGCTGTGCGCTGCTCAACCTGCAAACCGCCGCCGCCCAAACCGGCCAACTGACCGGCGGTGCCCAGATCCAACACCCCGACTGGTTCAAGAACAGTTTTCTGGATGTTGCCAGCGACGTGGACGAGGCCGCCGCGGCGGGCAGGCACGTAATCCTGTTCATGTACCTGAACGAATGTCCCTACTGCGCACGAATGGCCGACGAGAATTTCGCCAACGCCCCCTACACCCCCTTCATCCGGGAGAATTTCGACGTTATCGAAATCAACATCAGGGGCGACCGGGAGGTCGCCTTCGATACCGAAACCAGCGTTACCGAGAAGGAGCTGGCACGCCTGCTGAAGGTGCGCTACACCCCCACCATCCTGTTTCTCAACAAAGAGAACCAGACCGTTCTGCGGCTGAACGGCTACCGCTCGGTGCCCGCCTTCAAGCATGCCCTGGACTTTGTGCAACAGCAAGCGTATTTGAACACCACTCTCAGCCGCTTTATCGAGCAGCAGCAGAGTGCGCCGGTCTACCGCTTCCGTGATCACCCGATGCTGCGGCAGATCAGCGACCTGCAATCGGTGGCCGAGCGGCCGTTGGCGGTGCTGTTCGAGGACAGCAGTTGCGATGCCTGCGACGACCTGCATGATGGCCATCTGCGAGACCCGAAGACCCTGAAGATCCTGGAGAACTTCACCCTGGTGCGGCTGAACGCCAACGCCGATGACCCGATCGTCGACCCGACGGGAAACCCGACCACACCCCGGGCCTTCGCCGAACAGCTGGGACTGACTTACCGGCCCGGGATCGTGCTGTTCGATCGGGGCAAGGAGATCAGCCGTATCGATGGCCTGCTCTACAGCTACCATTTCCAGGAGATGCTGCGCTACGTGGGCGAGCGGCACTACGAGCAGTACCCGAACAGTTTCTATGACTATCTCAATGTGCGCACGGCGGAGATCCTGGAGAGCGGCCGGAATATCGATTTGTCGAAGTAGCCCCGTAGGGGCAACCCCCCGTGGTTGCCCGAGAACACAGCACACACCACCATCCCTGGCCCCCGCGGCATTAGTGAATCCATTCACGTCGCCGGCAAGGCAGGCCTATCACCCCGTGAGTAATTACCCCTGGACAAAAAAGGGCAGCCGCGAGGCTGCCCAATTGGGGAGTGTATCTTTCGGGTTGCGTCAGTTCAGGGCGACGTATTCGAAATCGCCCGGTTTCTTGTCGATGCCCTGCTTGGGCGGGGCGATCCAGTCGGCGTACTGGCCTTTCTCGGTCACCGGTTTCATCAGGCTCAGCAGATAATCCTCGTCAGCTTGGGTGGGCAGCCATTCGTCCCGCCGCGCCTGCCATGTTTCGGCGCTGACCAGGTTGCCCCGCGGGTCCACATGCACTTCGCAGAACTCACCCACCCGGCGGTTGAACGCCTTGTGTGGTGCCGTGATCTCGAAATCCACGCCGCTGCCCTGAAACAGTTTGTTCCAGCGTTTGACCCCGGCGGTGGCATCGGCGATGTAGTCGTCCAGGAGACGCGCATTGATAGCATTCAGGGCCGGTTCCTCAACCTCTTTCAGCTCACCATCCAGATGGCGCAATACCGGGTAGGTGTCATTAAGCAACTGGTGGTTATCTTCCAGACGGTCTTCGCGGTAGCGCCCCTTGATACCGGCGTTGAAGGCGTTGGCGGCGTTGGTGGAGACCTCGGCACCGAACAGGTCCAGGGTGACCGAGAAATGGAAGTTGACCTTGCGCTGCAGGGTCGGCAGATCCACCACGCCGAGGGCGCGCACCGCCTCCACCTCGTTGGGATCGCTGATGCCGGCCTCCTGCATCTTTTCCAGGGTCTTGCGGATCACCCGCGACACGCCGGACTCACCGACGAACATGTGGTGCGCCTCTTCGGTGAGCATGAAGCGGCAGGTGCGGGCCAGCGGATCGAAGCCGGACTGGGCCAGGGACTCCAGCTGCATCTTGCCGTCCCGGTCGGTGAAGAAGGTGAACATAAAGAACGACAGCCAGTCCGGGGTCTTTTCGTTGAAGGCACCGAGGATGCGCGGCTTGTCCTCATCGCCGGAGCGGCGGTTGAGCAGCGCTTCGGCCTCCTCGCGGCCATCTTTACCAAAATACTTCTGCAGCAGGTAGGCCATGGCCCAGAGGTGGCGCCCCTCTTCCACGTTGACCTGGAACAGGTTGCGCAGGTCGTAGAGCGACGGACAGGTCTTGCCCAGGTAGCGCTGCTGCTCCACCGAGGCCGGCTCGGTATCTCCCTGAATCACGATCAGCCGCTTGAGCATGGCGCGGTACTCGCCCGGCACCTCCTGCCAGGCCGGCTCGCCCTTGTGCTTGCCGAACGGGATCACCCGTCCCTCCTCCTTCGACGCCAGCAGGATACCCCAGCGATACTCCGGCATCTTCACGTAGTCAAACACCGCCCAACCCTTGGGATCGGCGCCGACCGCGGTACGCAGATACACCTCCGCCTCCTGGAAGCCCTCCGGTCCCATGCTCTTCCACCAGTCAATGAACTCAGGCTGCCACTTCTCCATGGCGCGCTGCAGGCGGCGATCCTCCGACAGGTTGACATTGTTGGGGATCTTGTCCGCGTAGTTGACTTCGATGGTCGGGGTCATTTCCGTGGTCTGTTCGCTCATTGTGTTACACCCTTTTGTGATCATAATGTGGACGTTCGCCGCTGCCGAAACACTTCAGCGCACCCTGTTCGCCGACCGCGTTGGGCCGCTGGAATATCCAGTTCTGCCAGGCACTCAGGCGGCCGAATATCTTGGTCTCCATGGTCTCCGGTCCGGCGAAGCGCAGGTTGGCCTCCATCCCGGTCAGCGCATCCGGCGAGTAGCTGGCGCGCTCCTCCAGCAGGAAGCGGATATCGTCTTGCCAGTCGATGTCATCCAGGGCGAAGGTGACCAGCCCGGCCGTGGCGGCGGCCTGCGCCGCCAGCGACTCGCCAACCAGCGATTTCGCCTGCACCAGGCTCTCCGGCTCGCCCAGGAAGCGGGTCTCCAGGCGTGACAGCCCGTTGCCCATGGGCAGGGGACCGAAGTTGAATGCGGAGAGGCGGATCTCCGGCGCCGGTCGCGCGTCGCCCTCGAACGCTCCCTCCAGCATGTAGCTGCGGTCGACGGCGAACAGGATCTCGGCCAGGAAACCGCTGAAACAGCTGCCCGGTTCGACGAAGGCGAAGGTGCTGCGGGCGGTGTAGTCGATACGCTTCAGCGTGCGCTTCAGGTAGAGCATCACCTCGCGGATGAACCAGTCGTCCCGGTGCTGCTGCAGGAACGCCTCGTAGGCGGCCACCCGCGCGGCATCCCCCTGGGTCTTGAAGATCAGGGTGCCGGTCTCCGGCTCGTTGGTACGCAGGTGCAGCAGGGCATTGTCCAGCTCCCGCATCAGGGCCAGGGGCCAGAAGTGGCAACCCTGCCGCTTGGCCTCGGCCAGGTCCGCGGGCGGCGTCCCATCCGGCCCCTTCAGGATCAGGGTGGCGACCCGCGACTGCCGGTCCACGGTCAGCTCCAGATGGCTATAGTGCAGCTGGGTCTCATCTCCGCCGATCCTCAGCGGCGCCAGTGCGATGCCGGGCTCGCTATCCGGCCGGTCGGAGCCGCCGGCCATCTCCCGGGCCCGCTCTGCTACGGCCTCCTGGAACTTCGAGGAGACCACCACCTCATCCACCAGCCGCCAGTCGACCGCGCGCTGTCCTTTTACCCCCTCCTCGATGGTGCAGAAGACGTCCGCCAGATCGCGGCGCATCTTGCGCTTGTCCACCAGCCGGGTCAGGCCGCCGGTCCCCGGCAGCACCGCCAGCAGCGGCACCTCGGGCAGCGACACCGCGGCGTTGCCGTCGTCAATCAGCATGATGTGGTCGGCCGCCAGGGCCAGTTCGTAACCGCCGCCTGCCGCGGTGCCGGTAATGGCACAGAGATAGCGTTGACCGGAGAACTCGCTGGCATCCTCGATGCTGTTGCGGGTCTCGTTGGTGAACTTGCAGAAGTTGACCTTGTGCACATGGCTGGAGCTGCCGAGCATGCGGATATTGGCCCCGGCGCAAAACACCCGCTCCTTGGCCGATTCCAGGATCACCGTCTTCACCTCGGGATGTTCGAAGCGCAGACGCTGGACCGCGTCATACAGCTCGATATCCACCCCCAAATCATAGGAGTTGAGCTTCAGGTCATAGCCCGGCACCAGCCCACCGTCCTCCTTGACATTCATCCTCAGCCGGGCAACCGGCCCCTCAAAAGCCAGCTGCCAATGCTGGTATACCGCTGGATTGGTGTGAAAACTGATCATCGATATCCCCGTCGTTGCTCATGGTAATAGGCACTATATTTCCTACCGTTTGGCTAAGGATATGGTAATAAATGACATTTGTCACGTTTTTTATCATGCAATATATTGCATGTATAGGTTATGGCAGGAGATGAGTTGTTTCGCCGGCGCCCCTGGGGCGCCCTATGACTGCGGAAATACCACGGATGGACACGGATACACACGGATTTTTGATAGGGGGTTACTCCACAGTCGTTTGGCCTGTGCGAGGGACATGCCTGTGCCCAGCTGGAGCTTGAACCCATCTGTGTCCATCCGTGTGGATCCGTGGTTCGAATAGCGGCAGTCGCGCTGTTCCCACGTTGCATCGACACCACCCATAGGGCGGGCCGTGCCCGCCGCCAGCGCCCACGGTGCGCCCTATGACTGAGGAAGTACCACGGATGGACACGGATAGACACGGATTTTTGATAGGGGGGTTACTCCACAGGCGTTTGGCCTGTGCGAGGGACATGCCCGTGCCCGGCTGGAAGGTGAACTGATCTGTGTCCATCCGTGTGGATCCGTGGTTCGGATAGGGGCGGTCGCGCTGGTCCTGAGCTTCTGACGCCGCCCCCGTTGTCAGGCCCGCTCAGCCCGCGTCCGGCGGACGGCAAGCAGCGGCCAGCAGCCCATGCATGCGCTCCGCCAGCAGGGCCAGATCCGCCTTGCGATGATAGGAGGCGCGCCACACCAGGCAGATCTCGCGATGCGGTCCCTTTTCGGCCAGGGGACGCACGGCGATCGGGTTCTGCGCCAGGAAATCCGTATCCACCGCCATCTCCGGCAGGAAGGTGATCCCCTGCCCACCGGCCACCATCTGCACCAGGGTGTAGAGGCTGGTGCCCTGGAAGGTGGCGCGCTTGGCCATCGCCTTCATATGACAGACGGCCAGGGCGTGATCGCGCAGGCAGTGCCCCTTCTCCAGCAGCAGCAGTTCATTGCCGGGCAGTTTCTGCGAGGCGATGGGGCCGCCCCGGCTCAACGGGTGCTCGGCAGGAAATGCCACCAGAAAATTCTCCTGCCAGAACACCCGGTATTCCAGCCCGCCCAGGTCGAACGGCAGGGCCAGGATGGCGCAATCCAGTTCCCCGGCGGCCAGTCGCCCCAGCAGGTTCTGGGTCTGATCCTCCAGCAGATAGAGCTCCAGCTCCGGGAAGCCGCCGCGCACCCCCGGCAGCACCCTGGGCAGCAGGAACGGACTGATGGTGGGGATCACCCCCAGACGCAACTCGCCGCTCAGCGGCTGGCGGTCGACCTGGGCATCCAGCACCAGGGATTCGGTCAGGCTGATGATCTGCCGCGCCTTGTCCGCCAGTTCCATCCCCAGCTGGGTGGGAATCACCTTGCGCTTGGTACGCTCCAGCAGCTGTACGCCGAGCAGCGATTCCAGCTCCTGGATGGCGGTGCTCAGGGTCGACTGGGTGACGAAACAGCGCTCCGCCGCCTGCCCGAAGTGGCACAGCTCCACCACGGTGACCAGGTAATGGAGCTGGCGTAGTGTCGGTAGATTCATAAATTGATTTTCTCTATTAAATTTTACTTTTAATTCAATTGGAACGAATTTACACCATTCGGTAACCTGCCTCCATCGAATTCAATCGCTGGAGAAGATCATGACCGAACAGAATGTTTCACAAACCGTCAAAAACCTTGAGGCCGCCTTTGCCGGCGAATCCATGGCCAACCGCAAGTACCTCTACTTCGCCCGCCTGTGCCGCCAGATGGGCGCCGATGAGGTGGCCGAGGTGTTCGAGAAGACCGCCGAGCAGGAGACCGCCCACGCCTTCGGGCACCTGGATCTGCTCTACCCCAAGGCGTCATTAACCGTAGAGAAGATGCTGGAACTGGCGATCGAAGGCGAAACCTACGAGTATACGGAGATGTACCCGGCCTTCCGTCACACCGCCCTGGAGGAGAAGGAGCATGCCGCGGTGCGGGAGATGGACGAGCAGATCGCCGAATCGGCCGAGCACGCCGAGCGTTTCTCCAGGCTGCTGGAGACCGCGGCCAAGCGCTTCAACGCCCTGGCCAAGATCGAGGAGCGGCACGCCAACCACTACCGGGACGCCCTGAGCCGGGTCGGTGGTTGAGATAACAACAAACTTGAATGAATTTTTTACCGGAAGGAATTGAGCATGAAAAAGTATCGATGCATTGTCTGCGACTTTATCTACGATGAAGCCAAGGGGCTGCCCGAGGAGGGCATTGCGCCCGGCACCCGCTGGGATGATATCCCCGACGACTGGGAGTGCCCCGACTGCGGCTCATCCAAGTCGGACTTCGAGATGGTGGAGATCTGATTACGGAATCACGACTCCGGTTGACGCCGCCGCAACAGATTGCGGTGGTGACTCCGGACTACCTCATCAAACGCCCTGGCGACACCAGAACTGCCGGGATTACGGACGGAAGGTCAAGCAGTAACTAACAACAAACCGAAGGTGAATGATATGTCCATCGTAATCATCGGCACCGGCATGGCCGGTTACAACCTGGCGCGCGAGATCCGCAAGAGCGATGCCGAGGTGCCGCTGGTTCTGGTCACGGCCGACAGCGGCGAGGCCTATCCGAAACCGGCCCTCTCCAACGCCCTGATCCAGGGCAAGCAACCCGACCAGATCGTCTCCGCCGATGCCGCCACCATGGCGGAACGGCTGAACGCGGTGATCCACACCCACACCCGGGTGCTCTCCATCGACAGCGCCAACCGGCAGCTGGTCACCAACCAGGGGAACATCCCCTACGGGCGGCTGGTGCTGGCCACCGGGGCACGACCGATCCGTCTGCCGTTCAAGGGAGACGGCGCCGACGCGATACTGTCGGTCAACGACCTGGAGGAGTACCGGTTTTTTCGCGCCCGGGTCGAACGGGCGAAACGGGTCGCCATCATCGGTCCCGGACTGATCGGCTGCGAATTTGCCAATGACCTGATCGTCTCCGGCCGCAAGGTGGAGGTGATCGGCCCCGACCCCTACCCCATCAGCACCCTGCTGCCGGAGACGGCCGGCCGGGCGCTCCAGGCCGGCCTGGCCGAAGTGGGGGTGCGCTGGCACCTGGGCACGGTGGTGGAGGAAATCAGCCGCACTTCCGACGGCCTGCAACTGCGGCTGGCCGACGGCAGCACCGTCACCGCCGACGTGGTCCTCTCGGCAATCGGACTGAAGCCCGACCTGACGCTGGCCACCGCCATGGGACTGGAGACCAACCGGGGCATCGTCACCGACAGGCAGCTGCAGACTAGCCTGCCGGGCGTCTACGCCCTGGGGGACTGCCTGGAGGTGGCGGGGCTGAACCTGCCGTTCGTGATGCCGTTGATGAACGCCGCCCGGGCCCTGGCCAAGACCCTGACCGGGGCAGAAACGCCCCTCACCTACCCGGCCATGCCGGTGAGCATCAAGACCCCTGCCCACCCGATCGTGGTCTCCCCGCCGGCACGGGGTGCCGCGGGCGACTGGGAGATCGAGCAAAATGACACAGGCGTGCGGGCACTCTTCCGGTCGTCCCAGGGCGAACTGCTGGGCTTCACCCTGACCGGCAGTTACGTCGATGAGAAGGGCCAGTTGACCAGGCAGGTGCCGCCGGTGCTGGCGTGAGTCGAGCAGCAAAAATGCTGTTTCGCAGGGGGGGTTGAGAAAACGGTGGGTCACACGGCGCCTGGATATTGGCGTGGTGTGGAAGCGTGGTGCCTGTGCGCCGCTAACCCACCCTACAAAACTGCATCCGGGCGTAGGATGGGTGGAGCGCCCCGATGAACTCTCCGCCGGCTCCGTCTCCGGCGCACAACCCATCGCGCACCTGCAATCGAATCCGAAGATGGGTTACGGCGCGCCCGACCACGGCGAATAGCCGTCAACAAGGGTGCCGCGCCTCCACCCATCCTACACGCCTGCTCATCGGCGTTTGCGGGTAAAGGGCAGACCTGGGACTATTTCATCCGTCCACGCAAAAAATCGCGGCGGCTGCCCGTGGTCTGATCCACCGGCTTGGCCTCCCGCTTGATATCCAGTCGTCCCGGCATCGCCACGGTCACCGACTTCCCCGGGGCTTGTTCCGCCGGCGCCTGGAACAGCAACTCCATCACCTCCTCCGCCGTCTGGCGGATCACCTCCTGGGAGGGGAAGTCGTGCAGCGGGGACATCAGCGAGCAGGCCATGTAGACACCGAGGTCGGGATTCTCCGAGGCCATGAACACCACCGGTCCCTGGGGAAACGCCAGGCTGCGGTGATCGCCCTCCCCCAGGCGTTCCGCCTCGGCGGTGGCCGGCAGCAGGATCAGCTGCAGGGTCCAGGGGGTGATCAGCGCCCCCACCCAGTGCTGCTCAAAACGGCGCAGACCCACCACCTCCGTGGTCAACTGGTCGTGGCAGACCGGCAGGCCGTGCATCTGGTTCTGTTCGATGCGCCGGAAGGCGCGGGTGATCTCGGCGGCGGGGCTGGTGGCAAAAAACGCGGGGCGATTCATGATCTCATCCACTCTGATCGTTGGAAAAACTGCCGGGCTTGCGGTTGGGATCGGTCAGGTCTGCAAAGTAGCTGTCCACATCCACCTCGCCATCGCTGCCCATGATCTGCTCCAGCGCATCCAGGGCGTCATTGGTCTGTTTCGCCTCCGTCTCGGTCAATACTTCCCGGGCCGAACCGATGAAATTGAGTATCCAGGTACCGGGCTCCTGCGGACCGATCAGCATGGTGTTGACCATCTCCTCGCGTCCCCGACCCCGGCACAGCGCCATCAAGTCGCGCTGTTCTATCACCTGCATTGGAATTCCGATACACATCCCGCACCTGCCTTTATCTGTTACTCCGGTCTGTTGCGTTGGACCGTTTTGTTCAGCAACCCGCTTCCGCCCAGAAGCCCCGGACTCCATCCTGCCTGGGTTCGATAGGAATGCCAAGGGATCGCAGTTCATCCGCCAGCATCTCCACCATCTCGTCCATCCGGGCGTTGACCCCGTCGGTGAGGCCGATCCGGGTCCGAAGGGAGTCCGGGACCATGCCGATGATGGTGATCTTCTCCGGTGCCTGCCCCTGTACCATAAGCAGCGCCAGCAGGTCGGAGAGGCCGATCTGGTGGGGTGAAATCTTGGTTTGGAAAAACTTTGGGACCTCGTCATCGGCCAGCCGCACCAGGGTGCAAGGCGGCGCGCCGGTCTTTACCGCGTCGGCGATAATGACGTGTTCGTTATTGCTGAGGGGGTTGAGCAGGTCCATGGCCGAGGTGCCGCCATCGATCACCTCAACCGACTCCGGCAGGATGTAATGCTGTTCCAACAGCTCGACCGCGCGCACCCCCAGGCCCTCATCGGATAACAGCACGTTACCCAGTCCGATCACTACTACGCTCATATCGTTTCCACCTCGATCAGTGGCCATGGAGTCCTCCACGGCCCAACTATTCTTCCACCACGCCCCGGAAACAAACCGTAGCCCGTAGGTTGGGGTGAGCCTGCGAACCCCAACAGGATTTCAGGCGTGTGCACAAGGTGTTGGGGTTCGTTCCTCACCCCAACCTACGGCCTCTGCCACGTTATCGACGTCCATAGATGGCGGTGCGTACCCGCCGGGGTCGACAGCAAGGTGCCATGGTTCCATCCTGGAAAAAAACCTCCCTCCCGATGAAGGGAGGGAGGGAAGGAGGCATCTATTGCTGTTCAGATGCTCAGAGCGCCTTCACCTTGACGATCTCCTGCTGCTCGGTATCCACCAGGTGGATGGCACAGGCGATACAGGGATCGAAAGAGTGAACGGTGCGTAACACCTCCAGCGGCAGTTCCGGATCGGCCACCGGGTTGCCTATCAGCGAGGCCTCGTAGGGCCCCATGGCATCACTCTCATTGCGTGGACCGGCATTCCAGGTGCTGGGCACCACGCACTGGTAGTTCTTGATCTTGCCGTCGTTGATCACCACCCAGTGTGACAGCACGCCGCGCGGCGCCTCGTGGAAACCGAAGCCCCTGATCTCGCCCTTGGGGAATACCGGCTGGTTGAAGGTATCGGTATCGCCCTTGCCGATATTCTCCATCAGCATGTTCCACTGGTCGTTCATGTTATCCAGCATCACCGCGGTACGCACCGCGCGTGCCGCGTGTCGGCCGATGGTGGAGTGCAGGGCGGCTAGCGGAATCTCCTTGCCGGCCACCGCGCTCAGGGTGCCCATGGCAGTCTTCAGATGCCTGGCCGTGGGCTCGTGCCCAGCCGCCGCCATGCACAGCACATTGGCCAACGGGCCGACCTGGGCCGGTTTGCCGTAGAAGGTGGGTGACTTGATCCACGAGTACTGCCCCTCGTCCTGGAAGTCGGTGTACTGCGGCTCGGTCTCACCCTCCCACGGATGCAGGGCCGCGTCGCCCTGGTACCAGGAGTGCTTCGAGCTCTCCTTGACGCCGTCGCGGAACAGGGCGTCCTGGTAGCTGGCGATCGGCTTGAAGGTGCTCAGGTCGCCGCCGGTGATGTAGCCGCCCGGCAGGGCGAATTTCGTCCCCTTGGTGTCGATCGGCATGTCCGGCACCGACAGGTAGTCGGTGATGCCTTGGCCGTAACCGGCCCAATCGAGATAGAAGGCGCCCACCGCCGGCACGTCCACCATGTAGACGTTGTTGACGAAATCAGAGAGCTTGTCGATCCAGCCCTTGATCGCCAGCAGCCGCTCCATGTTCAGGGTTGACTGGCTGTCCAGGTTGATGGAGTTGGTGACACCGCCCACCGCCAGGTTCTGGATATGCGGGGTCTTGCCGCCGAGGATGGTGACGATCTTGTTGGCGTAGCGCTGCACCTCCAGTGCCTGCAGGTAGTGGGCCACCGCCAGCAGGTTCACCTCCGGCGGCAGCTTCATGGCCGGGTGCCCCCAGTAGCCGTTGGCGAACGGCCCCAGCTGGCCGCTGGAGACGAAGGCCGCCAGCTTGTCCTTCACCGCCTGCATCTCGTGGGGACCGTTGCCGCCCCAGGAGGAGAGGCTCTCCGCCAGCTTGGCGGTGGCCTTGGGATCGGCGTCCAGCGCCGAGACCACGTCCACCCAGTCGAGGGCCGACAGGTGATAGAAGTGGACGATATGATCGTGAATGGCCTGGGCCGCCACGATCAGGTTACGCACGAACTGGGCGTTCAGCGGCACTTCCAGATTGAGCGCATTCTCCACCGCGCGCACCGAGGTGAGGGCGTGCACGGTGGTGCAGACGCCGCAGATACGCTGGGTGAAGACCCAGGCGTCGCGCGGGTCACGACCCACCAGGATCTTTTCGATACCGCGCCACATCTGGCCGGAGGACCAGGCGTTACTGACCTTGCCATCCTCGACCTCGACATCGATACGCAGGTGCCCTTCAATGCGGGTAACGGGATCAACAGTTATACGAGTAGCCACAATATTCTCTCCTACTTAAGGAATGTCTGTTCTGCCTTACGCATGTTCAGCAGAATGCAGAACGGGCAGTTTCTTAACGAAGACCAGATAGGCCATGATTTCAATCGCAACGATACCCACCGTCACCATCAGTTCCGGGACCGAGGGGAAATAGCTGTAGCCGGGTCCCGGGTTGTAACCGATCAGGAAGGCGTTGAACCGGTACAGGGCACCGGCGAACAGCAGCGACACTGCGGCAAACAGCAGTAGCCGGCCGCTGTTGCGGCGGGCCGGTGACAGCAGCACCCACAGCGGGAAGATGAACAGCGCCATCTCCAGCAGGAACATGTTGCCCGCCAGGTCGCCGGCGAAGGCCAGGCCAAGCTTGCCGCGCAGCACCAGTTCCGCCAGCCGCACCACCAGGTAGACGGCGAGCAGGCCGATAATCACCTTGCCCAGGCTCGCCAGCAGCGGAGTCTCGGAACGACGCTTGAAGCCGATTGCCGAGAACGACGCCTCGAAGATGACGATGGAGAAACCCATGGTCAACGCCGTGAGCAGGGCCAGTAACGGCTGCAGTTGCAGCGACTGCCACAGTGGATGCACCTTGGCCCCCATGATGATCAGCAGCGAGCCGAGGGAGGACTGGTGCATGGTCGGCAGCAGCAGGCCCAGGGCAATAATCAGGAACAGCACCTTGTTCAACCAGCGCAGCGCACCCGTCGCCCCCATCCGCTCCAGTAGCGCGGGGGCGAATTCGATGACCAGCACCAGGATATAGGCCATCACGCAGAGACCCACCTCCAACATGACCGAGTTGAAGTTCCAGTTGGAGGGCATCAGGATGTTATAGAACTGCCAGTACCGACCCATATCGAAGAAGGCACCGAAACCACCCAGGGCATAGCCGAACAGGCTGGCCAGGATGGCCGGCCGGATCAGCGGGTGGTACTGCCCCTTGTTGAAGACATAGATCACGAAGGCCAGGGCGTAACCGCCGCAGGCCAGGGCGGTACCGATCACCACGTCATAGACCACCCAGACACCCCACGGGTAACCCGAGTTGATGTTGGCCACCGCACCCAGTCCATCGGCAAACCGCACGCCGAGAAAGTAGAGTCCGATCACGCCAAGTACGCCCAGGAACATGAAGGGCAGGGTAAGAATCCTACCCTCCACCGGTTTATGTTCGCTCATGGTTCACCTCTGTCATTGTTAGGCTCGGGACGACGACTATTTTTACTTTGGGGGTCATCCTGGTCCGCTTTACTGGTGTTGCGCTTGACCACGAAGGCCAGCCCCGCCAGGGCGATCGCCGGCGCGATCATGCCCTTGTACAGCGTGTGCTGGACCCCCTCCGCGATCGAGGCGTAGGAGCGCTCGGGCAACTCAGGCAGACCCAGTTTCTGCAGCGGCACTCCCGCGATGTGCATCACCTGAGTTCCCCCGAGCTCGCGCTCTCCGTAAACGTGCTGCCGGTATTCCGGGGCCTCCTTGTCATGGGTGTGCAACCCATCCGAGGCGCGTCCCCGGGCGTAGGTATAGGCCTCGCCCGGCTTGGCGGCGAGCCGTCTCTTCGCCTCCTCCAGCAGCTCCCGCCGGGTACCGAACAGGGTCGCCCCGGTGGGACAAACCTCGGCACAGCCCGGCAACAGCCCCTGGGAGATGCGCTCCACCCCCGCCTGATTGCAGAACTGGCACTTCTGGATCTGCCCGCGCGGGTCGTTGTACTCGTACTGGGGGATGTTGTATGGACAGGCCACCATGCAGTTGCGGCAACCGATACAGGTATCCGGGTTGTACTGGACGATGCCGGTCTGCGGATTTTTATCCAGTGCCGTGACCGGGCAGGCGGAGACGCAGGCCGGATCGACACAGTGCATGCAGCTCTTCTTGGCAAACGAGAAGCCATCGACCTCCCGATCTTTTTGCTCGGAGGTGCCGTTCTTGTAGACCTTGATCACGTTGTAGGTATCGCCGGAGACATCGCGTGCGGCGTCGTACTGGACATCCTCGCCCATGATGCTCGGCGGCAGCCCGTTAATCTCTTTACAGGCGCGTACGCAGGCCTTGCAGCCAACACACAAGGTAGCGTCATAGAGAATGCCAATGGCATTCTCTAGCGGTTCCTTGTTTTCACGCGCCTCTGCCGTGCCGATACCGCAGAGCGCTGCCGTGGCACCACCTGCAGTGGCTTTGAGAAAATCTCTACGTTTCATAACGCCCCCTTAACCCCGATTGTCGCCGTCACCAGCCTCTTCGCTCTTACCGAGCTTCCTGGCGGCCATGGCCGTTGCGCCCACGGCAGCGCCGATGACACCACCGACCAGCGCCGCGGCACCCGGCGTGGAGTTGCTGGTTCCCTGACGGTCGTCGACGTAGGGGAAGGCATTCGGTGGGGCATGGGTCTTCACATCCGCCAGTTCATGGATCGCCTTGGTGAACCCGATACCCTGCTCGGTGCAACCGAAACAGGGATGGCCGACACCAACCGGCCAGGCCCCACCGCCCACGTCGCCGAACTCGATGGCGGGGCAGTTGGCGTAGGTTTCCGGTCCCTTGCAGCCGAGCTTATAGAGGCAGTACCCCAGTTGATGCCCCTCGTCACCAAACTCCAGGGCGAAGCGCCCGGCGTCGAAGTGGGGGCGGCGCTCGCAGTTCTCGTGAATCAGACGGCCGTAGGCGAATTTGGGCCGGTTCAGATGATCCAGTGCCGGCAGCTTGCCGAAGGTGACGAAGTGCAGCACGGTGGAGAGGAAGTTATAAGGATTGGGCGGACAGCCGGGAATGGTGACCACGGTCTTGTCGGTCAGGATGGCCGGCGCCCCCTTGGCCTCGGTCGGATTGATGCCGCTGGAGGGGATGCCGCCCCAGGAAGCGCAGGAGCCGATGGCGACAATCGCCGCCGCGCCCTCGGCCGCCTCCTTGACGTGATCGAGCATGGTCTTGCCGCCGATCTTACAGTAGATACCGCCATCCTTGACCGGCGTGGCCCCCTCGATCACCAGCAGGTACTTGCCCTTGTTGGCCTTCATCGAGGCCTGCTTGGCCGCCTCCACCTGATGTCCGGCCGCCGCCGCCAGGGTCTCGTGGTAGTCCAGCGAGATCAGATCAAGGATCAGGGTCTCAATGGTGGGATGCTCGGAACGTAGCAGGGATTCGGTACATCCCGTGCATTCCTGACCATGAAGCCATATCACCGGCGGCCTCGCCTTCGGACTGGCAACGGCATTGGCCATGGCCATCGCCTCACTGGTGGTCAGTCCCATGGTCGCAGCTACGCCGGTACAGAACTTCATAAAGTCCCGCCGCGATACGCCCAATCTTTTCTCGAGTTGCTCGAAATTGCGCTCGTCGTTCATTAACCCCTACCTCAATTTTGGTCTCTGGAAGGTTAGTTATTCTGTAAGTCAGTGCATCTGACAGCTCATCTCTGCCATTAACAGCGTAAGTACAATTTCCATGCCAAGATCAAGGTAGGGATCGTTTTGATCGACGATTCATGCGTTTAGACAGGTATCTGACAAATGTCAAATACCTAATATGGAAGTGGTTATTACATCGGCAAGGCGTGAGCGGAAAGTTGCCTTTCATCGGAGCGACCGCGCATTGCGGTATTCCTTTCCCCTCCTCTTGCACTGGAAACCCCGGTACCATCCCGCCACCCTGTCCGCGGACCCTAAAGCCCCCCCCGGCGCGGCTTTCCGCGGGCGATTGTGGATTACCGGATTCCCAGTGCCGGATTTTAGGCGTAAAATTTGCTCGCATAGCCCGCGGAGTGACCCTCTCCGCTTCGGATTGCAGTCGGTTAGACCTAGCTATGTCAGAACTGGAATATGAGTAACCAACCTGAGAACGGTACCCGCCGGATCATCGCGGACAAAGAGTGTGTCTTCTATGACGGCTACTGGATCCGCTACTATCCCACTCCGGAAAACACCCTGGCCAATCGCAAGAAACTGATTGACGACCTGACCCGGCGCGCCTTCCACCACACCGAAAGCGGCATCAACACTCCGGGCGAGCGCCTGGAGGAGGCGCGCGAAGCCTACGAGCGGGAGCACGACCCGGCACGCAAGCGGGTCAACGGCGCGATGCTGGCCGGCGCCCTGTTCAACCGCGCCTCCGACATCTTCAACGCCATCGTCGACCTGGAAGCCAAGGGCGTCAAGGTGAATCCCGACAACGAGCTGATGGTGCGCTGCGGTAACTACTTCAAGGAGGCGCTGGAGCTCGGCAAGCTGGTCAAGCACTACAGCGGTCACGAGGGCATCGATGAACTCTGGGGCGAACCCTTCAAGGCGTTCTCCCACCCCCTCGACCAGCTGTTCGAGTCGCGCTATCGCAAGATCGCCCAGTCCATGAAGGCGATCGACCACATTACCACCCACATGGTGAACAGCTTTACCGATGACGGGATCTTCGGCGCGGCCGTTCCTTACATCCGCAACTACTGCCGGGCCGCCAAACAGCAGATCGAGCTGATCAAGCAGGACAAGGCGCTGTTCACCGTCTGGCCGGAATTCGTCGCCGCCCGCGAGATGGTGGAGCAGTTCTTCAGCACCCTGCCGACCCCGGCGCCCACGGGAACGCAGCAGCATATTGATCAAGGCGTGAAGTTGATCACCGCAGGAACCCAACTTATCACCTATCTTTCAGGGGCCCGGGTACCCATGCCCAAGAGCACCAGCGAGTTTCTGGAACAGTGCCAGTTTTATGACCTGAGTCGCTCGGCAAAGCAATAACAGCGCGCTGCGACCGACAGCACATCGTGTGGCATACCTTCCGGAGAATTCGGCCATAGACGATTTGACCCGTACCACGATAGGCAAATTCCAGATCCGCAAACTGCTGGGAAGGGGCGCGACCGCCTCGGTCTATCTGGCCCAGGACCCCTTCTCCAATAATGAGGTGGCGATCAAGATCGCCCACCAGAACATCTTCAGCGAGCCGGTCAACGGCGCCCGCTTCAAGAAGATGTTCATCAACGAGGCGAGCCTGGCGGGCAAACTGCGCCATCCCTACATCGTCAAGGTGTTCGATGCCGGTACCGAACGGGAGATGCACTACATTGTCATGGAGTACGTCAACGGCCACACCCTCAAGCGCTATACCCGGCCGGAGAACCTGCTGCCGATAGACGACGTGGTGGAGATCATCTTCAAGTGTTGCAACGCCCTGGAGTACGCCTTCGTCAACGGCCTGATCCACCGTGACATCAAACCGGCCAACCTGCTGACCAGCGGCGGCACCGACATCAAGGTGACCGACTTCGGCACCGCCCTGCTGGCCGACTCCGACCTGACCCAGGTGGTGGACGCGGTCGGCACCCCCAGCTACATGTCACCCGAACAGATCATGGGACAGGAGCTGGGCCAGCAGGCGGATATCTACTCATTGGGGGTGGTGATGTATCAGTTGCTGAGCGGCAAGCTGCCGTTCTCGGCGGAAAACCAGTACGACCTGATCCAGAAGATCTCCAACAGCCCGCCGGTCCCCCTGCAGGATGTGCGCCGTGATATACCCAAGGGGATTATCCGCATCGTCGAGCGCTGCATCCGCAAGCAGGCAGCCGAGCGCTATGCACGCTGGGCCGATCTGGCCTGCGATCTGGCGGCGGTGCATGAGCAGCTGGAGCTCTCCGCCAGCATCGATGTGTCGGACACCCGCAAATTCAACATCCTGAAGACCCTCCCCTTCTTCTGTGACTTTACCGACGTGGAGCTGTGGGAGGTGTTGCGGATCAGCAAATGGCGCCGCTTCCGTGGCGCCAAGACCCTGATCGACGAGGGCAAGATCGGCGGCTCCATCTTCATCCTCGCTTCCGGCGATGCCCGGATCATGAAGAACGACGCCTTCCTTGGAGTGATCGAGACCGGCCAGTGTTTCGGTGAGATGGCCTATATACACGGCATGAAGAAACCGCGCAGCGCCAGCGTGGTGAGCAACTCGCCGGTCACCGTGATCAAGATCCGCACCGAGGCGCTGCAGCAGGCCTCGATCCAGCTGCAGACCAAGTTCAACAAGGTGCTGATGCGCACCCTGGCGGAGCGGCTGGAGCGAACCTCGATGATGGCCTCGGCGCTTTAGGTAGAAGGTATGCATTCCCACGCGGAGAGACTGTGAAAGAATTGCCAAATGAAGCGAAAAGAGGGGTACCCAAACCCTTCCCGACATGGCGATCGCCTCTCTACGGGCTTCTCAGGCGGTCAATTTTTTTGCCACGTTGATCAGCCTGAATACTTTCACAGTCTCGGAGCGTGGGAACGAGGAGAGCACGTAGGATGCGGTGAGTGAAACGAAGCGCATCAATCGGCTGGCGCGGTACCCTCAACAGAGGCTGCAGGCGCCGACTCCCTGCTCCCCCGGGCGCTCCACCAGCCGTTCATCGCCGCGCTGGAAACGGGGAGTGTCATCCCGCACCAGCAACCGAGGCTCGGTGAACGGCGCCAGCCGTTCGAGAAAGTCCAGCAGGCTGAACGTCGGGCTGGCGATAAAGAACTGGGTACTGGGATAATCCAGCCACAGCTGGTCGGCGAAGGCGTACAGCTGGTACGGAGTGTCGCCGGTACCGTCCCGGTCGCGGTCGAAACCGGCATAGTCGCTCCAGAAATTGCCCCGCCAGCGATTCTTCATGGCGCCGCCGCCGTTGCGCACCGCCACCGGGATGTAATTGTCGTGGAAGCGGTTGCCGGACAGCCGGTTGCCGCCCCGATCACTGAGAAAACGGATCCCCACGGCGTTATAGGCAAGCAGATTGTCCCTGACCCGGTTGGGCTGCGTCTCATCTTCCGGCGAAAGATCCAGGGCGATGCCGATGGTGACATTGAGTATCCGGTTGCCCTCGATCACGGCATTGGAACTCTCCTTGAGCCCGATGCCGACACCGGTCACGTCGCGGATCTCCGCTACCAGGTTATCCTCGATCACCAGTCCGTTCGCCTTGAGGGCGAAAATTCCCGCCTCGTTGCCGACAAACCGGTTGCCGCTGATCCGGATATCCCGCGAGTTGACCACATGCAGCGAATATCGGCCGCCGGTCACGGTGTTGTCGCTCAGGCTATTGTCGTGGGAGTCGAGCACGATCAGGTCGCGGGCATCCTCCACCCGGTTCTGCAGTACCTGGTTGCCGCTGCTGTACCAGATGCGGATGGCATCGCCGCGCTGGGCCACCTCGTGTGGCTTGGAGCCGATACGGTTGCGCCTGACAATGCCGTGTTCGGACTGATGCAGGACGATACCGAACAGGACATCATCCACGGTATTGTCCTTGATCACATTGAACCTGCCCGAGACCCGGATGCCGGCATCCAGCTCGTTATGCCGGTCACCCGACCCGGTGATACGCAGATTGCTCAGGCGGGCGCCGTCGGCCTCGATGGTCACCACCGTGCCCTGCCCGCCACCGTCTATAATCGCCTGACCGCCGCCGTCAATGTTCAGCGGCTTGTCGATCAGCACCGGGCCATCGTAGCGGCCCGCCGGCAGTTGCAAGGTGGCGCCGGGCCGGGCCGCATCGATCAGCGGCTGCAGCGGCGTGCCCGCCACCAGGGAGAGCGGCAGCAGGAGGCAGTAAAGCGACAGGCACTGGGCAAAGCGACGCGGCAAAGGTAACCTCTCAGTCCATGGGCTCCGCTGACACACGCCCCGGGAGTTTGTCAGACTTGAGGGATGGGAGCGGTGCAGCATAGCAGTCGATGTTAAAACATTATTTGATATGGGTTAATTCTACTTTGTCAGATTGACTCGGACCGGCTTCCTCAGGGCTTTCGGGGGGAAGGATTCCAAGACCGTCGGCGGCAGGAGGAGTGGTACAGGGATGTACCGTTTACGGAGCCGTGGATGCCATGCCGCCGCCGAGCCCCCAGGGATGGGTTTACGGCGTGTCTTGGAATCCTTTCACCCGGAAGCTCTCCGCACAGCACCAGAATCTGACAAAGTAGAATTAAGCGGCTTGGCAGCGGACACCGGAGAGAACCCGGCAGCGGCCGGCCGTTCCCACAAGATGCGATTTGATATGGGTGAAACAGCATGAGCAGAACAGTATTGATCACCGGCAACAGCAGCGGACTGGGACGCGGCCTCAGCGAGGCCTATCTGGAGCGAGGCTGGGAAGTGTATGGCGTCAGCCGTCGCGGCTGTCGCGGCCTCACCGGCAAGCTCCGGGATATCCGCTGTGACCTGACCGATTTCGAGACAATACCCACGGCCCTGGAGACGCTGCTGATGGGCATCGGTCACCTGGACGTAGTGATTCTCAACGCCGGCATCCTGGGCCGGGTACAGGACATGGCCGACACCAGCCTGGCGGATATCCGGCAGGTAATGGACGCCAACGTCTGGTCCAACAAGGTGCTGCTGGACTGGCTGCTGGGATCGGGCATCCGCATCGACCAGATCGTGCTCATCTCCTCCGGCGCGGCGGTCAACGGCAACCGCGGCTGGGGGGCTTATGCAATCTCCAAGGCGGCCCTCAACATGCTCACCCAGCTGTATGCCCACGAGTTCCCCCACAGCCACCTCAGCGCCCTGGCGCCGGGACTGGTGGATACCGCCATGCAGGACGTGCTGTGCGATCCGGACCAGGTGGACGCGAGCCGGTTCCCCTCGGTGGCCCGGCTGCGCGCCGCCCGCCATACCGCCGACATGCCGTCACCCGGCGAAGCGGGCCGGCGCATCGCCGATGCCATCCCGGAGCTGAAGCGGCTGCCCAGCGGCAGCTTCAGCGACATCCGCAGCCTCGACCAAGGCTGATCAGCCAATGCCGGAGATCATCCTCACCACCCTGAATGCCAGGCATATCCACGCCTCGCTGGGGCTGCGCTACCTGTACGCCAACCTGGGTGATCTGCAGTCACGCGCGGCGATCCGCGAATTCACCATCGACCCCTGGCCGATCGATATCGCCGAGCGCCTGCTGGCCGAGCGGCCGCGCATCATCGGCCTCGGGGTCTATATCTGGAATGCCGAACGCAGCCGCGAACTGGTGGCCCTGCTCAAGCAGGTCAGCCCCGAGACCCTGATTGTGCTCGGCGGACCGGAGGTGAGCCACGAATGGCAGGATCAGCCGATCGTCGCCCAGGCCGACTACCTGATCACCGGCCAGGGCGACCTCGCCTTCGCCCGACTGTGTGAGCGGCTGCTGCGTGGTGAGCGCCCGGCGCAGAAGGTGATCGAGGCGCCACCGCCCCCGCTGGAGTCGCTGCAGCTGCCCTACGCCTACTATACCGAGCAGGATATCGCCCAGCGGCTGATCTATGTGGAGGCCTCACGCGGCTGCCCGTTCAAATGCGAATTCTGCCTCTCGGCCCTGGACCGGAGCGCCCGCCCGTTCGCCCGGGACAGTTTCATGCAGGCCCTGGAGCAGCTCCACCAACGGGGCGTCCGGCATTTCAAGTTTGTCGACCGCACCTTCAACCTCAACCCGCAGCGCAGTGTCGCCCTGCTGGAGTTCTTCCTGGAACGTCTGGACGAGCGGCTGTTCCTCCATTTCGAGGTGATCCCGGATCATCTGCCGCAACGGCTACGTGACACCCTGCGGCGTTTTCCGGCCGGCTCACTGCAGCTGGAGATCGGCATCCAGAGCTTCAATCCGGAGGTGCAGGGAATCATCAACCGCAAGCAGGACAACGGGCAGAGCCGGGCGAACCTGTGGTGGCTGAGAACCGAGACCCGGGCCCACCTGCACGCCGACCTGATTATCGGCCTGCCCGGTGAGGACCTGCAGAGTTTCGCCCACGGCTTCGACCAACTGGTGGCCCTCGCCCCCCACGAGATCCAGGTCGGGGTGTTGAAACGGCTCAAGGGCTCCCCCATCATCCGCCACAGCGAACCCTACCGGATGCGCTACAATCCGGCCGCCCCCTACAATGTCCTGAGCACCGACCGGATCGACTTCCCCACCATGCAGCGGCTCAACCGCTTCGCCCGCTACTGGGAGATGATCGCCAACTCGGGGCGTTTCCGGCAGACCCTGCCGCTGCTGCTGGGCGAGCAGCCGTTCGAGCGTTTTATGCGCTTCAGCGACTGGCTGTTCGATACCACCGGACAGGTTCACCGCATTGCCCTCAAGCGGCTGTTCGCACTGCTGCACGACGCCCTTACCGGGCCGCTGTCGGTGCCAGCGGCACCCGCAACCCAGGCACTCGAAGCGGATTTCAGCCGCTCCGGAATCAAGGGACGCCCGGCGTTCCTGCCGCGGCAAAGCGGTCGCGTGGGCGAGGCGGCCGAAGCGCGCGACCGGCGTAGCGCACGTCAGGCACGGCACCACTGAGGCGCAGTCCCGGGGGGTTGGTGTATAATGACTCCCTAGAGCGTCCTCATCCCTGCACGCGCAAACCTCCGGCAGGGAACGAATCAGACAGCCTGCGGATCAACAATCAGAACAACGATTCGCATCGACAATAAGGAAGGTCGTCCCATGAAGCAAATCCGTACTCCCAGGGCTCGCGCGCGAATAAGCGCCTATATCCTCCTGTTCACCGCCTCCCTGCTCCACGCGGCGACCACGGAAGAGTATATCAAGGAGGCCGAGGCCTACCTGGAAAAGGGCGAGGCCCGAACGGCGGTGATCCAGCTGAAAAACGCCCTGCAGGAGAACCCCACCAGCATCGAGGCGCGCCTGTTGCTGGGCCGCATCTATCTGCAGGCCGGTGACGGGGCCTCGGCGGAAAAGGAGTTCGAACGGGCCAAGCGAATGAATGCCGCGAAGAGCTACTGGGAACTGCCGCTGGCCCGCGCCTACCTGATGCAGGGCAAATTCCAGGAGGTCCTCGACAACCTTCAGGAGGAACCCGGCAGCTCGCTCGAAAACCGCACCTCCATCTGGCTGCTCCGGGGTGACGCCTATCATGGCCTGCGCCAGTATGCTCAGGCGCGTGACGCCTACACCACCGCCCGCCAACTCGATCCGCAATCGCAGCAGGCGATGCTCGGGCTGATCATGACCGATATTGCCGAAAACCACCGTAGCGAGGCGCTGGGCAACCTCGACACCCTGCTATCAAACCACCCGGAAAACATTGCTGCCCGGGTGATGCGCGGCGAGATCCAACAGCTGACCGGTAACCCGGATCTGGCACGCGCCGATTTCGACCAGGTCCTGGAGCAGCAACCGGAGAATATCCGGGCACTGCTGGGCCGGGCACAGATCAACCTGACCGGTGGCAACCTGGCGCAGGCAAAGGCCGACGCTGAAAAACTGGATACGCTGGTGCCGCGCCACCCAAAACTGCTCCATCTGCGCGGCGCCATCGCCCTGCTGGAACAGGACCTGGACAAGGCGGAGACCCTGCTCCAGCAGGCCCTCAGCGCCAGTCCGGAGAGTCTCCCGACCCTGACGCTGCTGGGTGCGGTGAGCTTCTATAAGGGAAACTACGAAGCCGCGCACCGGCATCTCTCCATGGCACTCAAGGCACAGCCGGCGCTGCTGCCGGCAATCAAGCTGCTGGCCTCGGTGCAACACAAACTAAAACGCTCCGACGCAGTAGTGAAACTACTCGTGCCAGCGCTCGAACGCTATCCCAACGACCCGCAGCTGATGGCCATGCTCGGTACCGCCTATATGCAGATGAAACGCTTTGAGGAGGGTTCGGCGCTGATGAGCCGGGCCATCGAGATCAAGCCGGACCTGGCGGCCTACCGCACTCAGCTGGCACTCGGATTGATGGCCCAGGGCAAGAGCGGCGAGGCGATTGAGCAGTTGGAGAACACCATTGAGATGGAGCAGGAGTTTATCCAGGCGGACATCCTGCTGGTGCTCTCCCATCTGCACAAAACCGACTATGACAAGGCACTGACGGCGAGCCGGGCATTGGAGGAGCGGTCACCGGAAAATCCGATGGGCTACAACCTGAGTGGCCTGGCCTACATGATGTCTGGCGACCATAAACTGGCAGAACAGCGCTTCCGCAAGGCCCTGGAGATCGATCCAAACTTCATCACCGCCGAGTCCAACCTGGCGCGCCTGGCGATACAGAAGGGTGATCTGGCGTTGGCCCGGCTGCATTACCAGAACGCGCTGAAGAAATCGCCAAATCACTCAACGATGCTCATGGGGTTGGCGGATATCGCGCGCCGTACCGGGGATAACGAAGAGATGCACAGGCAGCTGGAACAGGCCCACAACGGCGAGCCGAAGAGCGCCCGCCCCGGACTGATCTCGGCCCAGGCCTATCTGACGGAAAAGCAACCGCTCAAGGCCCTGCGCATGACCAGCCAGCTTTCCGCCGCCTTCCCCGGCAATCCCTCGGTCCTGCTGGTCCACGGCAAGGCTCAGCTGGCGGCGGGTGATGCGATTAATGCCGTCACCACGCTCCGGCGACTCACCGGGGAGGTTCGAAATGTAGAGACCCTGCAGTTGCTGGGCAATGCCCAACAGGCGGCCGGTCAGCGGGACGAGGCCAGAAGAAGCTACCAGCAGGCACTCCAGGAGAAGCCGGGATTCGTCCCGGTACTCATCAACCTGTTCACGCTTGAACTGGGCAGCGGACAGCAGGAGGAGGCCCTATCCCATGCCAAAGCCATCCAGCTGGCACTACCGGACAATCCCCTCGGGTATGAGTTCGAAGGCACCACCCATGCCATGCAGGGGCGGACCGAACAGGCGATCACGCTGTACGAGAAGGCCTATCAAATGCAACCCAGCGACCGGCTGGCGATACCGCTGGCACAGCAGTATGCCCAAGTCGGTAACGCCCCGCGCGGTCTGGAACTGCTGCGCGAATGGGCCGCAAAACAGCCCGACAACCTGAAGACCCGGCTCAGTCTCAGCGGCATGCTGCTGGAGCAGGGGCAACAGGACGAGGCGATCCGGGGCTATGAAGCGGTCCTGCAGGCCGACAATAACAACCTGGTGGCCCTGAACAACCTGGCCTGGATCTACTCGACCCGGGGAGACCGGCGGGCCGTGGAGCTGGGCAAGCGCGCCTACGATCTCGCCTCCACCCGCCCGGAGATTATCGATACCTACGGCTGGATCCTGGTGCAGACCGGTGACCTTGGCAAGGGATCGGAGATTCTCAAGCAGGCCGCGGAGCTGAGTCCCGAGCATCAGGAGATCATCTATCACCTGGGCTTCTCCCTGCATAAACAGGGCAACCGCAGCGAGGCGGAGGCCACCCTGAAACGGGCCATCGCCATTGACGACACCAGCGAACTGGCACAGACCGCCAGGCAACTGCTGGAGAGCATGCGCTAGAGACGTAGGTTGGTTGGATGGGGAATGACGGAACCCACCGTTGGGCGGTCGAGGAATCGGTGGGTTACGCGGCGCCCGGGCATTGTTGCCGACGGAAAGTGCAGTGCCTGCGCCGCTAACCCACCCTACGTATCTACTTAGGGCCCGCGCAAGAATAATTCCGTAGTACCGAGGGCGTTCCTGGGCCACGCCGGCAAGGCACGCTTTGCAGGCAATGACCGCTCCCGGCCATCCATGGCCTCCGCGGAATAAGTCCATCCATGGACAAAGCTGTTCCCTTGCCAAAAAGCGTAACGCCGCCAGCGGGGTCCAGGGGCGACCGAATACAGGAACTTATTCTTGCGCGGGTCCTTAGAACCAGCGCCGCCAACGAAAGAACAGTAGCAGTCCCACCGCCACCAGCAGCATGCCAACCACCACCAGCGGAAAACCGAGCGAGCTTTCGGCGCCGGGAATCCCACCCACGTTGATCCCCAGCAGGCCGGTGACGAAGGAGAGCGGCAGGAAAATGGCGGCGATCACCGAGAGGATGTACATGCGCTGATTGGTCTGCTCGGTTAGGCTGCTGACCAGGGACTCGTGCACCACCCCGGCACGCTCCCGCGCCGCATCCAGGTCCTCCACCAAGCGGGTCAGGCGATCGGCCGCCTCGCGCAGGTACAGCAGGTGTTCACCCGACAGCAGCGAGACGCGTTCCGTTGACAGCCGGTTGAGCGCCTCCCGTTGCGGGGCAAGGAAGCGCCGCAGGGTGATCGCCTGGTGGCGGATACCGGCCAGCTGCTCCCGCTGTGCCGGCCCCGCGGCGGTCACTACCGCCGCCTCCAGGTCATCCACCCTATCGTACAGCTCATCGATCACCACCCCCACCCGATCGAGCAGCAGGTTCACCAGCATGACCAGAAAATCACCCGGTGCTTCGGGGCCGCCGCCGCGCCCGATCAGCGCACGCAGGTCATCCAGCGACAGCAGCCGCCGCAGCCCCAGGGTGTAGATCCGCCGCTCACCGACCCACATGCGCAGACTGACCATATCCTCCGGTTCCGCCCCGGGGTTGAGATTGACGCCGCGCAGGAAAATCAGCAGGCCGTTATCGGTCGGCACACAACGCGGACGGGTCTCCGCCTGCAGCAGCGCCTCGACGGTCAGCTCCTGCAGCCCACTGTGCCGATACATCCACTCCTGTACGCTGGGCCGGGAATAGTCAAGATGCACCCACAGCCACGCGGGGTCCGCCGGAGGCGTGTCTGCGACCTGCCCCCAGGCAACCTGCCGGCCACCGCCCTGCCCGTCCAGCAGCCAGCTTTGGCTTGCGTCCTCCAGCGCTTGCGTGTCGTCAACCGCGGACGGTTCATCATTCATGTCCTGGCCCCTGTGGTTCTTGTAGTTCTGATACCGCTGATTGCAGGATAGCATGATGCCGCCCACCCGGCCGCACGCCGGGGTAGCGGGGCGGCGGCGAAACTACTGTTCCAGGCTTTTCGAGGCGACCTCGAACACATCGCGGGAGACCCCCTCGGTCTTGAGGATGCGCTCCAGCTGTGCCTGCATCAGCTGTTGGCGGGCCGGGTCATAACGCCGCCAGCGGGCCATCAGGCGTACCAGGCGCGAGGCCACCTGCGGATTGAGTCCGTCCAGCTCCAGCACCCGGTCCCCCAGGAAACGGTAACCGCTGCCATCGGCGGCGTGAAATCGCACCGCGTTACCGGAACAGAAGGCTCCGATCAGGGCGCGCACCTTGTTCGGGTTGGCGATGGAGAAGGCGGGATGATGCAGCAACGCCTGGACCTGTTGCAGGGTGTCGCTGCGCTTGGAGAGCGCCTGCAGGCTGAACCACTTGTCCAGCACCAGCGGATCGTCCCGCCACTGCCGATAGAACGCCTCCAGCAGCTGCGCCGTCTCCGGGGTGTCCCGGTCGGCCAACAGGGCGAGTGCGGAGATCACATCGGTCATGTTGTTGCCGGCCCGGTATTGGTCGACACAGCGTTGCCGGATGGCCGCCTCGTCCAGCTGCATCAGGTAGGCGAGGGCGAGATTGCGCAGGCTGCGCTGGCCGATGGAGGCGGCGTCCGGCCGGTATGCCCCGGGCACGGCATGGGCCTGGTAGAGCGCCAGCAGCTCCTCGCGCAGTTCACCGGCCAGGGTGGTCTTGAGCCGCTCCCGGGCACGGTGGATGCCCTCCACGTCCACCACCGCCATCTGGTCCCCCAGATAGCTCTCGGACGGGAGCGTCAGCACCTCGGTCAGCAGCGCCGGATCGGTCGCGCGGTCGCTCAGTGCCTCACGGAACGCCTCGATGAAGCCCGTCGGTACGGCGCCGTCGGGATCGGCCACGCCCTGCAACAGCACGCGCTGGGCCAGGGTCTGGGCGGCATCCCAGCGACAGAAACCGTCGCTGTCATGGGCCATCAGGAACATCAGCTGCTCGTCGCTGTAGTCGAATCGTACCTTCACCGGCGCCGAGAAGCCGCGCAGCAACGAGGGTACCGGAGCCTCGGGGAGATCTTCAAACAGGAACCGCTGGCGGCGCTCGCTCAGCTCCAGCATGCGGGTGCCCTGGACGGCGCCGGTTTCCCCCGCCAGCCGCAACGCCATGTCGGCCCCGCGGCTATCCAGCAACCCCACCGCCAGCGGGATCAGGAACGGCGCCTTGTCGGGCTGGCCGGGGGTGGGCGGGCAGTGCTGTTCGACGGTCAGGCTGTAGGTCCGCCGTGCGGCATCGTAGTCGCCCTGGATGGTCAACTCCGGCGTGCCGGCCTGACTGTACCAGCGCTTGAACTGGCTGAGGTCGCGCCCGCCGGCATCCGCCATGCACTGCACGAAGTCATCGGTGGTGACCGCCTGTCCGTCGAACCGTGCGAAATAGAGATCGGTGCCGCGCCGGTAGGCCTCGGGGCCCAGCAGGTTGGCCTGCATGCGTACCACCTCGGCGCCCTTTTCATAGACGGTCACGGTATAGAAGTTGTTGATCTCCATGTAGGAGTCGGGGCGCACCGGATGGGCCATGGGGCTGGCATCCTCGGCGAACTGGTGGGCGCGCAGCAGCCGCACGTCCTCGATTCGCTTCACCCCGCGGGAACCCATGTCGGCGGAAAACTCCTGATCGCGGAACACCGTCAGTCCCTCTTTCAGGCTGAGCTGGAACCAGTCGCGGCAGGTGATGCGGTTACCGGTCCAGTTGTGGAAGTACTCGTGGGCGATCACCGACTCGATACCCTGGAAATCCCGATCGGTGGCGGTCGCCGGGGAGGCCAGCACATACTTGGAGTTGAAGATATTAAGCCCCTTGTTCTCCATCGCCCCCATGTTGAAGTCGTTCACCGCCACGACCATATAGATATCCAGGTCGTATTCGCGACCGTACTGCCGCTCATCCCAGCGCATGGCCTGCTTCAGCGAGGCCATGGCGTGATCGCACTTCGCCACATTCTCCGGCTCCACATAGATGCGCAGTGCCACTTCCCGCCCCGACGCTGTGGTATGGCTCCCCTCGATGGCGCGCAGATCCCCCGCCACCAGGGCGAACAGGTAGGCCGGCTTGGGGAACGGATCGGCCCAGGTGACCTGTTGCCGTCCCCCGTCAAGTTGGCGCGTCTCGACCGGATTTCCGTTGGAGAGCAGCACCGGGTAGCGCGCCTGGTCGGCAACGATGGTGGTGGTAAAGCGGCTCATCACGTCGGGCCGGTCGAGGAACCAGGTGATCTTGCGAAACCCCTCCGCCTCGCACTGGGTACAGAACATGCCGCCCGACTTGTACAGCCCCTCCAGGGCGGTGTTGCGCTGCGGCAGGATACGCACCTCGCTCTCCAGCACGAACCGGTCCGGCACCCCCGCTACGCTGAGCCCCTCGTTATCCTGTTCATACTCCGTGGAGTCGAGCGGCCGGCCGTCGAGGGCGAGGGCGAGCAGTTCCAGCTGTTCACCATGCAGCCGCAGCTCCGCGGGGCGGCCTTCTGCGGCCGGATTTCTGCGCAATTCCAGCCGGGAACGCACCCGGGTCTCCTCCTCACCCAGTTCAAACCGGAGATTGACCTGATCGATGAGAAATTCCGGGGGCCGGTAATCCTTCAGATAGATGGTGTTGGGGGTGTCTCGCAGCATGATGGTCCCTTACTGGTTGGCCGGTGGGTACTGTTTCAATAGATCAGGATTCTATCCCACTATTCAACCCCTGGTGGAGTAACGGATTCAGGCCCGGTTCCTCCGGGGAACGAGCCAATCGTACAGGATTCGTAACTACTCACCTGGTCTGTAAGTGATTGTCCTGCCTTGCCGGCCTCACACGGTGGCTGGACCAAGATCGGCCAACAAGGCAGGCCAATCACCCAGTGCGTAGTTACCAGGATTCAGTGTTCTTGCCGGGGCGTCTCGGCGGTGGCTTCGCGGTGAAAACGGAAGGCATTACGCCCCTCCTGTTTGGCCCGGTACATGGCCAGGTCGGCGTTCCTGAGCAGCTCGGTTTCGTCTCGCCCGTCTAGCGGATAGCAGGCGATACCCACGGAGGCGGAGATCCGCTGCTCGGTGCCGGCGACGGTGAACGGCGTGCGCATCTGCTCCAGGATCTTGCCGGCCAGCAAGGCCACCGACTCCCGGTCGTTCACTCCGGAGAGGATGATATTGAACTCGTCACCGCCCATGCGCGCCACGGTATCGCTGCTGCGCACGTAGACGCAAAGCCGCCGTGCCACCTCTACCAGCACCTGATCGCCGGCCTCATGGCCGAAGGTATCGTTGATGTACTTGAAGCGATCCAAATCGAGGAACAGCAGTGCGAACACTTCATCACTGCGTTTTGCCCTGAGGAGGTCCTGGCTCAGCCGATCATGAAACAGGCTGCGGTTGGGCAGCCGGGTAAGCATATCGTAATGAGCCAGGCGGCGCAGCTGCGCCGTGCGCTGTTCCACCACCCGCTCCTGCTGCTCCTTGGCCCGCTTCAGCAGCAGCATCTGGGTACGCAGGCGGGACAGGGCGAACAGCGTCACGCCCGACAACAGCAGCCAGATGCCAAAGTGGATCGCCGCCATGTTCCATTTCTGTTCGTACTGCGGGGTCAGCAGCGAGGCGGCCGTGAAGCTCACGCTCGCCCCGCCGCGGATATCGCCGACCTCATAGCCCTGCTTTTCATGGCATTTGAGACAGGCCTTTTGGGTGACCAGCGGGGCCATAAAGCGGTAGACGGCATCCTTACCCTCTCCGACAAAACCCTGCACCCGTTGCGCACCGCCCTCGAACGCCTCAAGTGCCCGGGTCTCCCAGAGGTCGGCGGCGTTGTCGGGATTGATCGGCTTGAGACTGGTGAGATGGACCCGGACGTCGGAGAGTTCCTCCACCACGTAGGTGAGCTGGCGGGTCATGTAGGCCGGATTCAGCAGGGTCAGCGACTTGCCGGAGGGGGTGCTGATATCCCGCTCGTCGACCTCCAGATACCGGTTGGGCCGGGTCTTCTCGTCGACCGGCACATAAACCCCGCCGTGGCGTGCATTCCACAGTCGTACCGACTCCACCATCTTGAAGACAAATTCGGCCCGGTTCGCCGCGATCTCCCGGGAGTGGCGGTCCAGTTCATTCCAGTTCCAGGCGAAGGATATGCCGACCACTACCGTCCACAGTACAAGAGGAATCGGCCATAAGGTGTGATTGAGGACATAACGTTGCATGGTGTCGGAACTCTTGCTCGGCTACCGCTTACTATATCGGTATCTCCCACAATTTACTTGAGGTATCTCATGCACACGCACGCCCTAGACCCCCCTCATAGCGCTTGATACGATAGCCCAAATCCTCTGCAACTTAGAGACTGAACATGCCAAAAGTCGTAATGTACACCACCGCCATCTGTCCCTACTGCATGCGCGCCAAATCACTGCTCAAGCGCAAGGGGGTGGGGTTTGAAGAGTTCCGCATCGAGGGCGATCGCGAGCGCATGCGCGAGATGATCCAGCGCAGCCGCCGCAACACCGTGCCGCAGATCTTCGTCGACGACTACCATGTGGGCGGCTATGACGATCTGGCCGAACTGGATGTGATGGGCCAGTTGGACCCGCTGCTCGGTCTGGAGCCACAGGGCGAGCCGGACGTCATCACATGACCAGCCCGGAGATGCGCCTGGACAAATGGCTCTGGGCGGCGCGCTTCTTCAAGACCCGAAAGCTCGCCATCGAGGCGATCAACGGCGGCAAGGTCCACCTCAACGGCCAGCGCACCAAACCGGGTAAATGCATCACCGTCGGCAGCCGGCTCACCATTCACAAGGAGTCCCTGGAGTGGGACATCGAGGTCCTGGAACTGCCGAAACAGCGCCGCCCGGCCAGCGAGGCGATCCATTTCTACCGGGAAGAAGAGACCAGCCGGGAGCAACGACTGCTGCAGATCGAGGAGCAGCGTCTGTTGCGAGCCGCGGCGCCCCGTCCCGCCGCGGGCAAGCCGAGCAAGCGCGACCGGCGCATGATCCACAGTTTTACCGGTAAAGACCGCTAGTACTCTGTCAGGGTGATATTGACGTATTCAGTTGGCCTGTCCGCGTTCCTGGCAAGGCGCGGCTCGCAGCGAATGGCCCGGTCCTTTGCAAGAGCCGCAACACGGCCAGGGGCGCGGACAGGCCAACCCGAAGGGCGCCCCTGTGGTGTCCCGCCGTTGCGTTGCGCCGCTTGACAAGGACCGGGCCATTGCCTGCACGACGCGCCTTGCGGCAAGACACCACAGGGGCGCTGAACTAGTCAATATCACCTTGACAGAGTACTAATATGGATCAGGATGCTTATCGAAAGACCTACGAGCGGCTCAACGAACGTGCCTGCCTGTTCGAGAAGTGCCTGTTTGCCGGGCATGCCGGCTGCTCCCGGTCGGAGCGGTTCAATCTGGCGGAGCGGGAGGGCATCCATTGCGATTCGGACAGCGCCCAGTCCCAGTGCGCCGAACTGCTGGTGCTGTTACGCCACCACAGCCGCTTCGCCCTGAAGACCCAGGACGGTAACGGGGTGTTGAATCACGCCCAGGCACTGCGCATCCAGGTGGGGGGCCTGCGCGGGCTCGACCAGGTTGTGGAACAACGCCCGGACCCGGTTCACTTTGTCACGGATATCCACGCCCTGGTCTGCCGCGCCCGCGCCCGCTTCGGCACCCTGGAGCGGCTCCCCTTCAACCGCATCATCCAGCAGATCGCCGCCTTCAAGGGACGCCGCGGCTGACACCCCCCTCCCCGTTCCCTCCGACGCCACCCAGCGTCTACACTCAGAAGAAACAGAGCGGCATCCCCGCGCCCACTTGTTGATCCGGGTCATGGCATCCCGGGCCATCTTCCAGTGGGATAACAAAAGATTACCCGATTACCCACAACACTTAACCAGGTTCGAAAACCGTTAATAAAGCCGCGAATGAACGCAAATGAACGCAAATTCTGTAAATTTCCATGTACCTCGTCTCCTTGTCGGGAGGGCATCGTTCATTTCCAGGTAGAGGCCTGTTCTATTACCCATTGGCCAGTTAATTGATTTTATTATTATTTGCGTCTATTCGCGTTCATTCGCGGCTAATATATCCCTGACCGTGGCTGAGTCAGGTGAGTAATCAGAAAAGATTAATGAACGCCGTTATTTCACTTCCGAGGAGAGAATAATGCCTGCCTATACCACCCAGGATATCCGGAATATCGCCCTGGTGGGCCAATCAGGCGCCGGTAAAACGACGCTGGTCGAGGCCCTCTTGTATCACGCCGGCGTGATACAGAACCAGGGTTCCATCGAACGGGGCGACACCGTCTGCGATTTCGATCCCCAGGAGAAACGCTACGAGCACTCGCTGGATACCGCCCTGGCTCATCTGCACATCGAGAACACCCATATCAATCTGCTCGACACGCCGGGACTGGTCGACTTCTTCGGCCGCGCGTTTGGCGTCCTGCAGGCGGCGGAAACCACGGCCGTGGTGATCAATGCCGAAACCGGCATCGAGCCGGCCACCCTGGCGATGATGGAGCATGCGAAAAACGACGGCCTGTGCCGCATCATTATCGTCAACAAGATCGACGCCGACCATCTGGACCTGGAGGCGCTGCTGAATCGTATCCGCGAGACCTTCGGCGATGTCTGCCTGCCGCTCAACCTGCCGGCCGCCGAACAGGGCAAGGTTGTGGACAGCTTCTTCACCCCGGATGGCGAGCCGACCGCCTTCTCCTCCGTGGCCGAGGCGCATACCAATATAGTCGACCAGGTGGTGGAGATGGATGAACAGCTGATGGAGCTCTACCTGGAACAGGGCGAGGAGCTGAAACCGGAACAGCTGCACGACCCGTTCGAGGCGGCGCTGCGCGACGGTCACCTGATCCCGGTCTGTTTCGTCTCGGCCAGGAACGGCTCGGGGATCCGCCAACTGCTGAAGATCATCACCCGGCTGCTGCCCGATCCAACCGAGGGCAATCCGCCCCACTTCCTCAAGGGTACCCCGCCGCACGCACAGTCGGCGAAGGTACTCCCAGACCCCGACCGGCATGTGGTTGCCCATGTGTTCAAGGTGAGCAACGATCCGTTCCGCGGCAAGCTGGGCATGTTCCGGGTCTATCAGGGGACGGTCACCACGGCTACCCAGCTGTTTATCGGCGACTCGCGCAAGCCGTTCAAACCGAGTCACCTCTACCGCATTCAGGGCAACAACCAGACCGAGATAGCCCAGACGATCCCGGGCGATATCTGCGCCGTGGCACGGATCGATGAGATATTCCGCGACGCGGTGTTACACGACTCCCACGACGAGGACAATTTCCACCTGCAGCCGGAGGAGTTCCCCATGCCGTTGTTCGGCCTGGCGGTGATACCCCAGAAGCGGGGGGACGAGCAGAAGCTCTCCGACGCCCTGCTGAAGATCGCCTCGGAGGATCCCTGCCTGGTAATCACGCATGACTCCCAGTCCAATGAAACCGTGGTCCGCGGCATGGGTGAACTGCACCTGCGGGTGGTACTGGAACAGCTGGAGGAGCGCTATAACGTGCAGGTGGAGACCCGCCCCCCCAGCATCGCCTACCGGGAGACCATCGGCGGCCCCGCGGACGGGCACCATCGGCACAAGAAACAGACCGGGGGTGCCGGGCAGTTCGGCGAGGTGTCACTGCGGGTATCCCCGCTGCCACGCGGCGAGGGCTTTGTGTTCGTCGATGAAGTGAAGGGCGGGGTGATACCCGGCCAGTTCATCCCCGCCGTCGAAAAGGGGGTACGGCTGGCGCTGGAAGAGGGCTATATCGCCGGCTACCCGATCCAGGACCTGCAGGTGACGGTGTACGACGGCAAATACCACACCGTCGATTCCAAGGAGATCGCCTTTGTCACCGCCGGCAAGAAGGCCTTTCACAATGCCCTGGAGAAGGCACGGCCGATTGTGCTGGAGCCGGTGGTCAACATCAGCATCACCGCCAGCGGCGACGCCATAGGCGACATCACCGCCGACCTGTCGGTCAAGCGGGGACGTATTCACAATACCGAGATGATGCCGGACGGCCGCATGCTGATCAGTGGCCAGGCGCCGCTGGCCGAGCTGGACGGCTACAGCACCCGCTTGAAATCGATGACCGGCGGCCAAGGGACTTACGAGATCAGCTTCAGTCACTACGACCCGGTGCCGGACAATATTCAGCGCGGACTGGCGGAAAAACACCAGCAGCGGGTGCATCATCTGGAGGAGTGAGCGGGTCAGCTTGACGCGTTGACAGGCCGGTGCTCCGTCAAGGTCTCGTAGGGTGGGCACGTTGTTTGTGCCCACGCGGTCGCCTCAATGTGTAGGATGGGTGGAGGCGCACAACCTCCCTTGTTGGAGACTCTCCGCGGCTAGGGCGCGCCGTAACCCATCTTCGGATGAGACCGTACGATAGGTGACACGCCGGACGGTGTTGATGGGTTACGTCGTTCCTCCTCCACCCATCCTACGCCCTCGTCAGGTTATCGGGAGCGCGTCTTGGCCGCCGGCACGTAGTTGGCGTCGTTGGGGTTGAGAAAAATAAACCGCAGTTCCCCGTCATCCAGCTGTGCATAATCCATTACCGTTTCATCCAGCAGCGGGGCATACTGTGGCTCCATCACCACCTCGATGCCGTTGCTGACGACACGGATATCCTCCGCTTTGGCCTCATCGAAGCCCATGAGGTAATCGATGCTGCCATCCTCTTTCATCCGAGCGGCCATACGCAGCGCCATACCCTCGGTACCGCCCTGTTCGGCGGCATTGCGCACCTGCTCGGCGGCAGCTTCTGTGATTTCAAACATGCGAAAACTCCATACTGCTGTAGGGGTGATCCGTGAGTGAGATTACCCCGGTTATACCTGCCCGTTCAATTATCTATTTTTTCGCCGGCACTCATCCCTCATCAGCCCGCATCTTGCTGTTATTTTGTCCTGCTGTCCCGGCATCGGATTACATGTGCCAGAAATCGTTCAATCCAGTAATTGCCACCCACATCCCGCAGGTGGGTATAGCTGGCCAGGAGATTTTTATAGACCACACCATCGTTGGTTCCGTCAATGCCGGTACCCCGTGTCACCTTGAAGGCGAAACGGATCCCCGGGTCCAGATTCTCCAGCGCCGAGTAGTGGAACTCGTGGGCGGCGATGCCGCCAGCAGCACCAGAAGCGCAGCCCGGTACCATCGGCCAGGGGCTCGCCTCGGTCTCCTCCAGCCGGACATAGCCGCGGCCCTGGGGGCGTTCATACATCACCACATCGCCGGGAATCGCCCCCACCATCTCGCACTGTTTATCCTTCCATGTCAGACGCCGGGACAGATACATCAGTCCGCCACACTCGGCATAGACCGGACCACCCTGTTCGATGAAATCCCGGATCTCCCGGCGCAATGAGACATTGGCCTGGAGTTCCTCCATTACCATCTCGGGAAAACCACCGCCGATGAACAGCCCGTCCATCGGCGGCAGTTGCGGGTCATTCAGGGTATCAAAGGGCACCAGTTCGACACCCTGGTTGCGCATTTTCTGCAGGTCACCCGGATAATAGAAACCAAAGGCCCGATCCCGCGGATAACCGATACGCAACCGCTCGGCGGGCAGCTGGATTTCCGGCTGTTCGACATAATCCAGCGCCGGCACCTCAGCGGCGATGGCGAGAATCCGGTCGATGTCCACCTGTTCGGCAATCTTCTCCCCCAGCCGGGCTATCTTCTGTTCCGCGAGTTCACTCTCGTTGCTCGGCATCAGCCCCAGGTGGCGCTCATCGATAATCAACTCGGGGGCACTGTGGACCGCACCCACCACCGGCAAGTCAGTATAGTGGCGGATCACATTGCAGAGTTTGGCCTCGTGCCGACTGCCACCTACCTTGTTCAGGATCACCCCGGCAATGCGCACATTGGGATCAAATGCCTGGTAGCCGAGGATCAGCGGGGCGATACCGCGGGTCATGCCGCGGGCATCGATCACCAGAAAAACCGGCGCCTGCAGCTGCGCCGCCAACGCGGCGTTGCTGTTGCTGCCATCCAGATCCAGGCCGTCATACAACCCCTTGTTGCCCTCGATCACGCCGATCTCCGCCGTCGCCATGGCGCGGCCGAACTCGTCATTGATCTCCCGCTGAGACATGGTGAAGAAATCCAGGTTCACGCAGGGTCTTCCGCTGGCGGCGGTTAGCCACAGCGGATCGATGTAGTCGGGGCCCTTCTTGAAGGTCTGCACCTGCATGCCGCGGCGACACAGCGCCGCCGTCAGTCCGATCGACAAGGTGGTCTTGCCTGAGGATTTGTGGGCGGCGGAGATGAAGAAATAGGCCATAGGATTGGATCAGCTCGGTCTGGGATTGTCAGGCTGCGTCCCGGACAGGCGGCAGCTTGCCTGAAGTATAGTCACCCCTCCGGTTATATCTGTCAAAGCAGGGAAAAGCGATAGCGGAGTGGATTAGCTTATTGCGGCTGAAGCCGCCCCCACCCGTATGCAGGAGCGGCTTCAGCCGGGCTGCCTTCATCACCGGATCACCCGACCGCCAGCACGCGCATCCAAACGGCGGCAAATGCGACGGCCTTGGTGGTCAGACGCACTCACCCTCTTCCGGGTCTTCCAGGCTTTCCGGCAAAACCCGCAGCATGCGTGCCCCGATCGCCACCAGGGTCATGGCGACCGCGACCCCGGCGATACCCAACAGGGCCTCCGCCAGCGAGGGGGTGTAGGCGGCCACGACACCGTCAAAAAAGCTACTCTCCAGCACCTGCTTGCCGGGGAACAGGTTCATCGGAAACGCCTGTCCGCCGATCACGATCACATAGACCTGGAAGAAACCGCCCAACAGCACCATCAGGGAGGCGACCGCGAGGGCAAGGCGGGAGTGGCCAAAGGCCGGCGAGTAGAGCAGGAACAGCGGAATCACCCCACCGATCACCACTTGGCCGATCCAGAACATGCTGGTATAGATGCCGCCATCGAGCAGGATGAAACGCTCCACGCCGTGGTGCTGTGTGATATACAGGTTGGTCAGGTGATAGACCAGGGCGAAGTAGAGCACCGCGCCGACGAACACGCCCAGCAGGTTCTTCAGCTTGGCCAGGCGCAGTTCGCCGATGGTGCGATCGGCCCACCAGTAGGCGGACATCAGGGTAATAATGAAGAACGCCAGGCCGTAGCTGAACGACATGATGATGAACATCGGCGCCATGATGGCGGCGTCATACGCCTCACGCGCCACCAGAAAACCGAAGATGGAACCGGTACCGGTGGTCAGGGCCAGACGCCAGAAGAAGGCGGCGAAGCCGATGGGCCGTTTGAACTGCGCGAATTTGCGATCCATCATGGCCCAGAGGTAGAGCCCGACAATGGTGAAGAAGCCGGTGTAGAGAATGATGTTCCAGGCGAAGATCGATTTGAAGTTGTAGGTGGTCATGGCCACGATCAGGCGATCGGGCCGGCCCAGATCGAGCAGCAGCACCACCAGGCCGCCGGCCAGCAAGCCGATCGACAGCAACCCGGAGAAACGCCCCAGCGGCTTGTACATGGGACCGCCGAACACCGAGCCGATGGAGGCGACGTTAAGTGCCCCGGAGGCGGCTACGATCAGGAAAATGGCAAACACATGGGGCAGCCCCCAGACGATCTGATTGCTCATGCCGGTCACGAAGTGACCGTTATGCTCCATGAAGAAGGCCGCTCCCATCCCCACCAGTATGATGAAGGCCAGAAAGGCCAGTCCGCCCCAGTAGCGGGGGGAACTGCAGTAGAGTTCGCGGTATTGCATTTTTTTCATCGACTTCTCTCCCTACCGCTTAGATATTGGAATAGCGCACACCGGTGTTCAGCTCGAGATCGGCCCGAATCTGACGACTGTTGTGCGCCTTCAGCGCCCTGGCGATTTCGCTATCTGGATTCTTCAGATCACCGAACAGGATGGCCTGGTAACCTTCCCGGTTACAGGCGTCCTGGCAGGCGGTGGTCTGGTCACCGGCATCGAGCCGCTGCACACACAGGTTGCAGGACTCGACGCAGCCCTTGCCGCGCGGTGTGCCGGTACGTTGTGCCGCCACATCCTGGTGAATAAACGAGCGCGCCTTGTAGGGGCAGGCCATCATGCAGTAGCGGCAACCGATACAGGTATGCCGGTCCACCATCACCAGGCCATCGGCGCGTTTGAACGAGGCGCCGGTGGGACAGACATCCACACAGGGCGGGTGTTCGCAGTGCTGGCACATCATCGGCAGGTTGGTGATCTCGCCGGTCAGGTTGTCCTTCAGTTTTACCTTGTGGATCCACTGCGGACGCTGGGCGTCCCACATCGCGTCGGACTGGCCCGCCGGACGCTCGATCAGATCGATGCCGTTCTCCTGGTTGCAGGCGGCAACGCAGGCGCTGCAGCCATCGGCGCACTTGTTGGCGTCGATCAGCATGCCCCAGCGCACCTTGCTGGAGACGCCCGCGTCGGAACCGGCATTGGCCACCGTCAGCATCACCCCGGGGGCAATGCTGGCGGCACCCGCCGCCAGCACCGTCTTGCCGATAAAATCACGCCGCCGCAGATCAGGCTGGTCATTGTTATGGCTCATGATCAGTTCCCCTCAATCGTGGCATGCAGGCGGGCCAGTTCATCCCGGCGCAGGGTGAGCGGGTCTATGGACTGCAGCAGACCGAGCGCCTGCCGCCCGTTCCGCTTGTCATCCCTCATCGCCGCCTTGTCCCCCGCGGAGCCGGGGGTCTTGCTGTGGCACTGGAAGCAGGTCAGGTTGACCGCCACATAGCTGTGGCAGGATTCACAGAACTGGCCCTCGGCATTTACCGGCTTGTAGGCGCCCGCGCTGTCCTTCTCCGCATGACACTGGACGCACTCGGCGAGACTGAAACGGGTGTCCCGAATGCCCTTGCGCACCGTCGCGTCCCGGTCATGCTTGAGATAGTCCATGTGGTTGCGCCGTATCTCCGCGGTCGGTGCCACACAAGTCTCCAGGCCTGCCGCCTTGGAACCCTCAGTAACGGCGCTGTCGCCGACGACACCGGTGGCGAGGAGCAGCAACGCTCCCCCCAGGCCCATCCGCGCGAATCGCCTAAAGCCGGTTAAACTACCCATTACCGCTCCTATTCACCAAGACCCATCTGGATGTAACCCGTCGGACAGACGTCGCTGCAGACGTGGCAGCCGATACATTTGTTGTAGTCGGTATCGACATAGCGGCCGGTGGTCGCCTCGGTTTTCTTCACCCGGAACACCGCATCCTGGGGGCAGAACACCACGCAGTTGTCGCACTCGAAGCACATGCCGCAGCTCATGCAGCGCTTCGCCTCGGCCACCATCTGCTCCTCGCT
Source organism: Sedimenticola hydrogenitrophicus (assembly GCF_025175675.1). Classification (GTDB taxonomy): domain Bacteria; phylum Pseudomonadota; class Gammaproteobacteria; order Chromatiales; family Chromatiaceae; genus Sedimenticola; species Sedimenticola hydrogenitrophicus. The sequence goes on from NZ_JANIOA010000001.1 coordinate 315,648, forward strand.
GTAGGGGTGCATACGCTCACTGAAATGCCCCAGCACCACCTCGGCGGAGGGTACCTCCTCGCTGCGCTTGTTGCGCGGGGTGAAGGAGAAGTGACCCAGGAACAGGTCGCTGGAGGGGATCACCTCTTGCTCGGACCGGTTCTCGAAGTTGTGCACGGCATATTTGGCACCATCGGTGCCGCGCTGATCGCCCACCTTCGAATCAAACAGCTCCGGATCCTTGCCCACCTCGTGCAGTTTTTCCAGCAGATCGAAATGGTGTACATCCACCTTGGGACGTTTCACCAGCTCCTCCTGCTTGAGGTAGCGGTCGATACTCTCGGCGGCAATCGAGGCCGCGCCGATAGCGGTGGTCAGCAGGTGCGGGCGGACGATATCGCCGGCCACGAAATGACCCTGCTTGCCCGGCACCTGGAAGAACTTGTCGGCGTCGATCAGGTTTCGCTCGTTGGCCATCTCCTCCAGGCCGCTCATCTCGCCGCCCTGGCCGATGGCGGAAACGATCAGGTCCGCCTCCAGCACCCGCTCGGTACCCTCGACCGGGATCGGCTTCATGCCGTCCATGGTGCAGTCGCACACCTTGAGGCCGGTGGCACGGCCATCTTCGCCGACGATCACTTCCAGCGGCATGACGCCATCGAGGATGGTGACACCCTCGGTGGTGGCATCGTGCACCTCGTGCTCGGCGGCCATCATCTTGTCCTTGGTGAACAGCGAGGTGAGGGTGACTTCGGAACCCTGGGCATCGGCGGTCACCGCCACATCATGGGCGACATAACCATCCTGCACCACCAGTTCGGGACGATCGGTCGGGTTCTGGTGTTTCACATGCCCCAGGCGGCGGGCCACGGAGACCACGTCGATGGAGGTATCACCTCCGCCGACACAGACCACCTTGTCGGCGGTAACCTTCATGCGGCCCTCGTTAAAGGCCTTGAGGAAGGCGACACCGGTAACACAGTTGGAGGTGCCTTCCCAGCCGGGGACCGGCAGGCCACGGCCGCTCTGACAGCCCAGGGCCCAGAGCAGCGCGTCAAACTCTTGCTCCACGTCGGCCACCGACACATCCCGGCCGACCCGGGTCTTGAGGCGCAAATCGACGCCCATCTCGACAATCCGGTTCAGTTCCGCGTCCAGTTTGTCGCGCGGTATGCGGTAGCCGGGGATACCGTAGCGCATCATGCCGCCCAGCTCCGCATTTTCGTCGAAAATGGCGACACCGTAGCCCATGCGGCGCAGCTGGTAGGCAGCCGCCATACCGGCCGGTCCGCCACCGATCACGGCCACTTTCTTGGCGATGTCCGCACCCGGGGTGAACTTGTAGCCGTTGGCGATCGCCGAGTCACCGATATACTGCTCAACGGCATTGATACCGACGAAATCCTCCACGTCATTGCGGTTGCAGCCATCCTGGCAGGGTGCCGGACAGACCCGGCCCATCATCGACGGGAAGGGATTGGCGTCGGTGGAGCGACGGAACATGTACTCGTCCCGTTCCACACCTTCCGGCGGCTTCTCCTGGCCCCGGCCAATCGCCAGGTACCCACGAATATCCTCGCCGGAGGGACAGCTCCCCTGACAGGGCGGCGTCTTGTGGATGTAGGTCGGGCACTTGTACGAGGTATCTTCGCGGAAGATCTTCTCGCTAAAATCGTCCCACTCGTTGTCGCCTTCCTTATATCGCCGGTAACTCAGTTTTGTGTTCATCTGTTCCGTAGGAGTTGCCATGGAATTCTCTCCTCAACCTATATAATTCTTAAAACACCGCCAGCATTCGGATACCAGCGCGTTATACCTCAAGACTTTCAACAACCTTTACGCGTCGCCGTCCGCCTCATCGTCGGAATCGGCATCTTCCTCATCGCTGTTCTGGCCGGTGAGGATAATGGCGTTGCTGACCAGCTGGTGGACACTGACGATCTGGTCCATCTCCATGCCGTAGTACGGCAACACCTTGGTAAACTGACTCTTGCAGATGGCGCAGATGGCGGCCATGTGCGTCACGCCCTCCTCCTTGATCACATTCTGCAGCGCCGTCATCCTCGGCAGCGCGCCCTTGACCCGGATCTCCATCAGGTCATCGGTCAGCAGACCGCCGCCGCCACCGCAGCAGAAGGTCCTCTCGCCGATGGTCTCGTGATCCATGTCGACATAGTTGTTGCAGACCGCCTTGATCACGGCGCGGGGAATATCGAACTGGCCACCCGGTTTGTCGCCCATGCGGGTGGCGCGGGCCACGTTGCAGGAGTCGTGGAAGGTCAGGGTCATATCATCGTTGGTCGACTTGTCGAACCGCAGCTTGCCCTGCTGGATCAGGTCGTAGGTGTACTCGCAGATATGCTGCGGCACCGGATAACGCGGATCCAGGAAATCAAAGGGTCCGGCCAGCGTATTCAGGAACGCGTAGGCGACGCGCCAGGCGTGGCCGCACTCGCCGAAGACGATGCGTTTGACGCCCAGTTCCAGGGCGGCCTGGCGGATACGCAGGGCGACCCGACGCATGTTCTCGTAACTGCCGATGAACATGCCGAAGTTGCCCGCCTCGGAGGCGGTGGTGCTCATGGTCCAGCTGACGCCGGCCTCGTGGAACACCTTGCCGTAGCCGATCAGGCCGTCGACGTGGGGTTCGGCGAAGAAGTCGGCGGACGGGGTCACCAGCAGGATCTCGGCACCCTTTACATCCAGCGGATACTTGACCGCCACGCCGGTTTCATCAAAGACATCCTCCTCCAGCCCCTCCAGGGTATCCAGAATGGCCGGACCGGGGAGTCCCAGGTTATTGCCCTTCTCGTGCACCTTGGCGATGATCTCGTTACAGTACTTCTGGCCGTAGCCGACGCTGTCGAGGATCTCGCGCGCCGCCATGGAGATCTCGGCAGTGTCGATGCCATAGGGGCAGAACACCGAGCAGCGGCGGCACTGGGAACACTGGTGGTAATAGCTGTACCACTCGTCCAGGGTCTCCCGGGTCAGGTCCTTGGCGCCCACCAGCCAGGGGAAATACTTGCCGGCGAAAGTGTTGTAGCGGCGATACACCTTGCGCAGCAGATCCTGACGACCCACCGGCATATTCTTCGGGTCCTTGGTGCTGAGGTAGTAGTGGCACTTGTCGGTACAGGCACCGCACTTGACACAGGCATCCAGATAGACCTGCAGCGAACGATAGCGTGAACGCAGATCATCCAGCTTCTCCAGCACCTTGTCATGCCAGTCATCCACCAGCTCACCGGGGAAACCCAGGGGCGTATTGTGAACCGGTTTGGCAACATAGGGGCTGAGATGCGCCATGGTGCCTTCCACGAGTTCCGGCACGTCCACATACTCCTGGAGCTCCGGTACATCGAATTCCGCCTTAGCCATGTAATACCCTCTTCGGCTATCAGTCGTTTGTTGGCAGTCGTTTGCTGCTGCGTTTATTCTTCCATCGCCTTCGCCCAGTCGGCGAGGTGACGCTTCTCACGGGGGTTGTCCACCTGATTACGGGTCGGGCTGAAGAAGATGCCCGGCACGTGCAGCAGCTTGCTGAACGGGAACAGGATCATCAGCAGCGCCACCAGGGCGAGGTGGACCAACAGTGCAAAATCGATAGGCAAGGTGCCTATACTGAAACCCATCAGGCCGGTGAAGAACTGCTTCACCATGACGATATCGGTGTGCGCGACAAACTTCATCATCAGGCCGCTGACGCCGATAATGATCAGCAGCAGCAGCCACAGGTAATCGGACGGGGCGGAGATATAACGTACCCGGTCGACAAAAATACGGCGAATCAACAGCCCACCGAGCCCGGCCAGCATGGCAAACCCGGCATAGACACCGAACGGCTGGATCAGCTCGATCGGCAGCCACACGGGATCCATGAAGTAGCGCAGGTGGCGTAGCAGCACGACGAACAACGCCATATGGAACAGCCAGCCGAATATCCAGGTCCACTTGGTACTCTTGAACAGGCTTTCAAAGAACACCACTTCGCGGAACATGCGCATCACCACGCCAGTTTGGGTCACCGGGGCCGGGGTGGTAGGAATCTTCAACGGAGCCGGGGTCCTGGCATACTGGGCAATCTTTGTTGCCAGACCAATCACCAGCACGGCGGTCGCTACGATAAACAGCAACGCATAGACAGTGGACATGTTCCTGCGATCCTCAAGCTATTCTGATAACCGGGAGACGTCTACTCCCGGCATGCCAACCACTTCAACGAAGTGCGTCAGTATCTGGAAACCTCGCTTTCCGTTGCACGAAGCCACCTTCTCCAGCGCGGAGAAGGCCGCCCCGACGCACCCTCCCGCGCAGCGCGGGGAGGGTGACTATTTCCCAACGCGTACCGGTTCAGATACAACCGGTCGGTTTGGGCAGACCGGCAAAGCGGCAAGCCTGCTTGCCGGGGCCGTAGGGGAACAGGGCATACAGGTACTTGCTGTTGCCTTTCTCCTTGCCCAGCTTCTTGCCGACCGCCTTGGTCAGAACGCGTACCGCGGGAGCGATCTGGTACTCTTCATAGTACTCGCGCAGGAAATTAATGATGTCCCAGTGCTCTTCGGTCAGATCCAGGTCATCCTCTTTGGCCATGATTTCTGCCACACCAGGCTCCCAGTCGGACAGATTGGTCAGGTAACCCTCTTCATCCGTCTCAAAAGACTTGCCGTTGACTTCAATTGCCATGATTCACTCTCCAATAAAGTACTCGTATAAAAATTCAGTGAGTTGTGACTAGAGCCACGCATTCACCTTGTCATGCGTTGCCGCCAGATCAACAAAGCCGGCATAATCGACTACCTCTATGCCTTCGATCACCCGATCTTCCGCCATACCGCGGGCCTTCAGATCCGGGCCCAGAACGTACAACTTCATCTTCTGGGCGGCCTCTTTCATCTGAGGCTCTTTCGCCGCGCCCTTGAGCGCGGCGTAAATACCATCCTCGATCAGCAGCAGTGCACTGCCCTCGCTGGCCAGGCTCAAACAGCTGTCGAGGGAGTTCTTCTCGTAAGGTGATTTATTTACCGTGTGTAAAATACTCATCTTGCCCACCTCTTAGAAACTGAAGATGACGTCTTGGTCATCCATAAGGTCCGCCAGGGCCTCATCGCTCAGGACTTCCACATCGACAATCAGGTCATCCTTGCTGATGCCGCGCGCATCCATCGCGGTTTTGGAGACGTACAATTTCTCGACGTCATACATCTCCAGCGCCCGGTAGGTGGGTGAGAAGTTCTTCATACCGATGCCAGCGGTCTCCTGACCCTTCTTCAGCTGGTAGATACCGTCGTCGCTGAATACCAGGCTCACGTCCTGATCAAATGCAGCGGCAATCAGCACCACCTCCAGCGACTCCAGGGCGTATATGGAACCATACGGGGCACGCCGGTTGACGAACATGAATTTCTTGACGACCTCGTCGTCCATCATCTCTTCTTCGGACATCTCTCTACCCCTTCACTTAGTCGCCGAACACAACCAGACGCTCTGCCTGGATGCCGGCCTCTACCAACTGGCCAAGACCCGAGATGCGGAAGCCGGGCGCGATGTTCTCGGCATCCTTGCCGTTACGCTTGGCTTCGCCCTCATCCACAATACCGCGCCGCTGCGCGGCCGCCACACAGACCACCAGGTCCAGGTCGTACTGCGCGGCCAGCTCGCTCCAGCGATTGACGATATTACGGTCGTCCTGAGGCGGCGTGGTCAGTTTGGTCGCGTTATTCACACCGTCGTGGTAGAAGAAGACGCGGAAGATCTCGTGCCCCTTCTCCAGCGCGGCCTTGGTGAACTGATAGGCCGAATCAGCCGCCTGGTGCTGATAAGGACCTTCGTTTACTTGAATCGCAAATTTCATTATCGATTCCCTTATAGCCAATCAATTTAGAAGCGGATGTGTGCGGATGCATTCAGATTCGCACGACTTCCACGCCAGTTATCGATATGGTACTTGGTGAACGGCAGTCCGGTCTTCTCGAAGAAACGCGGCCAGCCGATACGCTCCGCCCACTCACCGATACGCTCATAGTCCTTGGCATCTTCCTTGTAGACACGGAGGATGTTCTTGACTATCGCCGACACTTCCGGCCAGCGTGGCGGGTTGTTGGGGATACCCGCGGCGACCAGCTTGTGGAAGGTCGGCTTGGAGCGGGCATTGGAGTTCTTGCCACCCACCCAGATGGCGAATTTGGAGTGCTCCGGATCGTTGATCTGCATCGGCGGACAGGGCGGGAAGCAGGCGCCGCAGCAGATACACTTGCGCTCATCCACTTCCAGGGTCGGCTTGCCGTTAACCACCGCGGGGCGAATCGCCGCCACCGGGCAGCGGGCCACCACCGAGGGGCGCTCGCAGACGTTGCCGACCTGGTCGTGATTGATCTTGGGCGGCTTGGTGTGCTGGATATTGATGGCGATGTCACCCTGGCCACCGCAGTTGATCTGACAGCAGGAGGTGGTCAGACGTACCCGGTTGGGCATCTCTTCGCGAATGAACTCTTCGTGCAGCTCATCCATCAGCGCCTTCACCGCACCGGAGGCATCGGTTGCCGGGATATCGCAGTGCAGCCAGCCCTGGGTATGGGAGATCATGGAGACCGAGTTACCGGTACCACCGACCGGGAAGCCCTCTGCCAGCAGCTTGTCGATCAGCGGCTGCACCTTGGACTCTTCCGAAACCATGAACTCGATATTGGAACGGATGGTAAAGCGGACATAGCCTTCCGCGAAATCGTCGGCGATATCCATCAGCTTGCGGATGGTGTAGACATCCATCTGACGCTGGGTGCCGGCACGCACGGTCCAAACTTCATCACCACTGTGGGCCACGTGATGCAGAACGCCGGGACGCGGACGGTCATGCCACTTCCAGTTGCCGTAGTTCTTCTTCAGGACAGGGTGCAGATAGGGCTCGATCTCTGGTACGCCTGTCTCATCGGGCATGCGAGGTGCTTCAGCCATTGTTACCTCCAAAAACTCTTAGTATCTGAATCTGTTGTTGATACCGGAACCGGTCCGGTTCGTCGGCCCGCCGCCCTGCGGCAGGCCTTCACCTTTAAAAAATCACTGGGCAGCCTGACGCTCTTTCCACTTGGCCGCCTCATCATCCCAGCCATCGGTACGGATGTACGGATTGGTACGCGGCTGATTGATCATGTTGGGATCGATTTCCAGACCCAGACCTTCCAGGAAGTTGGTCAGACCGATACGCTCGATCATCTCACCGGTGCGCTCGTGCTCCAGGGCGTTCTCGGCGAAGAACTCGAGGATCTCGGTGCTCAGCTCTTCCAGCCACTCGAAGTCCTCGTCGCTCTCCAGCTTGTGGAAGGGGATGATTACGGTGCCCATCAGGTCGCCGATCTTCAGGGTACGCTTGCCACCCACCAGGATGCTGACGCCACGATCGTCGCCCGGGGAGAGGGCCTTGGTCATGACATTGATGCAGTGCATGCAGCGCACGCAGTTGGGGTTATCCACCGCCAGGGTGTCGTCATCGTTCAGCGACAGCGCCTGGGTTGGGCAGCGGGTGATGACGTTGTCGATCACGTGCTTGCGCCCTTTCTTGGCGACGAACGCCTGCACCTCGGCCTGATCCACCTTCATGTCATCACGCCAGGTACCGATCATGGAGACGTCGGCGCGCTGGATCGAGTTCATGCAGTCGTTGGGGCAGCCGGAGGCCTTGAACTTCAGCTTGTACGGCAGCGCCGGGCGGTGCATGTCGTCCAGGTTGGCGTTGACGCAGGTGCGCATGGCGCGGGCCTCGTCGTAGCAGGACTGTTCGCATCGCGCGGAGCCGACGCAGGACATACCGGTGCGCACCGCCGGGCCGGCACCACCCATGTCGAAACCCATCTGGTTGAGGGCATCGAAGGCAGGTTGGACGTTATCGGTAGTGCAGCCCTGGAACATAATGTCGCCGGACTGGCCATGGAAGGCGATCAGGCCGGAGCCAAATTTTTCCCAGATGTCACAGAACTCGCGAATGGTATTGGTATCGTAGTGCATGCCCGGAGGAGGCATGATGCGCAGGGTGTGGAATTCGGCGGCGGCCGGGAACTTGGGTTTGTTGTTCTCATCCTTCAATTCGGTGAAGCGGGGAATAACACCACCACCGTAACCGATCACGCCGACGGTGCCGCCCTTCCAGTAACCCTTTTTGGTCTCGTAGGAAGTCTCCAGCTGGCCGAGCAGGTCAACCATCATATCGTTGTCTTTGGCCAGGCGCTTGAGTCCGCTTACGAAGCTCGGCCAGACGCCGCTCTCCAACTGATCAAGCATGGGGGTATCATGCATCGGTTTCGCCATCAGTTATTCTCCCATTGATCTCGATTTATATAGTGCTTACCTGCTCACCCTCGGTAGCGGCGGCATGTTGAACCGACAACCTTTGCTGAGCGGGAAATGCGGGACCTGTCACCCGGTTTGGGCCACACATCCTTATTCCAGAACATGGAGAGCATTTTAGGATTCACTTATGCAGCAAAAATACCCCGCTAATGGGGGGGAGCGGTATAGAAAGGCATATCCACTATGGGATATATGATAATTTGATAATATATGAAAACAATAAGCCACTAACTTTCTATATCCAGATAAATCAATCAGTTGCGATCCTATTTTTTATCGGTTTTGATTTTGTTTGGCCGGTTTTGATAGTGCAGTGCAGCATATCCCCTGTGCCAATTTGGGCTTGCGTGAGGCACAATCCCTGGGGTTCAATAATTGTCCAAGCGGATTACTTGGGTACTTAGGGCCTGCGCAAGAATAATTCCGTAGTACCGAGGGCGTTCCTGGGCCACGCCGGCAAGGCACGCTTTGCAGGCAGTGGCTGTTCCCCTGGCAAAAAGCGTAACGCCGCCAGCGGGGCCCAGGGGCGACCGAATACAGGAACTTATTCTTGCGCGGGCCCTTTTAGGCACCCCGGATTCGGACCGCATGATACGCCCTGTCACCCTACTGATATAGAGGTACCCCCATGCTCCTGTTGAGTGAGGTCATGATACAAAGTCCCGAGGTGGACTCTTTTGCGGAGCTGATCGAGGTGATCAAGGTCCGCCGCCAGTCGGAGATGTTTTTCCGCATCGATGTCAAACCCCCGTTCAGTGACACGCCGGAGGATTGGGAGGATCGCCTGGAAGCCGCCTTTACCTAAGCCGTCCCTACTTAAGGAAACCTATCGCGTGAAATACCTGCAGACCGAGACCATCATGGGTGATAACGACTCCGCCGAGGATGCGGTGCCGTCCACCCAGAAGATAGAGCTGCGACTGACCGACCTGCAGCAGCAGCTGGCCGATCTGGACGCCGCCGCGCCGCAGGCCGAACGGCTGCAACTGGAACTGGACAGCGGCTATGCGCTGTTGGAGCTGAACCGGTTTGACGAGGCAGCGGTGCTGGCCCATAGCCTGTTTGCACGCGCCCTGGATGCGCGGCTCTGGCAGCATGCCGTCGAGGCCTGCGACATCCTGTTTCAGTCCGAACAGCCCGACTCGATCGTCGCCCTGGCGCACGGTATCTGGCTGGGCGTCACCTTCCCGATCGATCCGGAGCTGACGGTCGCCATGTTGCAGCACCTGATTGACGAAACCCCCGACCGCTCCGACGGCGCCGCGGTCGCGGCGGCCGTGGCCAACTACATCGTCGATCTGCGGGCCGACGAAGCGAGCCGGGAGAACCTGCTGTTCTTCACCAATCAGCTGCTGGGACAGGTGGCGCGCCGCCACAGTCAGGTGGAGGAGCAGGAGATTTTCAATTTCTGGGTGCACCAGCTGGAGCTGGATCAGCCGGATAAATTTCTGCCGCGCCTGGCAAAGGTCCTGGAAGTTCTGGTGAACGACCGCTGGTGGTTTGACCGGGACGCCCTGCGGGCGTTGATCCCGGACTGATCGGGAGACGATGATGTACTGGGAAGAAGAGCGCAACGACGAGAACTTCAGCGTCCCCGAAGCGGTGATCGATCTGCAGTTCCGCATCGGCTGCCCGACGTTGCCGGTCGACCATGCCTGGCCGCTCGCCCAGGCGATTCAGCAGCATCTTCCCTGGTTTTTGCAGGAGCCGCGGGTGGGACTGCACCTGATTCACTGTGCCGAATCGGGTAACGGCTGGGAGCGGCCTGAAGCGCAGGATGCACTGCTGCACCTCTCCAAGCGGACGCCGCTCATCCTCAGACTACCGGTGGAGCTGGCCGCCGAGGCGGGGAAACTGGCGGGAAACACCCTCGACATCGCCGGCCATCCGATGGAGATCCTACAGCCGCGCCAGAAACCGTTGGCCATGACCCGCTTTCTCTATGCGCGCCATATCGCCGCCGATCCGGGGATCGCGGAAGAGCAGTTCATCGCCTGGGCGGTGGATGAACTGCAGGGGATGGGGCTGCGCTTCAAGAAGATCCTGTGCGGCAAGGCGCACACCTTGGAAAGTCCGGACGGCCCGATCCACACCCGCAGCCTGATGGTGGCCGAACTCTCCTATGAAGATGCCATCACCCTGCAGGAACAGGGACTGGGTCCGCATCGCACGCTGGGATGCGGCCTGTTCCTGCCGCAAAAATCCTTTTGACCAGATAACTATTCACCCGGTCCGTAAGTGATTGGCCTGCCTTGCCGGCCGATCTTGATGGCGCCTCAAATCCGGACCCTTTTTCAGATTCAAGCCTGCCCTTGTTTGAGCGAAGCGAGTTTGGGCAGGCGCTGAAAATGGGGCCGGATTTGAGGAAACAAGCCATCGTGTGAGGCCGGCAAGGCAGGCCAATCACCCCCGTGAGTAGTTACTTGACCCGTACCCAAACCCTTCGTAAAAAACTATTTTATTTTTACCGCAGCCCCTATAACATATAAGTTTTCGTTAATATCCTTAATTCACCGCCATCAAGATTCCAGCGATACCACCCGACTTGAGGTGGCTGGGGATGGCGCTATAACAATACCGGAGGTAAACAATGTCCTACGAACTGAACGGCAACACCATAGAGGCCACTGACAACGGCTATCTGGTGAATCACGAAGACTGGAGCACGGATCTGGCAGGCGTTATTGCGGAAGCGGAAGGCATTAACCTGTCGGACAAGGCCTGGGAAGTGATCAACTATTTACGCGACGAGTACTTCAACAATAACGGCAATCAGCCCAATGAGCGCAACATGGTCAAACACTTCAAATCGGTGTGGACCGAGCTGGACAAGGTGGATGCCAAGACCCTGTATGAGCACTTTCCGATGGGCCCGGCCAAACAGGCGGGCAAGATCGCCGGGCTGCCGGAGACCAAGCGCAAGGGCGGGTACTGAGCTGCCAACGGTAGTGATGATAACGGAGCGGTTCCCGTCATCACTGCCGTGTTTTTTTCCAGCTTTTGGCACTCTGTCGCGGGCGGGCGGCACTCATAGCTTCATCCTGAATCCGTGACTTCAGGGGGTGTCCCGGAAGTCTTGGGTGAGTGTATGCCGCAGGGATGCGGCATCCAAGCCTACAGGGATGTATTCACGGCGTCTCATCCAAGGCTTCCGGGATTCGCCCACGAATACATAGATGGCAATCAAGCCACGGAGCAGTCAAGCCACGGATTCAGGTTCATTCTAAGCCGTACAGGACTTCATCGCCGCCGCGGAAATCCACTGCCCAGATACGGCCCAAACTATGCAGCGGGCCGGGCATCACTCGTCCTGGCCCTCCGCCTTCGGCCCCCAGCGCGCTTCCAGCTCCGCCAACACCTTGCTATGGGAGATGATGACCACCTCATCCCCTTTCTGCAGTCTGCTATCGGCATCGGGCAGGATCAGGTGCTCGTTACGATACATGAATATGACCCGGCTCCCGTGCGGCAGATTCAGTTGATCGACGGTGCCTTGATCCAGTTCATGCACGACGAATGAAAAGATCCTCGCCTCGCCCTTGACCACCGCCGACACCTCCAGCGCGTTCTGTCCGGCGCACATATCCGCCAGATAGCGGGCGATGGTAGAGTCCGGGACAATCACGTCGGTCAGCCCCAGTTCGATACAGATGTGCTCATAAGAAGGATCTTCAATCCGGGTAATGACACGCTTGTACCCCAGCGAGCGTCCCACCAGGCTGGTGATGATATTGTGCTGGTCGTTGCCGGTAAGACAGAACAGGAAATCGGTCGCTGCCGGGTCGGCCTCCCGCAAAATGGCCGGTTTACTCCCGTCACCATGGATAAATCCCGCATCAAGATCGCTACTCAGCTCCTCGATACGTGACTTCTCTTTCTCGACAATCACCACCTCGTAGCCAGCATCGAGTAGTTGCCGGGCGGTCAGGTTGGTGAGTTCACCAGCGCCGATAAATACCGCTCTCATTGCACCTCCTTGCGTCGGCCAAACCAGTTGCGCGGATACAGGACCACCAGCAAGGCGATGATTTCCAGGCGTCCGGCCAACATGTCAAAACAGAGCACGCCCTTGAGCAGGGGCTCCAGTCCGGGACGGGTGATTCCACTGCTCAATCCCACCGTGCCGCTGGCGGAGACCACCTCGAACAGGGCATCAAGGGGATCATAGCCCATCACCACAAACGGTAGCCAGGAGACCACCACCAAACCGATAAACAGGATGATCAACTGCAGGGCGCGCAGCACATCATCGGACTCCAGCTTGCGTCCGGCAAGATAGGGTTCGGCCACCGCATGCGGCGGCATGCCGGTACGGCGAATCATCAATTGCAGCAGGCGCAACAGGATGAGCAGGCGCAACAATTTAAACCCGCCGGCTGAAGAACCGACGCTCCCCCCCAGCAGCATTGAAACGATCATCACCACCTTTGAGGCGGCGTCCATTTCGGTGATGCTCATGGTGGTGAAACCGGTGGTCGTCTGGGCCGAGACGCCCATCATAAAACCGTGGTACCACGACAGCTCCCGCCCCTGGAGCCAGCCCAGTCCGCTCAGCAATATACCGATCACAAGCGAGGCCGCCAGCAGGCCGCGCAACTCCACGTCACTCAGCAACACACCCAGGCCGGCACGCCGCCCGGCGTGCATCGCCCGCCAATACAGGGGCAGCGAGACCGCGCCCAGAAAAGCGATCAGCATCACCGCCACAGCGGCCGGACGGGATGCCAGTCCTGCCAGGCTGTCGGGATAATTGGAAAAGCCACCGGTGGAGACGGCCGACAACACCTGCAGCAGCGCCGGGAAGCCGTTACCGGTCAGCGTCCAGACCAGCACCAGGCCAACCAGGGTCAGCGTCACATAGACCATGAGACTATGACGCGCATGGGTGCGCGCGGTGGCCACGAGCGTCTCGCCGCTGCCTGCCGGATCTGAGAGCCGACGGGCCGCGGCCTGATGCCCCATGAGCAGCGCGACCGAGAGGACGATGAAGCCCAGGCCGCCATACCACTGCATCCAGGCACGGGTAAACAGCAGCGTGGTGGAGCGCATCTCAATGTGGGTCAGGGTGGACAGTCCCGTCGTAGTGACACCGGACACCGCCTCGAACAGGGCGTCCACGAACGACACCCCCGATCCCATGATCGGCCAGGACATCAGCAGGGAGGCGCCGAGAAACGCCAGCGCGGTGATCGTGAGGGCCTCATTGCCCTGGATGCGCAGAGGTGCCGGCAACCGCGCAAACAGGCCGCCCAACAGAAACAGCACAGTGCACAGCAGGCCATAGCGCCAGCGCATCGCGTCATCTCCCGCGACCAGCGCCACGACCAGGGGGACCAGCGTCAATAACGCCAGCAGCAGTGCCAATTGACCCAGGTACTTCAGCACCACCGGGCCGCGAATCGCATAGGTCAGCACCGTGTTTCGCTCATCCGCCATCACTGTTTCCTGCAGTGAAAATTGGGATTGTGGGTAATCGGCCGCCGCGTATCACACCGGTAAATCCCGGCGAGCCCTTAGGGCTCGCGCAAGAATAATTTCGCAGTACCGAGGGCGTCGCCGGGTTACTCTGGGCGCCACGCTGGCAAGGCACGCTTTGCAGGCAATGGCCACTCCCGGCCATCCATGGCCTCCGCGGCATAAGTCCATCCATGGACAAACCCGCTCCCCTGGCAAAAAGCGTAACGCCGACAGCGGGGTCCAGTGGCGACCGAATACCGAAACTTATTTTTGCGCGAGCCCTTAGCGATGCCACAAGATGAAGTTGGCCTCGAGCGGTACCCACGCCTCGGCATGCAGCGGCACCACGCGGGCGGTGTAGGCCTCGACCGGCCGGTCGGCCGGCACACTGCCCCGATAGATATAGGCCGTGGCGGTCACGGCCAGCGGTTCACCGCGTTGCAACGCCTGTTTGACCGGCTGGCGGCCCGGCGCGGAATCGGCATACAGCTCTACCGCCACCGCCTGCGGGGGCATGTCGTCGAGATAAACCTGGACCTCAAAATAGTAGCCGCTCCCGGTCCGGTTCGATACGACATTGCCAAAATGCATTCGCGCCCAGTGCTGCTGCAGCTGACCGTACCACTGGTGCAGCTCATTCGCCACCTTGACCGTGCGCCGCCGGTAGGCTTCGGCCAGCGGGATGTAGTGCATCTCCACGTATTCCCGCAGCATTCGGTTACTGGAATATTGCATGGTCAGCTGCACCATGCTTTCACGCATGCGGCCGACCCATTCCCGCGGCACCCCCGATTCATCACGCCGGTAAAAACAGGGTATCACCTCCTGTTCCAGCAGTTGATAGAGCTGCTCCGCCTCCGCCCGGTCCCAGCCGGCAACGTCATTGTGTTCGCGACTGTCACCCAGCGCCCAGCCCACCTCCGGGGTGTATGCCTCCGCCCACCAACCGTCCAGTTCCGACAGATTGATGCCGCCGTTGACCAGCACTTTCATACCACTGGTACCGCTGGCCTCCCAGGGGCGGCGCGGTGTATTGATCCAGACATCCACCCCCTGAACCAGCTGCCCGGCAACCACCAGATCGTAGTCTTCCACGAAGGCCACCCGTCCGCGTAGCTCGGGACGCCCGAAAAAATCCTGCCACTGACGCAACAGCCGTTTGCCTTCCCTATCCTGCGGATGGGCCTTGCCCGCGATCACCAGTTGGACCGGCCGGTCGCGGTGACCAAGCAGGCGCAGCAGGCGCTCCGGGTCCTGCAACAACAGGTTGGTACGCTTGTACTCGGCGAAGCGGCGGGCAAATCCCAGGGTCAGAACATCCGGTTCCAGCACTTCGGCGCCTTCGCCTGCCTGTTCACCCGAGGCACCGCGCACCCGCAGCTGGCGCACCAGCCGTTCCTTCAGAAAGACGATCAACCGCTGGCGCCCCTCCATACGAAAGCGCCACAACGCCTCATCCTCGATTTGTCGCAGCGCCGCCTCGAGCTTCTGCAGGGTGCCGCGCCAGCGCGCCTTGCCGCAGGCCCGGGTCCACAATGCATCCGCCGCCGCCGAGTCCCAGCTCGGCATGTGCACGCCATTGCTGACATGACCCACCGGCACCTCATGGCGTGGCCAGCGGGGAAACAGGGATTGCAGGATACCCCGACTCACCTCTCCGTGCAGACGGCTGACCCCGTTGACGGCAGCGGCACCGCGTACCGCCAGGTAGGCCATGTTGAACGCTTCACCGGCATCGCCGGCGTGGCACCGACCCAACGCCAGGAGCTCCTCCATCGGCACCCCCAACTCTGCCGCGTAGTCCTGGAAGTATCGGGCAAACAGCCGTGGGGGAAAACGGTCAAAACCCGCGACTACCGGGGTGTGCGTGGTGAACAGATTACCCGCTCGCGTGGCGCACAGGGCCACGCGAAAGGATTCGCCTGTGCACCGCATAAAGTGGCGGGCACGTTCCAGGATCGCCAGCGCGGCGTGCCCCTCGTTGAGATGGCAGACCGGACAATCGATTCCGAGCTGCTCCAACAGGCGCCAGCCGCCGATCCCCAGCACCATCTCCTGTTGCAGGCGCAACTCCGGCCCGCCACCGTAAAGCTCGCTGGTTATACCGCGATCGCCCGGCCCATTGAGCAGCGTGTTGCTGTCGAGCAGCAGCAGGGTGCGGCGCCCGACCTGTGCGCGCCAGCTACGCAGACTCAACGTCCGGCCCGGCAGTTCGATCCGAACATGGACCCATTCACCATCGTCACCACGCAACGGCACCACCGGCAGCATGGTCGGGTCGTTGTAGGGATAGAACTCGATCTGCCCGCCCTGGGCGTCCAACGCCTGGCGGAAATACCCCTGCTGGTAAAGCAGGCCGATGCCGACCAGCGGCACATCCAGATCGCAGGCGGTTTTCAGATAATCGCCCGCCAACACCCCCAGACCACCGGAATAGATCGGCAATGACTCACTGAGTCCGAACTCCATGCTGAAATAGGCTATCTGGCCGCTGAAGGTGGCGCCGTACCGGGACGTGAACCAGGCCTCCGCCTGGAAATGTTCCTCACGGGCGGCGAGTTGCCGCTGTAACGCCTGGAGAAAGGTTTGGTCATGCGTCAACTCGTCCAGACGCCGATCGGAGACGGATTCGAGTATCAACCAGGGATTTGCCGTCGCCCGCCACAGGTCGGGGTCCACCGCCTGCCACAGGTCGTCCGCACCATGGTTCCAGCTCCAGCGCAAATCCAGGGCCAGGCTGGCGAGGCCGTGCAACGCTTCCGGTAAGCCGCGGGGTAGATAATGACCCATCTGCATGTGGTGATTCCTTGTACCAACACGGCGGAGTGTCCGCTCGCGACGAGCAGCCTCAACCATTAATCATCGCGGGGCACACGCGTTGCGCTGGAGCGCCATCCCATTGCCTGTAAAGCGTGCCTTGCCAAAAAGCGTAACGCCGCCAGCGGCGGCCCAGGGACGACCGAATACAGGAACTGATTCTTGCGCGGGTCCTTAACAGCAGATGTTAGTGATTGGAGACCCGACATACCATGCCCTGGGTCACCCACGGCGATGACTTTGTGCTATATTAATCCAAACTAATATTTGATGATGGCGTGCTTATACGGCACGCCCGATAGGGGTATCGGCATGGCCTTGAGGCTAAAGAGCCAGTGGCATAAAGAGGATTCGGAGCGAACCCTGGCGGAGATCGGCGGTGCCATCGCCTTCAGTGCCTGGCGCCTGGGCGTCGACAAGGCGGTCAACCTGCACAGCAAGCAGTTTGCCTATCGCGACGATGCCCAGCGTCTGGCGGTGGTGGCGGAATATCTGATCTTCCAGGCCCTGGCGGTCGAGCGGATGCTGTTTGAGTCGATCTCCGATGAGCAGCGCCGCGAGTTGGTCACCGCGCTGGTGCTGAAACTGGCGGATCATTACGAAGAGAACAGCCGCTCCATGCTGGGTGAGGGCGACTACCGTGCCACCTTCATAGAGACATTCAATCTGCGCGCCAGCGAGTATGCGGAGTTCGGCTATACCGATGAGGGCCCCACCTATCCGTTCCTGCGCCACCTCGGTTACGAGATCCAGCAGACCATGGGGGAGAGTCAGGTCAACCGCTGGGTGATCGACCAGGTGATGGACAGCGATGCGCCGGCGCTGCTGAAACAGCTCACCCGCGTGGTCAAGGACCTCTTCAGTTAAACCACCACGCCCCCCGGGCCGGAGGCATCGCCCGGCCCGCGCCCTTAGCAGCCGAATCCTGTTATATTGCCCGGGAGAGAAACTTGACCCGATAACAGGGAGTTGCGTGAATCCAACCGTACCACCCCGCGCAGCGTCAGCTGAACTATTGTCCACCGCCATTGTCTTTCAAGGCATGTTCGCGACACGGCAGAAAATATCACTGGCAGCGACGCTATTGACCGTCTGGTTATGCCTGCTGCTCGTCGCCGCGCCTGCCGCCCGCGGCGCGGAAGAGCTAGCGCTGCCGGATATAGGCAACCCCTCGGGCAATGTGCTGACCCCTGCGGAAGAGCGTCGCCTGGGACGCGCCTTCATGCGCAGTATCCGCAACTCCCTGCCGGTGATCCAGGACCCGCTGCTGTCCGCCTACATCCAGTCATTGGGAGAGCGGCTGACCAGCGCCAACGAGGATGCCGCCGGCAATTTCGAGTTCTTTCTGATCAACAGCCCGCAGATCAATGCGTTCGCCGGTCCCGGGGGCTACATCGGCGTCTTTGCCGGACTGATCACCACCACCGAATCCGAGAGTGAGCTTGCCTCGGTGGTCGCACACGAGGTGGCGCATGTCAGTCAGAAACATCTGGTAAGGACCTACGACGCGGTAAACCGTATGTCGCTGCCCGCGGCGGCGGTGGCGATTGCCGCGGTGATCATTGGCGCCGCAACCGACAACCCCGATGCCGCGGTCGCCGCGGCCACCGGAATCCAGGCCGGGATGATGCAGCGGGAGATCAACTTTACCCGCGCCCATGAAGAGGAGGCCGACAGCATCGGCATAAAGACCCTGGCGGCGGCCGGATTTGACCCGACGGCCATGCCGGTGTTCTTCTCGCGCATGGGCAAGGCCTCGCGGCTCTATGACAACGGCAAGCTGCCGGAATTTCTCCGCACCCATCCGGTCACCAGCAATCGCATCGCGGATGCCTATGGCCGGGCCGGCGACTTCCCCTATCAACAGCGCCGTGACTCGCTCGCCTACCACCTTGCCCGAGAACGACTGCGGGTGATGGCGTTCAACAACGCGGCCGAAGGCATTGCGTTCTACAGCAAGGCCCTGGCCGATGGAAGATACCGCAACGAAGCGGCGCATCGTTACGGTTATGCCCTCTCCCTGACCGCCGCCCGGCGCTATACCCAGGCGGATGAGCTGCTTACCGGACTGCTGCAAAAGCACCCGGACCAGATCGAATATGTCGCAGCCAAGGCGGAACTTGAGAAACTCTCAGGACAGGCGGCGCTGGGCGTTGAGACACTGAAACGGGGACTGAGCGAACATCCGGGGAACTACCCGCTGTCGATCTACTATGCCCAGGCGTTACTGGACCTGGGCAGACCGCGGGAGGTGAAACCGATACTGGAGCGGCAACTCAACGGACGGCCCGATGACACCCTGCTCTACAAACTGCTGGCCCAGGCATCCGGCGATGCCGGGGAAAAGACCCAGGGACATCAATACCTGGCCGAGTATTACTACCACACCGGGGCACTGAATTCGGCAGTCATGCAACTGGAAATCGCGCTCAAGGACAGGACGCTGGACTATTACGAAAGTGCCCGAATGGCGGCCCGGCTGAAGGAGATCCGTGCGGAGGAACAGGATCTTGAGGCGCGCGACAGATAGATACCGAGTTAGTAATAACCCTCTTTTCCATTGTGAATTCATGGGTTATGCTTGGCCCTGCCCTACGGCACCAGACTGACGGAACGCGCGAGCAAATAATAATCATAATCCGTCGGCGCTGGACATTATCGGAGGTAATACACACAGACCTTTCAATCGAGGTCGATGAGGAGCGATTCCGCAGCACATAAACCGTTTATGTGGTCATATCTCTTGCTTATGAAAATGCCCCGCAGAAAGGCATGGATCAAGCAGTCGATTGAAACATAAACGCGACACTCCACTGGATGTCACACGACAGGTGCCGCACGAATAATTCCCACACACCGGGTCACTCCCTGGTCCGCCCCCCCAATTAAAACCGGAAACCCGGTGTGGGGTACCAGACGTATACCACCTCTTAACGACAGACAAACACCGTCCCTCTGTTGAGACAGGAGATAGAAATGAAAGCAGATTTGAAACGGCGCATGTTGCTGCAAGGCACGATCGCCACCAGTGCGATCGGCATCGCGATCGGCGCGGGCCTGTTGACCCCAAAAGCCGTGCTGGCCGCCTGGCCAAAAGAGGCCTTTACCGCCAAGGATATTCCCGGCGCGCTAAATTCGCTGATGGGTGCGGACAATGCGGAAGAGAGCGGCGACATCAATATCAAGGCACCCGATATCGCCGAGAATGGCGCGGTGGTGCCGGTTACCGTATCCACCACACTGCCCAACGTTGAGTCGATCGCCATTATCGCCGCCAACAACCCGGTTCCGCTGATTGCCAATTTCAACCTGATGGACGGGTCCGAGGGCTTCGTCTCCTCACGTATCAAAATGGGCAAGAGCGGCGATGTCATCGCCGTGGTTAAGTCCGGCGGCAAACTCTACCGGACGGCTAAAGAGGTGAAGGTCACCATCGGTGGCTGCGGCGGGTAACGGCGCGATCACCCTGGACCAGGATCAGATCAGCCCGGGTCAGAACAACCCGGGACAGAACAAAGGCACGAGGACTGAACAATGGCAGAGAACTCCATCAAAATACGCGCCAAACTGAAAGATGACGTGGTCACCGTCAAGGCACTGATGACCCACCCCATGGAGACAGGTAACCGCAAGGACAGTAAGGGTGAAACCATTCCGGCTCATTTCATTCAGGATGTCACCTGCTCCGCGGCCGGTAAAGAGGTGATCAACGCCCAGTGGAGCGGCGGCATCTCCAAAAACCCCTATATCTCCTTCAAGTTCAAGGGCGCCGGCGAGGGTGATGATCTTACCCTCACCTGGGTGGATAACCAGGGTAGCAGTGATTCCGCGACAGTGAAGATCAGCTGAGACGGTGCCGGGGCATACGGAGATATGCTCCGGCAACCCCTCGCCGGGACAAGCCGGAACAAAGGACGGGTAGGTCAGGTTTGTTCTTCGGACTGAAAGGTCAGGAATTCCGGGTATCCGGATCATCCAGCACATCGTCCAGATTGATCACTTCATCATCCTGATCGATCACCGTCTCCTCCGCCTCCTCCGCGCCTGACGCGGCAACGTCCGGTTCAGGCGATAGCACCATCGTTTCATCCAGATCGTTTGTATTGGCAGGCTCCTCCGCCGCCGGATCCTCCACCGAAAGTTCCAGGATTCCCAGCGCCTCATCCAGCGCCTTCAACTCATCCCCGTCATCCGGAATATCTTCGTTATCCGCTGCCTCGCCCTCATCCGCGGAGGCCTGCTGGAGCAGCTCATCCAGCAGTTGTTCATCGGCGACGACCGCTGCCTGCACCGGATCGGCGTCCTCCGTGGGCGCGACGATCTCCTGCATCTTGTCCCTGTCCAGGCTGGCATCCACGCCACCGGCAAACATCTGCGTGTATTCACTCAGCATGTTCCCCATGGTATCCATGGTCAGTTGCAGTTCATCCGCCAGTCGCTGATTTTCCGCCTTCAGCAGAATCAGCTCCTCGGTGTGATCCTCCGGCTCCTCATCACCCCCGGCGGGTTCCGCCCGCTTGGGGATTTCAATCGTCCGGTAGGCATCGACCGAGCCCTCGTAATCGACACACAGGTTCTGCACGGCCTCTGTATCGCGTCTCAGGTAAACATCGATCAACGCCTGGTAGAATGCCTTCTCTCCCCGGGCAATCTTGCGGACGGTCTCCTCCAGGTTGTCGCCGGAGAGCCCAAGCCGCTGCTCCAGGAGCTTGCGTGTCTCTGATTCACGCCGACCACTATCCTCCTTGATTCTGGCAATGAGATTCCTGATCGCCGCGCGATCACGCCGACGTTTGGCAAGGGCGAAATAATTTACGCTGACGGCATAGATAACGCTCAACAGGAGCAGCTCGCCCATTACCAGCAACAGCAGTTTACTCACCTCGATCATTGAGCCGATTCCTCCGCAACCGCCTGATCTTCCTCCTCAACCAACCGAAATTCACCATCTTTTTTGCGTCGCCGTACGATCCATACGGCAAGCCCGACCAGGACAATCAGCACCAGGTTGATAACCCCGAACACCGCCACCTGAAACGTAAACGCCTCCTCTTGCGGCTTGGGCTCGGGCGGCACGGGGGTCCGCAACTCCGGCGCCTCCACCTCGGCCGGTGGTTCGACAACCGGTTCGGCCGGCGCCGGAGGTGGTGTCGCCGCGCCCTGCACCGCCACGGGGTCGAGTGTCAGGTCGAGCTCAGAACCGGCATGGGTTTTCCCGCTGACCGAAACCGACAGGCTCCAGTCACCCTGCAGCTCCTGTGTGGCGATCCGCGCCTCTTGTTCCCCCGCTTCCACACCGGGCAGCAACAGCACCGGCTGCTCTTCACCCGACGGCGAAACCAGGTTCGCCACGAATTTCAGCGTTTCCAGGTCCACCAGTTCGCTGTCCGGCTGCACCCGCAGTCGCAACTCCGTGCCCTCCTGTCCCCCCTCAACCTGCAGGCCCACCGGATCGGCCAGCTCGAAGGTCTGGCGCTGTTCACGCTGGAAGGTTTTCCCCTGAGCAAGGATCACCAGTTCAACCTTGCCGGCGGCCAGGCCCTGGCCGACCTGGAGCGTGAACTCGCCGTCTCCCGCCGTCTCGTCCCCATCCTGGCCATCATCGAATATCGGCCGCTGTTCACCGCTACCGTTGCTGTCCGTGTGACCGCTCTGCAGATTCACCACGTCGAGAAAATCCTGGCGGATGATCTGTTTTCCCTGGTTGGTGAACGAGACCGTCACCGGCAGCACCTCCCCCAGGACAAAGCGACTGGGTAATTGGCTGCTGCGCATTTTCAGATCCGTCACCACGATGACCCGGTTGTCCGGGTCCATCGCAGCCTGGATGCGCCACTCGCCGGTCTCCGGATGAGTGACGGTCAACAGGTCATAGCCGATATCCCGATGCCAGCTGACGTTCGGCGGTGCGCTCTTGGCATCGAACTCGGCCCCGGACGGCGTGATGACACGGGTAGGTTCAGCCCCCTCCTTGCGGAACACCAGCAGGGTCACCTCCTGAATACTGCTGTCGACCAGAAACTTGTTGTCTTTCAGCGGCACGGTATTCGGGCGCCCCACCTTTTCAAAAATACGCAGGAACACCCGTTGCAGCTGCTCGGCATCACTGACCTGCTCGTACCAGCCACCGGTCTCGCGGGAGAGGGTCTGCATCAGCTCGTGGTCGGCCCGTGCGGAGAGTGCGATGGTATGCACCTGGGCGGCGTGGGCCTGCAGTTGCGGGAGCAGTTGCTCGACTATGCGCTGCCGCGAAGCGACATTCTGTTTTGGATTCTTGCTGATATCGACCATGCCGTCGGTGAGCAGGATCAGATGACGCTGATACGGGCCGGGCGGTCCTTCCCAGTCGGCGATGGAGCGCTTGATGACATCCTCAATATTGGTGAACTGCCCGGGGGAGGCAATATGGTCCGCCTCGGCCCGCGCCTTCTCTTTCCAGGCGGCATCGACCTGACCGAGCGGGATGAGCATGTTGACGTATTGACCGAAGGTCCAGACCCCGGCCCTGGCATCCTCGGGCAGCAGACCCACCAGCATACGCAGGGCCGGCCGGCGCAGGTTTTGCGGATCGTTTTGCTTCATGCTGCCCGAGATATCGATCAGCACCCGGGCATCCGCCTTCTCGGCCGCAGCCGGTGCCGCCTGTGCACTGCAGACAGCGACCAGCAGCAACCCGGCAACCAGCCGCAGCAACCCGATTTGCACACTTTTTCTCTTCACCATCAATGGTCTCTCACCTCTGGACGGCAACCGTCCGCCTGCCGTAACGTCAACCAGCACTGTCCTGTTAACGGCAAGCCGGAAACAACACTTTAGGATATTGATAAAAAAAGGAAGTCATCCTATTGAAGGCAACCGGATTTCGGCCGTTAACTACCACTGGCAAAGCCGGGGGATTACCCCGACATTCATATACCGGCCGGGGACGGCGTGCCACCTGTTGCCGACAGCCACCTCGCCAGCGCGATGCGGGTTTACGAGACCGCTTTGGAATACGGGGAGATCACCCCCTCCGGCTGGCTGGCGAAGCGCTTATAGCTCCAGAGATACTGTGCGGGCGCCTTGCGGATACAGGCCTCCAGGCCCCGGTTGAGCGCCTCGGCGGTAATCTCCGGGTCGGCGCTGTAGATCTCGGCCGGCGCTTCGAACCAGTGCATCCGGTAACCGGCGGCCCGCGGCAACCGCTCGGCGAACCAGAACAGCACCGGCGCACCGGTCTTGCGCGCCAGACGCCCGATCAGCACCATGGTCAGCGCCGGGTGGCCGAAAAAGGGGGCATAGACACCGCCCTGGCGCCCCGCGGCTTTCGGCTGCTGGTCCGCCAGCAACGCCATCATCTCCCCCCGGTTGAGCGCGCCATACAACGCTTTCACGCCCTGAGGGGTGGCCGGCACCAGGGTAGCGCCACCCTTGCTTCTGCCTTGTTTGAGCAGGTCGTCCAGCCCCGCCTGCCGGGGCGGCCGGTAGATCGCCGTCACCTTGGCCAGTGACGTGAGATAGTGCAGCCCGACTTCCCAGTTGCCGAGATGGGGACCGACGGCAATCACCCCCTTTCCCTGGCGCAGGGCCGCTTCCAGTAGCCCGGCCCCTGTACCAGCCTGCATCCGCTCGATCCAGCGACTGGGGGGCGATGCCCAGACCACGGGCATCTCCACCAGGCCCTTGGCGGCCTCGATCAGGCTCTCCCGGAGCAACGCCTGGCGCTGTGCCGGCGCCAGCTCGGGAAGGCAGGTAGCAAGGTTGATCCCGGCTATCTGCCGCTCCTTGTTGGGAATCCAGTAGGCAACACGGCCGATCACTCCCCCCAACCCCTGTGCCACGGAGAGCGGCAAACGGGAAAAAAGGGCTAAAATGGCAAGTATAATCTTGTCGCGCATAAGACATATTTATAAAAAGCCTGGAATGCCGGTATTATACCCCCGGCCCCAGGCATACCGAAATCAAACCCAGGTACACCGAAATCAAACCAGGAGTAGAGAGATGAGTGACGCTGAACCGATCCCCCTGAACCCGCAACAGGCTTACCAAATGCTGGAAGACGACCCCCGGGCGATCCTGGTGGATATCCGCTCCAGCATGGAGTATCTGTTTGTCGGTCATGCCAAGGGGGCGGTTCACGTACCCTGGATTGATGAACCCGACTGGACCGTCAACCCCCACTTCGTCACCGACATCCGCAAACTGGTACTGGGCGGGGCCGTCTGCAGTGAGGATGAAGGCTGCTCACCGGTCATACTGATCTGCCGTAGCGGCAAGCGTTCCCATGAGGCCGGCAAGACGCTGTTGCAGGCGGACTTCCATCGGGTATTCCATGTCGACGAGGGGTTTGAGGGGGAACTCAACGATCACCACCAGCGCAGCACCCTCAACGGCTGGCGCTTCCACGGACTGCCTTGGGAACAGTGCTGACCACCGGGAGCGGGGAGTGCCGCTCTGGGGACTCCCCCTGCATTCGCCCCGGCTTTCGGATTTTGAACCGGTCTTGTAGCGGCCGCTACAGTTTCCCGATCGCTGACCGATCACCTGAGCATTGGTCTGAAAATAGCGGCCACCCACAGGAAAGGAGACAGAACCGGAGCCAGCATGGGACCGAAGCGCCATCAACACCTGTTTCGCCCCGGATCGGTGGCCGTGATCGGCGCCTCGGAGCGACCGGGCAGCCTCGGCTGTGCGGTGATGACCAACCTGCTCTCGGGTCAGTTCCGGGGCCCGGTGCTGCCGGTCAACCGCAAATATGACGCCGTACAGCGGGTACTCTGCTACCGCACCCTGAACGACCTGCCCCTCACCCCGGACCTGGCACTGCTGTGCACACCACCGGACGAACTGGAGGCCCTGGTGGAGGGGTTGGGACTGCGTGGCACCCGCCTCGCGGTCGTGATGACCAACCAGCTCGATGACAACAGCCCACTGGTCACGCAGCTTCGGGAGCGCGCCCAATGGCACGGCATGCGTCTCCTGGGCGCGGACTCCACCGGCCTGCAGATCCCCGCCATCGGACTCAATGCCAGCTGGATCAGCACCGAGGCCCATCCCGGCTCGATCGCCCTGCTGTGTGAATCCGGCAGCCTGGCGTCGGGGATTATCGAACAGGCAGCCAACCGCGGCATCGGCTTCTCCCATGTCATCACCACCGGCACCGGGCTGGACCTGGATATAGCCGAGCTGCTGGATCTGCTGATCCTGGACAGCCGGGTGCACGCGATATTGATGCACCTCAGACAGGTAAAAGATGCCCGCCGATTCCTCTCGGCAGCGCGGGCGGCGGCGCGTATCAAGCCGGTGATCCTGTTGAACAGCGGGCACTCGGAGCAGAAGGCCGGAATCGGCCCGTTTCACCCCGGCGACATCTACGACGCCGCATTCCGTCGCGCCGGCATGCTGCAGGTGGATAGCGCCTCGGAGCTGTTTGATGCCGTCGAAACCCTGGCCCACAGCCGCGCGCCCCATGGCGAGCGGATCGCGCTGCTGGGTAACGGCGGCGGTCTCCTGGAACTGGCCCAGGACACACTGGAGCGGGCGGGGATCCATCCGGCGGCCCTGGATCCGGCACTCGCGGACGAGCTACGGATCCTCTGTGATTCACCCCAGGCACGTACCAACCCGCTCAACCTGGGACGCGGCGCCGGGCCGGAACGCTACCGCCGGGCGACGGAGCTGCTGATGCGCGCCGCATCGATCGACGGCCTGCTGGTACTGCACAGCCCAACCCCCATCGCCAGCTCGGAATCGATTGCCGGTGCCGTCGTGCAAGGCGCCAAGGTGGCCAACCGCAATATCCTCGCCTGCTGGATGGGTGATGCCGGACAACCACCGATCCGCAAATGCTTCAATCAGGCGCAGATCCCCGTCTACGACACGCCGGAAAAGTGCGCCACCGCCTTCCTGCACCTGATCAATCACCGGCGCAACCAGGAGACGCTGCTGCAGACGCCGGCACACGCCCCGGTGATAGCGACGCGCCGGATCGACCGGGACTGGATCGGAGACAGCATCGAACAGGCGTGCCAGGCGGGCAGGACACTGCTCAACGAGGCCGAGAGTGCCGATATCCTCACCGCCTATGGTCTGACGGTTCCCGCCTCGCGGCTGGTGCGGGATCCGCCGCAGGCGGTCGCGGCCGCGCGTGAGTTCGGCTGGCCGGTGGCCCTGCGCCTGGCCTCGCCCCATTTGCGCCAGACCGTGACCGTCGGCAACATGATCATCGACCTGGCCAGCGAACAGGCGCTGTCCGAGGCCGTGGAGCGGCTGATCCAGCGTTTTCACCACCAGTATCCCGGCCAGCGCTTTCCGGGCCTGGTGCTGCAGCGGATGGTACGCCGTCCGCAGGCGCTGGTGCTCGCTGCCGGCCTCTATCATGACAACTGCTTTGGCGCCCTGATCGGCCTGGGGCCGGGCGGCATTCAGCGCCGGCTGCGCCACGGACACGCCCTGGCATTGCCGCCGCTGAACATGAACCTGGCCGGGGAGCTGATCTCCCGCACCCACCTCAGGGCGATGCTGCAGGCCGACGACGAGTCGGCCCCCGTAGTGGATGAACAGGCGATTCGCGGGCTGCTGGTCCAGCTGTCACGGCTCTGTACCGAGCAGCCGGGGATCAGCGGCATCGAGATCAATCCGCTGTTGGCGGACGATCAGGGGATCATGATACTCGATGCGCGGATCGGCCTGATGCCGCAAGGCCGGCGCCGACGGCTCGCCATTCGCCCCTACCCGCGGGAGCTGGAGCAGACCCTGACCCTGCGCAACGGCCAATCACTCAGCCTGCGGCCGATCCGCCCGGAGGATGAACCGCTCTATCGGCAACTGCTGGAACAGGTCACCCCGGAAGACCTGCGGCTGCGCTTCTGCGGCGACATGAGCAGCCTGCCGCGCGCGGTGCTGGCCCAACAGATCCACCTCGACTATGACCGCGAGATGACCTTGCTGGCGCTGCAGGAGACCGCCGCGGGCAGCTGCTGCCTGGGGACGGTCAACGCCATCACCCGCAGCGACAACAGCGAGGCGGAGTACGCCATCCTGGTGCGCAGCGACCACAAAGGGATAGGGCTGGGCCGCCTGCTGATGGAGCGGATCATTGCCTACTGCCGGAGCCAGGGAACCGGCAGCCTGTACGGTCTGGTGCTGAAGGAGAACCGCAATATGCGTGCCCTGGCCGGGCAACTGGGATTTCATGAACTCGAATCGGCGGATGAGGATATGGTGGAGGTGCGACTGCCGCTCAATCCGGCAGCCGAGGGGCCGACCGATCTGATGATGGACGAGATCGTCTATCCCTGACCCCGCCGCCAATCGGTTATAATATTAACTATTCTTGCGTTATCCCGAATGGAGTCAGATATGTACCGACGGCTATGCATCACCCTGCTGATATCCCTGTTCCTGCTGGCGGGCTGCACCACTCCCACCAAGCAGCAGACCGGCACCGTACTGGGCGGCGTAGCGGGCGGTGTCCTGGGCAACCAGGTGGGCAAGGGCTCGGGACGGACCGCCGCCGTCATTATCGGCACCCTGGCCGGCGCCTTTATCGGTGGCTCCATTGGCCAGCAGATGGATGAGAATGACCACTACCGGTCACAGCAGGCGCTGGAATCCAACCGGGTCAACCAAACCGCGAGCTGGCAGAATCCCGATTCCGGCCACAGCTACGAAGTGACCCCCACGCGCACCTTCCAGACCGCCAGCGGCCCGTGCCGTGAATACACCACCGAGGCGGTGATCGATGGCCGGCGGGAGACGGTCTACGGCACCGCCTGCCGGCAACCCGACGGCAGCTGGCAGGCCACGAACTAGGTGCCTGTCGGCTGTTCCGCAGTAGCTCAGTGTTGTATCCGACCGGCTCCTGGCCCTGCCCTTCACCCGTAAGTGGGTTGGGCTGCATCCAGGCGTAGGATGGGTGGAGCGTCCCCATGAAACCTCCGCCGGCTCCGTCTCCGGCGCGCAACCCATCGCGCACCTGCATCGGCATCCGAAGATGGGTTACGGCGCACCCGACCACCGCGAATAGCCGTCAACAAGGGTGCCGCGCCTGCACCCATCCTACACGCGTGTCATCGGTATTTGCGGGTAATCGGTACTCCTAGTCCTCGGTCAGCGGCGTCGCGACAGGCTCGTCCAGTTCCACCCGTTCGATCTGGCCGAAGCGCTTGCTGATCTTCTGCGCCGAGACACTCACATCCTTCACGTCGTCATGGGCCTGGCGGATATGCACCGCGAGCTTGTCCATGCGTCCCTGGAAACGGCCGAAATCCTTGGACAGGAGATGCAGATGGTGCTGGATCAGGTGCAGCTGTTCACGGGTATCGGCATCCTTGAGCACGGCCCGCGCGGTGGTCAGTATCGCCATCAGGGTGGTGGGGGAGACCAGCCAGACGCGCCGCCGGCAGGCCGCCTCCACCAGGTCGGGATAGTGGCCGTGGATCTCGGCAAAGACCGCCTCGGCGGGGATGAACATCACCGCCCCGTCGGCGGTCTCCCCGGGGAGAATATACTTGTCGGCGATGTCGTCGATATGTTTGCGGATATCCTGGCGGAACTGGCTGGCGGCGCGGTTCCGCTCCGCGTCCGGGGCCTGGATGTCGGTCATGCGCCGATAACTCTCCAGCGGGAACTTGGCATCGATGGCGATATGACCGCTGGGCTCGGGCAGAAACAGCATGCAGTCCACCCGCGTCTGGTTGCCGAGGGTATATTGCAGCGCATAGCTGTTCTCCGGCATCAGGTTGGCCACCAGTGCGCTCAGCTGCACCTCGCCGAAGGCCCCCCGCGAGCGCTTGTCGGCCAGCACCTCCTGCAGGCTCACCACATTGGTTGAGAGCTCGGTGATCCGCTTCTGCGCCTCGTCGATCCGGGAGAGGTGCTGCAGCACCCGGTTGAAGGTCTCGTTGCTCTTCTCGAAGCCCTCGCTGAGGCGTTTTTCAACCAGGCCGCCGATCTCCTTCAGCCGCTGATCGGTGCTCTCGGTCAGCCGGGCAACCTGGCCGTTCAGCGACTCGGTGGTGCGGGAAAGTCCCTCCATCAGCTGGCGCCCGAGTCCCTCAAGCCCCTGTGCCAACCCATCCTGCTGGGCGATCCGCCCCTCGGCGAGGGTCTGGGTGAGGCGCTGCTGCAACTGCTCGAAGCGCTCCGTCAGGTTGACCTTGAGTTGACCGCTGTCCTGGAGCAGCGCCTGCTGCAGCTCCCCCAGCCGCCGCTCCAGTGCCTGATGGGAGTGGGCCGTCTGGCGCTGCAGCTGCTGTTGCAGCCGATGGGCCACCTCCCCTTGCCGATCCCGATCGTCCAGCAGCAGCTGCATCAGCTGGCGCCCCTGCTCGCGCACCAGCGCCTCAAGACGCTCGGTATCGGCCTGGGTGCGCAGCCCCTGCCCCTCCAGTCGCGCGGAGAGTGCCGCTTGCCGTCGCCACAGCCCCCAGCCCAGCAGCAGAAGCAGCAGCGCCCCGAGCAGCAGGAAGGCATCACGGTACATCATCACCTGTTGTATCAGCGGATCCATTTCGACTCACCCTTTGCGTCTGTACCGCACCTGCCCCAAGCACGAAGACACGTCACTTTTCCAAATGCAGACAGTATGTTACATCAATAACATGGAGCATTCCCATAGCTTAGGACCCGCGCAAGAATAAGTTCCTGTGTTCGGTCGCCCCTGGACCCCGCTGGCGGCGTTACGCATTTTGGCAAGGGAACGGCCATTGCCTGCAAAACGTGCCTTGCCAGCGGGGCCCAGGGACGCCCTCGGTACTACGGAATTATTCTTGCGCGGACCCTTAACCCGGCACCGGCTCATCCGCTGAACCCGCGACTGTGCGTGGAAATGGCCGCGATCGCTTGCATCCCCCGCAGACACCCGTAAACTTGCCCGGATTCTGCACCGTAAAACCGGTCACACCGATGCGCATACACCTGAAAACCCTAGGCTGTCGTCTCAACGAAGCGGAACTGGAGAGCTGGTCCCGCGATTTCGAAACCCGCGGCCACCAGATCACCCCCAGACTGGCCGACGCCGATCTGGTGGTGGTCAACACCTGCGCGGTGACGGGCGAGGCGGTACGCAAATCGCGCAAGCTGTTGAGCCGCGCGCGGCGCCGCAACCCCCGCGCCAAGCTGGTGGTCAGCGGCTGTTACGCCACGCTGGACCCGGCAGAGAGTACCCAGAGCCTCGGGGTGGATCTGGTGGTGGACAACCGGGACAAGGAGCGGCTGGTGGAGATCACCAGCCGGGAACTGGATCTGCACGCCATGCCGCAGCAGGCCACGGCGCCGGGTGAATCCGGTCTGCTCGGCCACGGGCGGCAGCGCGCCTTCATCAAGATCCAGGATGGCTGCCGCTACCAGTGCACTTTCTGCATCGTCACCGTGGCCCGGGGCACGGAGCGCTCGGTGCCGGTTGACCAGGTGGTGGCGGAGATTAACGAGCAGGTACGGCAGGGGATCCGCGAGGTGGTGCTGACGGGCGTGCATATCGGCGGCTACGGCAGCGATAACGGCAGCGACCTCTATCAGCTGATCCGCGCGGTGCTGGAGCGTACCCGCATCCCGCGCCTGCGGCTGGGGGCGGTGGAACCCTGGGATCTGCCGGAAAACTTCTGGGATCTGTTCGCAGATCCCCGGCTGATGCCCCACCTGCACCTGCCGATCCAGAGCGGCTCCGATTCGGTACTGAAACGCATGGCCAGACGCTGCAAGAGTGGCGAGTTCCAGCGGCTGGCCGAGCACGCCCGCCAGCGGGTGCCGGACCTCAACCTGACCACCGACATCATCGTCGGCTTCCCCGGCGAAACCAACCGGGAGTGGCAACAGACCCTGGCGTTTGTCGAGCGGATCGGTTTCGGCCATCTGCATATCTTCGCCTACTCACCGCGCCCCGGCACCCGGGCCGCGGAACTCCCCAACCCGGTATCGCGGGAGCTGATACGCCAGCGCAGCGAGACGCTCCACCAGCTCGGCGAACGGTTGAAACGGACGACCCTGGAACGCTTTGTGGGACGCCGCTTTCCGGTCCTGGTGGAGAGCGCCCCCACCGACCCCGCCGCCGGCTGGAGCGGCTATACGCCCAACTTTCTGCGGGTGAACATCGCGCAATCGCCCGACGACAACCTGGAGAACCGCATTGTTGAGGCGCAGCTGCAACGGCTCACCGATGCGGGCGACGCCCTGAGTGCCTCCCTGGAACAGGAACCTGATCTTGCGTAACGAATTAGACACCGGATGGCACAAGACCCCGTTGATCCTGGCCAACCTGCTGGCGCTGCTGTTGCTGTTCAGCTGGCTGGTCGAGCCCACCCGCGCGCTCTGGCTGTCCCTGGATGAGCAGCTGTTCTGGGCCATGAACCGGTCCCTGAACTGGGGTGATGGGTGGCGACGTCTCTGGGCGATCGCCAACCACCGGGCCTTCGATCTGGCCGCCGCGCTGGCCATGCTGTTGCTGTTTGCCCACCAGGCATTGCTGCGCGACCGGGAGCGCCTGGCACACTATATCGCCGTGGGTCTGATGATGTTCGTCACCCTGCTGCTGCTGCTGGCCATCAGCAAGGAGCTGCCGATCGAGCGGCCCAGCGCCACCGCCCACTTTCCCGAGGCGCTGCGCCTGACCCAACTGGTACCCGACATCGCCACCAAGGACTTCTCTTCCGACAGTTTTCCCGGTGACCACGGGCTGGTGTTGCTGTTGTGCGCCGGATTCGCCCTCGCCTACCTGCCGCGGGTCCACGGCCTGCTGGCGCTGCTGTTTATGGTGCTGTTCACCCTGCCCCGCCTGATGAGTGGTGCCCACTGGGTCACGGATGAGATAGTCGGTGCCTTGAGTCTTGGTCTGATCACCCTGAGCTGGCTGTTCGCCACGCCGCTGCATCGGCGGCTGCTGGGCTGGTTTGAGCATCTGGTCGAGTGGGTGTCGCTGCGTCTGGGAGTCTTTCTGTCAAGCTCGACAGGCTCCTAGGAGTAAACCACGGATGGACACGGATAAACACGGAGTTCTGTGTAAGGGAGCATTTCAACAGGCGGACTGTCGTACGATGGAGGTCATGAATGCGCAGGGTTACGCGTTGCGTGACCAACCCCATCCGTGTCTATCTGTGTGTATCCGTGGTTCGGCGCTAGTGTGACCGCACTATCTTATCGGGTGGAATAGTGGACCTACTATCGGAAAAAAATGGCTCATTCAATCGCCAAGAGCGATTGAAGTGCCAACTCCGAAGGGGTGAAGCAGAGGGATGTGCTGAACAAACCGGCATTTCCGCGATAGATCAGCGTTAAGCCCGACAGAATCCTGTGATTCAACTGAAGCCGTTCGCTTTCAGTTCGGCCAGCAGAAAGCGGAGTTCGTCGGCGAACAGGTTTTTGCCGTCGGTGCGCAGTCCCAGGCGTCCCTTTTCCAGACGGAACTCCAGCGCCATCAGCAGCGTCTCCTCCGGTTCCCACTGGCCGTCCATACAGTCGCTGGAATCGTGACTGGCATTCACCTCATAGAGCGCCCGGCCCTGGCGGAAGAGTACGAACGCCTCTCCGCAGCAGGCATCACGCGAATAGGAGGCGAGCAGCAGGTCGATCCCGGCCAGACGGTTGTCAGTGAGATTGAAGGCGCGCCTGATCACCTCGACTCCCCCATTTTCCCAGTCGTTAAGAAACTGCGTCTGTGATTCCATAGCGTATCAGATCGAAAATTCAGCCCACACCGGACAGTGATCGGAAGGTTTCTCCATTTCCCTTATATCATAGGCGATTCCGGCGTCCGTGCAGCAGTTTTGC
Organism: Sedimenticola hydrogenitrophicus; assembly: GCF_025175675.1. Lineage (GTDB taxonomy): Bacteria > Pseudomonadota > Gammaproteobacteria > Chromatiales > Chromatiaceae > Sedimenticola > Sedimenticola hydrogenitrophicus. Next base: position 348,987 of record NZ_JANIOA010000001.1, read on the forward strand.
AGCATCGGACTGGCCAGGATAAGGTCGATACGCAAGCCCCGTTTCGGCTCCCGGTCGAAGCCGCGGCTGCGATAGTCGAACCAGCTGAATCGATCCGATATCTCGGGATAGTGGTTACGATAGGTGTCTGACAGACCCCACCCCAACAAGCCCTCCATCCACGCCCGCTCCTCGGGCAGGAAACTGCACTTGCCACTCTTCAGCCAGCGTTTTGTATTGTCCTCGCCGATGCCGACATCCTGGTCGCGCGGGGCAATGTTCATGTCACCGATCACCAGCACCGCTTCATCCGCTGAGAACGCCTCCCGCAGGTAGCGCATCAGGTCGGCGTAGAACTGGCGCTTGGCGGGAAACTTGACCAGGTGATCGCGGCTCTCTCCCTGGGGAAAATAACCATTGATCACCTTGATCGACCGACCCGAGGCCGTGGCGTATTCGCCGCAGATGATGCGACGCTGCGCGTCCGGGGTATCGAACGGATAACCCTTCCGGATCACCAGCGGCTCCTGCTTGGAGAGCAACGCCACCCCATAATGTCCTTTTTGGCCATAAAAGTGTGCGTGATAGCCCAGGGACTCGATCATCCCGAGGGGGAATTCAGAGTCCTGCACCTTGGTCTCCTGGATGCCGATGACATCCGGATCATAGCGCTCCTTCAGTCTCGCCAGCTGATGCTCGCGGACACGGATGCCGTTGGTATTAAACGAGACAACCTTCATAACCACCCTCGCTTGCCGGTCAGTCGACAGAGTATAGCGGCAGCCGTTGACCCGTCGCCACCAAACCTTAGGGCCAGCGCAAGAATAATTCCGTAGTACCGAGGGCGTTCCTGGGCCCCGCTGGCAAGGCACGCTTTGCAGGCAATGACCGCTCCCGGCCATCCATGGCCTCCGCGGCATAAGTCCATCCATGGACAAAGCTGTTCCCTTGGCAAAAAGCGTAACGCCGCCAGCGGGGTCCAGGGGCGACCGAATACAGGAACTTATTCTTGCGCGGGCCCTTAGCATGCCCATGCCGCTTGCACAGCCGCTGCCATACAATCCGGCAGTTGCTTATACTACCTGGCATGGAACTCATCGATACCCATACCCATCTGGATGATCCCAGCTTCACTCCCGACTTTGAACAGGTCCTGGGGCGGGCCGCAATGGCCGGGGTCGGCACCTTGATCGTGCCGGCGATCCAGGCCTCGGGCTGGGCGGCGCTGCGGCAGCTTTGTCAACAGTACCCCCAGCTGCGCCCGGCCTACGGCCTGCACCCGATGTTCATGCCGCGGCACAGCGAGCGGGAGCTGAGCGCACTGGCGCGCTGGCTGGAGCAGGGCGACGCGGTAGCCGTCGGCGAATGTGGACTGGATTTCCATATCCCGGCCCCCGACCGGGAGCGGCAGCAGCAGTTTTTTGAGGCGCAGCTCGAATTGGCCCGGGATCACCGCCTGCCGGTGATTATTCACGCCCGCAAGGCGGTTGAGCAGGTGATCCTGACACTCCGCCACTTCCCCGGGATCAAGGGTGTCCTGCACAGTTTTTCCGGCAGCCGGCAGCAGGCCGAGCGACTGATCGACATGGGCTTCATGATGGGTTTCGGAGGGCCGGCCACCTATGCAAACGCCCACCGCCTGCACGGCCTGATCACCTGGCTGCCGGTCGACTCGCTGCTGTTGGAGACCGACTCCCCCGATCAGCCCACCGCGACACATCGGGGGGAGCGCAACGAACCGGCCTATCTGCCCGAAGTGCTGCATGCCATCGGCAATCTGAAGGGGATTGCAGCGGAACGACTGGCGGAACTGACCAGCGCCAACGCCCGCTCATTGTTCAATCTGCAGCCGCACTAACTACTCACCCGGTCTGTAAGTGATTGGCCTGCCTTGCTGGCCGAACTTGGTGGCGCCTCGAATCCGGCCCCTTTTTCAGAATCAAGCCTGCCCTTGTTTGAGCGAAGCGAGTTTGGGCAGGCGCTGAAAATGGGGCCGGATTCGAGGAGACAAGCCATCGTGTGAGGCCGGCAAGGCAGGCTAATCACCCCCTGCGTAGTTACCTGCAGACTACTTGAGTCCACTGAGTATCCGCACCAGATCCATGGAGGCGGTGAAGAAATCATCCGTCGGATGTTCATCGCAATAGACCTGAATCCGGCGCATGGCCCCCTTGATCTCAACCCCTTTCAGCACATCACTCCCGGTGGCCAGTGAAAGCCCGGTCACCAGCCCGGTCAGCCAGTCGCGATAGTGGATATATTCCGCAATCTGGTCGCCTTGCCCGTTCTCCCACCCCTCGAACACCACGTTATAGTGATCACAGCCCTTCACCCCGTAACCCAGCACCTGGGGTCTCTGCTGTGCCTGCAGCGGCAACGCGGCCAGCAGCAAGCCGAGGAAAAAATATCGTACCATCAATAGGAACTCCTTCGCCTGTCGACGACAGGCACTATCAAATATTTTTGTTCAGCATAAAATAATTGAATTCAACAAAACGGGATTATACCCGTCATATGTATTAGTATTTAATCATCCTCTTAAGCAGTAACTCCGAGGCAAGCCACCATGATCTTCGACAACCTGACATTCGCCGCCCTGGCCCTGTTCGTGCTGATCTCCGCTTTTCTCATCGGGACAAAAAATCGCAGCCGCCGCGTGGATAACAAATCATGCCAGGACCCGACTGAAAAGCATACCGAGCAGTAGACTCAACAGAATTAATATTCCTCTATCCGGCGCCTGCCTGCACTGTCGCCGGGGGGTGAACGCTATCGCACAAAATACGGCACCGTGCACGGCACACTCGCCGCCTCCATCACAGAAAATGAATAATCCCCATCGAGATTGATCCAGTTCACGTACCGCCACCCGGAGAGGGGCTAGCTTACAAGCTACCGAAAACCGATATCCGTATTTCATTTCCCTGGAAATGTCGCTGTTCAAGGATATCCCGTTCATGAGGGTATCAACATGTACGCACCCCACAGTCAGCACCCCATCCGTCTGCCCCGGCTTGCCCTGCTCAGTCTGCTACTCTGCTTTCTGTCGCCGGCGGTTCTGGCCACCTCCCAGCTGGACGATGGCACCGCTGCATGGACGGCAAACCGAAGCCTGGAAGCGGCCGGCAACGGACTTATCTACTCACTGCCGGTGATCGACCGGCAACAGCTGGTCAAGGACATCCAGGCCCTCAACCAACAGCTGAAACTGCGTCAGGAAGATCTCAGCGAAAAGATCCAAAAGAACAGCTTTACCGCTACCGATGCCCTCATTGTCGCGGCCATGCCCGGTGGCCTTATCTACGCAGCAGTGAAACGGCAACGCTCACGGCAGGCGGAAAAGGAACTGGACCTGGTCAACAGTCAGCTGGACAGCCTGGCGGGGTTCGGTCCGATAAAAATGCCGTCCGCCCAACCGGCGATGCTGGTGCTGCGATAATTCTTGTGCAAGCCCTAAACCCTGTGTTGGGGTGACGCTCGTTACGCGATCCAACCCTGCCACGGCACCCACTCGACCGGCGCAAATACCAGATGGATAAAGAGGGTGTAATCACCCGGGCATCCGCTATGCTTAAACACACGGCAGGATGGCAATACCATCGGCGACAAGATCACCCCGGAGCGATGGATGGCACAAAAAAAAAGCGGCACATGTGGTCTGCACCTGATCAACAACGATCGGGACTGCAACTCCTGCTCGCTGCCCAGGAAGTGTATCGGCACCAACCTGGATAGTAGCCAGAGCGACAGTATCACCGGCATCATTCGTAAACGCGGTCCCTACAAGCCCGGTGAAACCATCTTCCGGATGGAAGACCCGTTCAAGTCCATCTTCGCCATCCAGTCCGGTTCGGTGAAACTCGAATCCTCCCTGGATGACGGCACACCGGTGATCCACGGTTTCTATTTCAGTGGTGAACTGATCGGCATCGAGGCGGTGGGTGACGTCAAGTATCAGAATGATGCCGTGGCACTGGAGAACACCTGGATCTGCGAACTGCCGTTTCAACAGGTCGAGGCGCTCTGCAGCCAGATCCCCGAACTCCAGCATGAAATGCTGGAACTGCTGGGCAAACGCATCCGCTACACCAACCGGACCATTGTGCAGGGACGCTATCTCAGCGCGGACCGACGCTTTCTGCTGTTTCTGAACGATCTCTACCAACGCAAGGGCATCATGACCAGCGATGGCAAAAGAACCGTCACCCTGCCCATGACCAAGGGCGATATCGCCGTCCATCTCGGCCTGCGGCCGGAATCCCTCAGCCGGGCCCTCTCCAGGCTGCAGGAGGCGGGGATTATCCGTAACCGCTCCCGGGAGATCGAGATCCAGGGGAACGAAGAGGAGCTGCTCTCCTGCCTCTGGGTTTGAAGTCGTAGGTTCGAATCGCGTTGTCGGAAACAAAAAAACGGGACGCGGGGTCCGGGCTCGAATGAGAATGGTGGGCGGGATGATTCGGTCGCTGCGCGCCCTCATGCAGCTCCGCTTCGCTCCACTGTCGAACCTGGCTGTTTGAAGTCGTAGGTTCGAATCGCGTTGTCGAAAACAAAAAACCCGGACGCGAGGTCCGGGCTTCGAATAGGGATGGTGGGCCGTGTAGGATGATTCGGTCGCTGCGCGCCCTCATGCAGCTCCGCTTCGCTCCACTGTCGAACCTGGCTGTTTGAAGTCGTAGGTTCGAATCGCGTTGTCGAAAACAAAAAACCCGGACGCGGGGTCCGGGCTCCGAATGAGAATGGTGGGCCGTGTAGGATTCGAACCTACGACCAATGGATTAAAAATCCACTGCTCTACCGACTGAGCTAACGGCCCAACAAAGCGCGGGATTATACATTACCCGTTGAACCAGTCAACGGGTAAAGCCCGACTCAGACGGCTTCAAGCTTGCGCAGGCGCTCCGGCAGCAGTTTAAGATCCACCAGACCGGTCAGCAGCGCCTTGAAGAAGCTGGCCTCATCCTCATACACCAGCTTGTAATACTGCACCTTCATGGTCAGGGCGCTGCCCAGGATAATGGAACCCAGCGCCAGGAACGAGCCGATCGCCAGAGTGGAGGTTCCGGTGATGCCCTGGCCGATGGTGCAACCCATGGCCAGCACGCCGCCAAAGCCCATCAGAATGGCGCCGATGACATGGGTGGTGAAATCCCTGAAGTCGACAAACCACTCGATGCGGAAACTGCGGCTGATCAGGGACCAGAGCAGCGAGCCGGCGATCACCCCCAACAGCGCCATGACCCCGAAGGTCAGCAGATTGGACTTGAAGCCGGCGGCGGCATAACCCAGGGTCTGCCCCATGGGATTGATGAAGGTGAAGGACTGGGTACTCAACGGACGGCTGTCTGCAGGTTTACCCGTGGCGGAGTCGGCCAGGAAATCCCACTGCTGCACATAGCCGCTGAGGGAGTGCAGCTCACCGTCCAGATCGATCTTCACGTTGGCGCTGACGTACCAGGCGGCCAGTACTGCCAATCCCACGACCACCCCACCCAGGACATTGTCGAAGTTGCCGCGGAAATCCGCCGACTTGAAGACATAGACCAGCAACAACAGGCCCAGTCCCAGGCCGATCCCCAGGCGTGCGCCGGCGGCATCCTTACCCATAACCAGCGAGCCCAGATCCTGAGGTGTGCTGAGCGTCACCGAGAGGGGACGGATCCAGTCGTAGAACAGCACCGACATCAGGGTCTGGTCCGAGCCGGGGAAGGGGTTGACCATGAAGAAGGCGATTACACCGATAATCAGCAGCACCACGATCGATTTCAGGTTGCCGCCGCCGATGCGGACCAGGGTCTTGTTGCCACAACCGGAGGCCAGGGTCATGCCGATGCCGAACATCAGGCCGCCGAGGATATTCTCGGCCCAGATCAGCTGATTCGCCCGGTAAGGGGGAAAAGAGCCGCCCGGGTTGAGCAACCCCAGGTATTCGAGTACGGCAACGCCGACCATGGCCACGGCAATGGCCAGGAACCAGGCGCGCATGCGGCCCGTATCGCCCATGTTGACCGCGTCGGAAACCGCGCCCATGGTGCAGAAGTTGGTCTTGTTGACCACCACGCCCATGATCAGGGCGATGATGAATGTCGCCCACAGCAGGAACGACTGGGCCGCAAAAAAGGACTCGAAAGCCATGATGTACCTCCTCAAACCTCAGTGTCGGCATCTTGGGATGCCTGTCATTTTATTAGGCCGGCGACGGCCGGAGGGGCAAGATTAGCCTATAAGTGAAAGATGATCTACTGGGGTTTATAGCAATAGGACCGGGTTTATTGGTAAGGCGTCGGGTCGGCCACCCCGGCCTCGCGAAAACCCTGGGCGCGCAGCCGGCAGGAGTCGCAGCGGCCACAGGCGACACCGGCGGCATCCGCCTGATAGCAGGAGATGGTGAGGCCATAATCCACGCCCAGTCGGGCCCCGGTCTGGATGATTTCCGCTTTTGTCATATCAATCAGCGGGGCATGAATCCGGAACGGCAGCCCCTCCACGCCGGCCTTGGTGGCCAGGTTGGCCAGTTTTTCAAACGCCTCGATGAACGCGGGGCGGCAATCGGGATAGCCCGAGTAGTCCACCGCATTGACCCCGAGAAACAGGTCGCGGGCGCCCAGCACCTCGGCCCAGCCCAGGGCCAGGGAGAGAAAGATCGTGTTGCGGGCCGGCACATAGGTGACCGGGATGCCCTCGCCCTCCGTCTCCGGCACCGCGATCGCGCGGTCGGTCAGGGCCGAGCCACCGAAGGCGTCCAGGGCAATCGGGATCACCTTGTGTTCCACCACCCCCAGGGCGTCGGCCACGCGCCCGGCCGCCTCCAGCTCCACGGCATGGCGTTGACCATAGGCCAGGCTCAAGGCATGGCAGGCATAACCCTGCGCGCGGGCGATGGCCAGGGTGGTGGCGGAATCGAGCCCGCCGGAGAGTAGGATTACCGCTTTTTTCATCACGTCACTTCAATCGGTCAAGCTGGAATGCGTCAGGTTGGGATTATTGTAACAACTCACTCGGTCTGTAAGTGATTGGCCTGTCTTGCCGGCCTCTCACGATGGCTTGTCTCCTCGAATCCGGCCCCTTTTTCAGCGCCTGCCCAAACTCGCTTCGCTCAAACAAGGGCAGGCTTCAATCTGAAAAAGGGGCCGGATTCGAGGCGCCACCAAGATCGGCCAACAAGGCAGGCCAATCACCCCATGAGTAGTTACGGATTATTTACCGGCAACATCGCCCCACAGGTATTTGTGCAGCTGGATCTGGAAACGCACGTTCAACCGGTCCCGCAGGATCCACTCCGCCAGTTGCGTGGCGTCCTGCAGGCCGAGTGCCGGCGAGAACAACACCTCGCAGCGGTTGTCGAGATCCCAGCGGCGCAGCTGTTCGCAGGCCCAGGCATAATCGCCCGCGTCACAGATGACGAACTTGACCTGATCCGCCGGTTTCAGCCACTCGATATTGCTGAACAGGTTCTTTTCCGCCTCGCCGGAACCCGGGGTCTTCAGGTCCATCACGTTCACCACTCGGGGATCGACCCGGGAGATATCCAGCGCACCGCTGGTCTCCAGCGAGACCCGGTAACCGGCATCGCAGAGGGCGGTGAGCAGCTCCAGGCACGCCACCTGGGCCAGCGGCTCGCCCCCGGTCACGGTCACATAATGGGGCGCATAGGCGGCCACCTGTTCCAGCACCTGCTCGAGCTCCAGCCATTCGCCCCCCTTGAAGGCGTAGCTGGTGTCACAGTAGCCACAGCGCAGGGGACAGCCGGTCAGGCGCACGAACACCGTGGGAAGACCCACGCTGTTCGACTCACCCTGCAGGGAATAGAAAATCTCGGTGATGCGCAGTTGCGCCATGTAAAGCCGTCCGCCAAGCGTGATCTAACCAGTATAAATCGTTCAGTGTCCCTCCGCCTGCATGCGATCGAGGCGCTGCGTGGCCAGGCGGCTGGCGGTGGAGCTGGGATAGAGCGTCACCAGGCGCTGCAGGATATCACGTGCCTCGCTCCACTGCTGTTTCTCGTAGTGGATAAAGCTGCTCTTCAGCATCGCATCCGGCACCTTGCTGCTGTTGGGATACTCATTGACCACCTTCTGAAACGCCTCCAGGGCCACGTCGAAGTCCCGGGTCACATAGCTCGCCTCGGCCAGCCAGTACTGGGCATTATCGGCATAGCTGCCGGCGCCGTAACGGGTGAGAAATGCCTGGAAGGCGCTACGCGCCTCGTCATAGCGACGCTGCATCAGCAGGCTGAATGCCGCCTTGTAATCCCGCTCTTCGGCGACCGTATCGATCGGCGCGGCCAATGCCGGTTGCGGGGCGGGCGCTTCGCCCGGGTCCGCTGTGGCGACAGGCGGAGGTTCGGCCACTGCCGGCGGCGGCGCGCTCCCCGCTACGCCATCGGTCCCCGGTGCGACGGGTGGCGTAGCGGCCGGTATCGCCGGTTCGGTGCCCGGAGGCGTCAGCGCCGGAGCAGGGGCCGGGGCCGCCATCCCGGTCATCGGGGCGCTGCCGTGGGCCAGCTGGTTGATCCGCTGATCCACGTCCAGGTAGAGATCGCGCTGCCGCTTTTTGAGGGCATCCATGGCGTGGTTCTGCACCTCGATCTCGCCACGCAGCTGCTGCACCTCGCGTTGCAGGGCATCCACCCGCAGGACCAGATCCGCCATCGCCGCCAGTTTGCGCTCCAGCAGTTCTATCTGCCGCGCCTGGGCCTGCTGCGGGGTCAGTTTTTCTGCCCGCTGTTGTGCCAGTGCCGGTTGCATGGCACCGATCAGCAACAGCGCGATCGACAGGACGAACGGGGTTCTGGTCACCGCTTTTCTCCCAATACGCGTCATCAATAGACGAATTCACCGCGCCGGTTGAGTTCCCAGGAGGTCTCACCGGAGCCCATGGCGGCGGGTCGCTCCTCGCCATAGCTGATGGTGATGATCTGGCTCTCCGCCGCGCCCTGCGCCATCAACAGCCGCTTGACGCCGTTGGCGCGGCGTTCGCCCAGGGCGATGTTGTATTCCCGGGAACCGCGCTCGTCGGCGTGTCCCTCGATGGTGACGGTCACGGCTGGGTTGGCAGCCAGATAGTCGCCATGGGCGGCCACCACATCACGGTAATCGGCGCGCACCTCGTCCACATCGTAATCGAAATAGATGGTCTTGGTGTAGAGCAGGCTGTCGGGGTTCTCCAGCGGGCTGCCGCTCCAGGTACCGCCCTCCTGCGCGCCGGAAGTCTGGGCACCATCGGCTGCACCATCCTGCCCCCCTTCGGTGATGGGGGCGCCGTCTTGGGCCTGCCTGGTGTCGGTCGTCCCGGCACAGCCGGCCAGCAGCAGTGCCAGTGCCAGTAGGGGGGCAAACTTAAGCGCTCTCAGTTTCATGGGTTTCTCCTGTTGGTTTTGGTATAGGGTGACCAGACCGGCTCACGGACATCCCCCTCCTGGAGGGCCAGCCGTTGACGGATGCGGCCATCCACCGAGACCGCGGCAAGTTCTCCCTTGCCGTTGATCTTGGTGGCGTAAATTATCATGCTGCCGTTGGGGGCAAAACTGGGGGACTCGTCCAGCCGCCCCTCGCTCAGCACCTGCAGGGCACTGTTGGCCAGATTCAGCACCGCCACGCGGAAGTCGCCTCCCTGCCGGGTCACCAGGGCGACGGACGCGCCATCCGGGGCGTAGGAGGCGCGGGCGTTATAGTCCCCTTCAAAGGTGACCCGGTTGACCTTGCCGCCGAAGGCGGGAACCCGGTAGATCTGGGGCCTGCCCCCGCGATCCGAGGTAAAGATGATGAAGCGCCCATCCGGCGACCAGGCCGGCTCCGTATCGATGGCGTAGTGATTGGTCAGACGGGTCAGGGCATTGGTGTTGATGTTCAGCACATAGATTTCCGGATTGCCGTCGCGGGAGAGGGTCAGCGCCAGCTTGCGGCCATCCGGCGACCAGGCCGGTGCACCGTTGATCCCCTTGAACGAGGCGACCTTCTGGCGCCGGCCGGTGAACACCTCCTGGATGTAAATGGAGGCCTTTTTCTGTTCGAACGAGACATAGGCCAGGCGCCGCCCGTCCGGCGCCCAGGCGGGCGACATCAGCGGTTCGGACGAGGTAACGATGGTCTGCGGGTTGAAACCGTCGGCATCCGCCACCTTCAGCGACACCTCCTGGGAACCGTCCGCCTTGTTGCTGGAGACCACGTAGGCGATGCGTGTATCGAAGGCCCCGGGCTGTCCGGTGAGCTTCTCGTAGATGATATCGGCGATGTAGTGCGCGGTGGAGCGCAGGTCGCGGCTGGTGGTGGGACCGTTGTAGCCGGTCAGTTGCTCGCCCTTGAACACATCGAACAGCTGGAAGCTCACCAGGTAGCCGCCCTGACCGTTGGGCCGCACCTGGCCCACCACCAGATTGTCCATGCCGAGCACCTTCCAGTCGCGGAACTCCACATCGGCATCCGACTGCGGACGGGCCAGCATATCCTTCACCGGCAGGGCGGAGAAGCGGCCGCTGCGCTGCAGGTCGTTGCGCACGATCTCGGCGATCGCACCGCCGACATCGGCGCCACCGGGAGCGGTGCCGGGGCCGGCCCAGGCGAATGGCACCACGGCAATCGGCAGCGCCCCTTCGGCGCCCTCGGTGATCTCGATGGTGAGGGGTGCCGCGCCGGCCTGCAGGGCCCAGCACAGCAGCAGGATCAAACTCAGAAATCTATTCATCATGGTCATTACTTGTTCGGATCAAATTCAAAGTTGATGTCCCGGAACTGCTCAAACAGCGTCCCGGTGGGAACCGGCAGCGGATCCGCCTTGAGTACCGCCGCCTCGGCCGAGCGGTCGAAGGCGCCGTTGCCGCTGCCGCGGATCACGCTCACCGCGAGCACGCTGCCGCCCGGCGCCAGGCGCACCCGCAGGGTGCACTTGAGGCCCGCACTGAAACCGGCAGGACGCAGCCAGGCGCGCACCACCTTCTGTGATATCTGGATAATGTAGCGATCCCTTTCCCGTGCATTGTGCTCTGCCTCCATGGCCGCCAGCAACTCCGTCTCCCGCGCCTTCTGCGCCGCCTCCGCCTGGCGTTTCTTATCCGCCTCGGCCTTGAGTCGGGCCTCTTCGGCCTTGCGCTGCTTCTCCGCCTCGGCCTGGCGTTTGGCCTCCTCGGCCTGGCGCCGCTTCTCTTCCGCCGCCTTTTTGGCTTCCGCCTCCTGGCGTTTTTTCTGTTCCGCTACCCGCTTGGCTTCCGCCTCCTTGCGCGCCTGCGTTTCCGCCTGGCGTTTAAGCTCGGCGGCCTTATGCTCCTTCTCGGCCTGCAGACGCTGCTGTTCCGCGGTTTTCTTCCGCTGCTCCTCTTCCAGCCGCTGCTTTTTCGCCACCTCGCGTTTGCGATCCTCGGCCTGCCGCTGCTTCTCCAGTTCCGCCAGACGCTGCCGCTCCTGTGCCTGCTGGCGCTTCAGCTCCGCCAGCCGTTGCTCTTCCTGTTCCCGCGCGGCCCGCTTGGTCTCCGCCTGACGCGCCTCATCCTGCTGCAGCCGCTGCACCTGCTCACGCACCTTGGTTTCGTCGATCACCCGCGCCTGTACCACCTGCACGGTGGACGGGGGCTGCACCGGTTTCTCCAGCCAGTCGACCCCCACCACCATGAACAGGAGGATCGCCAGATGCATCAGCAGGGCGATCACCGCCGCCAACGGATTGCGCTTGAGAATCTGCAGCATATCGGGGTTATCGCTCCGGATTCTCGGTGATCAGGCCGACATTGGGCACACCGGCCTGCTGTATCAGTACCATCGCCTCCACCACCCGTCCATAGTCGACGTTGCGGTCGCCCTTGACCATGATCGGGGTCTTCGGCTTGTAGCTGATGATGGCGGCGATGCGGGTGACCAGGGTTTCCGGGTCCACCGGCTGCTCCTTGGCCTCGCCGACATCGATGAACATCTCGCCCTGGCTGTTCACCGACACCACCACCGGGTCATCCACCTCGGCCGGCAGCGGCTCCGACTCCGCCTGGGGCAGATCCACCTTGACCCCCTGGGTCAGCAGCGGGGCGGTGATCATGAAGATCACCAGCAGTACCAGCATCACGTCGATATAGGGGACCACGTTGATCTCCGCCATGGGCCGGCGGCGCTTTTTCTGCCGGCTCATCGCCCGTCCCCCCTTCCGCGAGCGCGATCAGAATCAAACATGGGCCTGGCGCTGCAGAATGGTGGTGAACTCATCGAGGAAATCCTCGTAGCGTCCGTTCAGCCGCTCCACATCATTGGAGTAGCGGTTGTAGGCGACCACCGCCGGAATGGCGGCGAACAGGCCCATGGCAGTGGCGATCAGCGCCTCGGCAATACCGGGCGCCACCAGGGAGAGGGTCGCCTGCTTGACATTGCCCAGGGCATGGAACGAGTTCATGATGCCCCAGACGGTGCCGAACAGGCCGACATAGGGGCTGGTGGATCCGACCGTGGCGAGAAATGTCAGATTATTCTCCAGGCCGTCCATCTCCCGGTTCATCGCCACGTGCATGGTGCGACGTGCCCCCTCCACCACCGCCATCGGCTCGATTTCGGGATTCTTTTTCAGCCGTGCGAACTCACGGAACCCGGCATGAAAAATGGTCGCCATGCCGGTGGCCAGGGCGTCCTCCCGGTCCAGCTCCCGGTACAGCTCGCCGAGATCCCCGCCGGACCAGAAGCGCCGTTCAAACGCCTCGGCGGCCCGCCGGGCGCGCTTCAGCACCCGCGAGCGGTCAAAAATCATGGTCCAGGAGATGAGCGAGGCGAGCAGCAGCGCCGCCATCACCAGCTGCACCAACGGACTGGCACCCGCCACCAGGGAGAGAAAAGAGAGATCTGTAGCCATTATCCTGAGATCACCGATAGAAGGACTTGGGGGATGGGGGTCGGACGAAAGTTGCTCGCGTCAACGCAGGCGATCTTGACCTCACCGTCACACAATACCCTGCCGTCGACTGCCGATCGAATTTCCTGCCGGAACACCAAACTCGCTTTTCCCCTGGAAAAAAGTTGCACACTTACCTGTAACGCATCGTTGAAACGGGCGGGTGATCTGAACTCGACGCCGACCTTACGCACCGCGAACAGGACGCCCTCTTTTTCCCGCAGCTCATCCTGTTCAAACCCCACGCTGCGCAGCCATTCGGTACGCCCGCGCTCCATGAATTTCAGGTAGTTGGCGTAGTAGACCACACCACCGGAATCCGTGTCTTCGTAGTAGACCCTTAGCGGCCAGAGAAATTCCTTCACGCCTGTCACAATTTAACCAAATACCGAAACTCCCAGCCATGCGGCGGGTATACATCGCTCGCCGGGACGCCGGGCATGCTCAAAACAGCGTGCCCAATTCGCCCGTAGCGGCCGCGTCGTCCCGCGGATCCAGACCGAAATGGAGATAGGCGGCATTGGTGGCCACCCGGCCGCGTGGCGTGCGCATCATGAAGCCCTGCTGGATCAGATAGGGTTCCAGCACGTCCTCGATGGTGCCGCGCTCCTCGCCGATGGCCGCCGCCAGGCTGTCCACCCCGACCGGGCCGCCGTCGAATTTGCTGATGATGGCGTGCAGCAGCTTGCGATCCATGATATCGAAGCCGTTGCCGTCCACCTTCAGCATGCTCAGGGCGTCGTCGGCCACCGCGCTGGTCACCTTGCCCTGCGCCTTCACCTGGGCGAAATCCCGCACCCGGCGCAACAGCCGGTTGGCGATGCGCGGCGTCCCCCGGGAGCGTCGGGCGATCTCGGCGGCACCGGCGGCATCGGTCTCTATATTCAGTATCCCCGCCGAGCGGCCGACGATATGGGTCAGATCGGCAGTGGAGTAGAACTCCAGCCGCTGCACAATACCAAATCGATCGCGTAGCGGCGAGGTCAGCAACCCGGCACGGGTGGTGGCGCCCACCAGGGTGAACGGCGGCAGCTCAAGTTTGATCGAGCGGGCGGCCGGCCCCTCGCCGATCATGATATCCAGCTGATAATCCTCCAATGCCGGGTAGAGTACCTCCTCCACCACCGGGCTGAGGCGGTGAATCTCATCCACGAACAGCACGTCGTGGGGTTCCAGATTGGTCAGCAGGGCCGCCAGGTCGCCCGGTTTCTCCAATACCGGTCCCGAGGTCTGACGCAGATTGACCCCCATTTCATTGGCGATGATGTGCGCCAGGGTGGTCTTGCCCAGCCCCGGCGGGCCGAATATCAGCACATGGTCCAGCGCTTCCTGACGCGCCCGGGCGGCCTGAATGAAAATCTCCATCTGCTCTCGGACCACCGGCTGGCCGACATAATCGGCCAGTAACCGGGGGCGGATGGCGCGGTCCAGGGCGGCGTCGTCCGCGCCCGCCTCGGCGCTGATAATCCGGGCATTCTCATTCATGGCAATTTTGTCACCACCGCTCGCAGGGCCAATCGGATGATCTCTTCACTGGAGAGCGCCTCACACTCCACCGAGCGTATCATACGGCTGGCGTCGTTGGGTTTGTATCCCAGGGCGATCAGGGCGCCGATGGCATCCGACACCGGGGTCTCCACCGCGCCGCCGGCGGGACGCGCCCGGGACAGCGCCACCCCCCCGGTGGTTGCGATCCGGTCCAGGCGGTCGCGCATCTCGACGATCAGCCGTTCGGCCGTCTTCTTGCCGATCCCCGGCAGGCGCACCAGGGCGGCGGTATCGTCGCGCTGGATGCAGAGGGCGAACTCATCGGCGCTCATCCCCGAGAGTATCGCCAGCGCCATCTTGGCCCCGACCCCGCTCACCTTCAGCAGGCTGCGGAACAGGGCGCGTTCGGATTCGCTGGCGAAGCCGTACAGCACATGGGCATCGTCGCGGATCGCCAGGTGGGTGAACAGGGTTACCGACTCCCCCTGCAGCGGCAGATCGTAGAAGGTGGACATGGGCGCCTCCAGCTCATAGCCGACCCCGCTCACGTCCACCATCAGAAATGGCGGCTGTTTGTAGACCAGCGCGCCACGCAGCCGGCCGATCATCGCCACCCTCCCTGTTTGGAGCGGCCGATCAACTGCAGCGTGCTGTTGGCATGGGCGTGACTGATGGCCACCGCCAGGGCATCCGACTGATCCGCCGTCAGCGGCCCGTCGAGCCGCAGGATATGTTTTATCATGTGTTGCACCTGATCCTTGTCCGCCCCGCCGGAGCCCACCACCGCCTGCTTGATCGCCCGGGGGGCGTATTCAAATACCGGCAGCCCGGCCACCACACAGGCGCAGATGGCGGCCCCGCGCGCCTGTCCGAGCTTGAGTGCCGAGGCAGCGTTCTTGGCCATAAAGACCTGTTCAATGGCCATCTCCGCCGGCTGATAAGTGGCCACCAGTTCGCTCAGCTGACGATAGATCTCGCCCAGCCGCTCGGGAAACTGTTCCTGGGCGATGCGGATACAGCCGCTGGCCACATGGGTGCTTCTGATACCGTCACTCTCGATGATGCCATAGCCGGTGATGCGGGAACCGGGATCAATCCCCAGGATGCGCCGTTTGCGGTCCAACGCCCCGCCCTGCGCGGTATTGTGATTCGTGCTTTTGATAGGCGCTTCCGCTGGTTATACCGGCGGCCGCATCCGCGGCCGCCCGAGGGACAATCCCTCTCACTCCATGGTGGCCATTATCTCGTCCGAGATATCGGCATTGGTATAGACATCCTGCACATCATCCAGATCTTCCAGGTGATCGACCAGCTTCAGCAGCTTCTCGGCCGCCTCCTGGTCCAACTCCGCCAGGGTGGCGGCGCTGAAGGTCACCTCGGCGTTGTCCGGCGTCAGGCCGCTCGCCACGATGGCGTCATTCACCTCGGAGAACGCCTCCGGGGTGGTCATGATGTCGATGGAGCCGTCGTCATTGGTCACCACATCCTCCGCACCGGCTTCGAGCGCCGCCTCCATGATGGCGTCCTCGTCGGCACCGGGGGCAAAACTGATGATCCCCTGCTTGTTGAACATGTAGGCCACCGAGCCGTCGGTGCCGAGATTGCCGCCGTGTTTGGTGAAGGCGTGGCGCACTTCCGAAGCGGTGCGGTTACGGTTGTCGGTCATGCAGTCGACAATGACCGCCGCCCCGCCCGGGCCATACCCCTCATAGCGCAGCTCGTCGTAATTATCCGTATCCTCGCCACCGGCGCCACGTTTTACCGCCCGCTCGATGGTATCGCGCGGCACATTGGCGCCGTTGGCCTTGTCCACCGCCAGGCGCAGCCGCGGATTGGTCTCCAACTCACCACCACCCGCCTTGGCGGCAACGGTCACTTCACGCAGCAACTTGGTCCATATCTTGCCCCGTTTCTTGTCGTTGGCCGCCTTCTTGTGCTTGATGTTGGCCCATTTACTGTGTCCAGCCATAACACTCCTCTCAATATTCGGTCAGGCGGGAGTTTACCATCACCCGGGGCAGGCAGAAATAACAGGGCGGGGATTTCTCCCACAAACCCCAATAAATAACTCGACCTCTACCCAGGAAAACGGCCGTGACGCAGGAATTCAGCCACGTCCGTCGCCACCGCGGTGGAAAACAGCATGCCCATGTGACCGGTCGCATGCAGTCGCCGGTCCGAGGCGGCGGGAATAACGGTCTCCTTCACCATCACCGTGCCGTCACTCACGTCGTCAATGCCGCCCAGCAGGCGGCCTATGCCGAGCCCACTGGTGCCGGCAATCACCCCCAGCTCCCGCCCCCCGTTCCAGGGCGGCGCCCCCTCCACCAGCCCGCGCTCGCCGGCACGTCCGATCAGATGCCGTCCCCAGGGGTGGTGCGCCAGACGGCGCGCCACCACGCTGCCCTGCACCGGCGCCCCCAGCAGCACCACCCGTCCGGGGGGCTGATCAGGATAGCGGTCGAACAGGTTGAGCAGCACCAGCCCCCCCAGGCTGTGGGCCACCAGGTGCAGGCAGTCGTAATTGCGCTGGCGGATAAACCGGTTCAGCCGCTCCGCCCCCTCGGCCGGGGTCTGCCGCAGGGAGCGGTAGCGGAAGCGGTCCACCGCGAATCCATTAGCGGACAGGCGACGCCCCAGCCACGCCAACTCGATCCCGGTCATCCAGATCCCATGTACCAGTAAAATCCTGCTACAATCGCCCTCGCCGCGTGTGTCACTCATCTCAATCCGGCATCCCTTGTTGCACCCGGGTAGTTCCGACGGCAGTTTAGCAGCAGGCCGGGCTCCCGGGGAGCGGATTTCCTGAAGGAGTCGTGGCGGGGTCGGAGGCATATTGATTTGAACATTGAGCGTAACTACTCACGGGTGATTGGCCTGCCTTGTTGGCGGATCTTGATCCAGCCATCGTGTGAGGCCGGCAAGGCAGGCCAATCACTTACAGACCGGGTGAGTAGTTACTATTGAGCTTTGTGGTTCACTATATCGACTCAATTTGACTCCGCCCCCGGTGCATCCGCCGACACAGACAACCGATGATTTTCCGACAGGCGCTTATGGAAGCTGTATCCACGGACAACACACTGAACGGCTGGGTTGAGCGGCTGGGCTCGCGGGCGCTCCCGGCAATGGCGCTGACGCGGCAGCGGGTCATGCAGTTGCTGGACAGCCCCAACACCACCCACGCCGATCTGCAGCGCATCCTCTCCCGGGATCCGGGATTTACTCTGGCCATTTTCCGCCTGTTCAATGCACTGCCACAGCCGCCCAGGGAACCGGTCAGCAACCTGGCACACGCCATCGCCCTGCTCGGCATCGAACCCACATCCCAGGCCGACCGGGCACTGCCGGACCTCCACAAACAGCTGTCGGCAGGGGCTCGGGCCGCTCTCTATGATTGCTATTCCCGGGCCGGGCACGCCGCCTGGTACGCCTACAGCTGGGGACATGACCTGCGCCTCGGCAACCCCGAAGAGATGGCCATCGCCGCCCTCCTGCACGACTTGGCCGAGATGCTGCTCTGGACATACGCCGACCGGCAGATGGGACAGCTAACCGCGCTGATCAAGGACGGCATGCCGCAGACCGACGCCGAAGAGCAGGTGTTCGGCTTCAGCCTTCGGCACCTCAGCCTGCAGCTGGCTGAACAGTGGAATCTGCCGCCCCTGACCGCCCAGGCGCTGCAGCCGGTCGGCGCCTTTCAGGCCCGCTCCCTGGCCGTGATGCTGGCCTCGGCCCTGGCCAGAGAGACAAGTCGCGACTGGCACAGCGAACAGAGCGGTGAGTTGATCGAGCTGGCCGCCGCCTTCAATCGGCTGGAACCCGACCCGGGGCGCGCCTATATCCACAGCCTGGTCGCGGGTGTGGCGAGAAACCTGAGCGGACTGCCGCTACCGTTGACCGTCTACGCCTTGCTGTCAGCCCCAACCGCGGGACCATCCGGGCAAGCCGTCGCGAGCGCCCCCACCGCAAGCGCCCCCACCCAGGCCCCGCTGCCAGACCCGGGTGCCATGGATGCCGACACCGTGCCGATCGCCGCCGCGCCGAAACCGGCAGCCCCGGTGAAACGCCCGGAAAAACCTCCGGCACCGCCCACGGCCGGTGCCAGCCCGCTGCAGGCGAGCCTGTCCCGTATCTTCCGCGAGCTGCGCCGGACCGCCGGGGTCGAACGGGCGATGTTCGCCATGCTCACTCCGGATCGCCAGGCACTCAAGGTCAAATTCATCGTCGGGGTGGAGCCGGACTCACCCCTGGAAAAGTTCCAGCATCCCGTGGGCGAGCGGCATCTGCTGACCCTGCTGCTGAAAAAAAACCAGAGCATCTGGCTGCAGGAGAGCAACCGGGAAAAACTGCTTCCGCTGATGGGCGAGGCGCTGCGCACAACCCTCGACACCAGGGGCTTTTTCATGAGTTCCCTGTTTATCAAGAACCGTCCGATCGGCATCCTCTACGCCGACAGGGTGGACGATATACTGCTTGATATTCAAGGTTTTAACCATTTCAAGAGTTTGACCCAACGGCTCTGCAATGAACTCTCCCGGAAAACCTAGTCTAACAGGAGTACCTCCCTTCTTACCGGTCGTGGGGTAGTGTAGAATCCCTGTTTTTCGCAACAACCCGAGTGCCCGTGGACAATCAACAGCTCAGCTATGTGATCGGCGACAGCCTCTATCTGAATATCACCGATCGCTGCACCCTGGAGTGCACCTTCTGCCCCAAGACCCAGGGCATACTGCAGGTGCACGAGTATGACCTGACCCTGGACCATCGCCCCGCCAGCCAGGAGATCATCGCCGCCATCGATGACCCCGCCGCCTACCAGGAGGTGGTGTTCTGCGGCTATGGCGAGCCGACCCTGCGATTGAAGGTGCTGCTGGAGGTGGCGCAGTACATCAAGGCCCACGGCGGCCGGGTCCGGGTCAATACCGACGGGCTGGCCAACCTGGCCAACAAGCGCAATGTATTGCCGGAGATGGCCGAGTGCGTCGATGCCCTCTCCATCTCCCTGAATGCGCAGAATGCGGAGGTGTATGACCGCCACTGCCAGCCGGCGCTGGCCGGCTCCTTCGAGCAGATGCTCGATTTCGTCGCCGAGGCGCCACACTACATCGCCGATGTCACCGCCACCGCCATCGACGGCCTGGGGGGGGTGGATATCGCCGCGTGCCGCGAACTGGCCGAGGCGCGCGGCGTCAAGTTCCGGCGGCGGGTGCTGGACGAAGTCGGTTGAGGGGTGATTGATCCCGATTCCGGCCCGTGCCACGATGCCCCGCCAGTGATTTCAGCCAGCAATTTCCGATATGAGTAGTAGCATGAGCGACAAGCATCCGACCCCCACCGCCATCAACCTGCACAGCAAGTCCCGGCTGCTGGCCATCGAGTTTTCCGACGGCGCCAGCTTCCGGCTGCCCTGCGAATACCTGCGGGTGTCCGCCAAGGCCGGGGAGGCGCACACCCCGGAGAGCCCGGTCACCGGCAAGGAGTCGGTCAACATCACCGGCATCGAGCCCCAGGGACAGTATGCGATCCGCCTCACCTTCGATGACGGGCATGACAGCAGCATCTACTCCTGGGACACCCTCTACGAACTGGGGGTCAACCAGGAGCAGAACTGGCGGGCCTACCAGGAGAGCCTGCAAAAGGCCGGCTACCAGCCGGGCGGGACGGTCACCGACGAGGGTCCGCGACGCATCCGCCTGCTCTACTTCACCTACCTGGTGAAGCAGCTGCAGAAAGAGGCCGAAGAGGTGGAGATCCCCCCCTCGGTCAGCGACGTCACCAGCCTGTGCGATTGGCTGCGCCGGCGCAATCCGGATCAGGCCCACCTGTTCCAGGCGGGGAGTTTCCAGGTGACGGTGAACAAGCAGTTTTGCGAGCCGTTCACCCGCATCGAGCCCGGTGACGAAGTGGCCCTGATACCGACCTCGCCCAACGTCCCGGTGAAAAAGTAGCCGGTGCAAAGCCGTTCCTGATTACCCATCCAACCCGGACGTACCCTTGAGAACCACGGATTCACACAGATAAACACGGATTCAGAATTCTGATCTGCTATCTGTGTAAATCCGTGTCCATCCGTGGTTCCTTATTAACCGGATTGGGATAAGTAAACGGCTATTGAAAGATCGCAGGTCGGATTAGCTCAGCGCCCGGGCGCCGCGTAACCCAGCGTTCAGTGGTCGCCGTAGAGATTGGCCGCGATCACCATCTTCACCAGCCCGGCCAGCGAGGTCGCCTCCATCTTCTCCATCACCCGGGCACGGTGCGCCTCCACGGTCTTGGCGCTGACCCCCAGGGCACTGGCGATCTCCTTGTTGGCCTTGCCGTTGGTGACCATCTCCATCACCTCATGCTCACGCGGCGTCAGCTGGGCCAGCCGGGCGGCGATCTCCGCCCGCTCCGCCTGCAGCGAGCGTTGATCCTGGTCGAGCGTCATGGCATTGCGGATGCTCTCCAGCAGCAGTTCGTCATTGAACGGTTTTTCAATAAAGTCCACCGCCCCGGCTTTCATCGCCCGTACCGACATCGGCACATCCCCATGTCCGGTGATGATGATGACCGGAATCAGGATGTTCTGCCGGACGAAATACTCCTGCAGCTCCAGCCCGCTCATCCCCGGCATGCGCACGTCCAGCAGCAAACAGCCGGCGCGCCCGGGATAGTAGGACTTGATGAACTCTTCCGCCGAGGCGAAGGTTTCCACTTTCATCCCCACCGTCTCGATCAGCCACTTCAACGAATTACGCATCGCCGAGTCATCATCAACTACAAATACGGTGGCATTAGTACTATTCATCGCTGTTCCTGTTGTTGCTGGGCAGCAGAATGGAAAAACAGGTTCCTCCCTCCGCCCGTTGCTCGGCCGTGATCGTGCCGTTGTGGTCTTCAATAATGGTCCTGCTGATCACCAGTCCCATGCCCATACCGCTCTCCTTGGTGGTATAGAAGGGTTCAAACAACCGGCCCATATCCGCGTCCCGGATCCCCGCTCCGGAGTCCAGCACCCGGATCAGCACCCACTTGCCCTCCCGGCAACTGGTCTGTATCACCAGACTGCGCTCATCTTCCGGTATCTCCAGCAGCGCATCAAGGGCATTTCGAATCAGATTGAGCAATACCTGCTCGATCTGCACCACATCGATCCTGACCGGCAGGGTGCCGAGACTGAACTCCTGCTCGATCACCACCCCTGCCTTGCGCGCGGCAAACTCGACAAAGCTGCATACCTCCCGTACCACCTCGTTGATGTCGGCGACCCGCCGCACCGGGGTCTGCTTCCCCACCAGGGCACGCAACCGCTTGATGATCTCCCCGGCCCGATCCGCCTGGGCGGTAATCTGCCCCAGGGCGTAGAGGATATCCTCCGCCCCCCGGTCACTCGCCTGCAATCGGCGTACCGAGCCGTTGGCGTAATTGGCGATGGCCGAGAGCGGCTGATTCAGTTCGTGGGCCAGCCCGGTGGCCATCTCCCCCATGGTACTGAGGCGCGACACATGGATCAGCTCCTGCTGATGCTCCCTTGCCTGGCGTTCCGCCTCCCGTTCCGCGGTGATATCCCGGCCGTAGATATTGACATAGCCCAGATCAACCACCGGGGTGAGCAGCAGCGAATAGACCTGGGTGGCGCAGATCACCTGGGTCTGCCAATCCTCGCCGCTGCCCAGGATATCCGTCACCCGGTTGCGCCAGTATAGCGGCAGGGTCTGGGCCCGCTCGCAACCCCAGTAGGAGAGCAGCTGGTCGCTGGCCCCGTTGGCGTAGAGGATCACCCCGCGCCGGTTCACGCGCAGGATCGGGCTGGGACTTTCGGAAGCGAACTTGGCGAGACTGCGGATCTCCAGCTCGATGCGTCGGCGGTTGGAGATATCGTGCATATAGATGGTAAAGGCGAGACGGTTCTTCAACCGGATCGGTTTGATCGCCAACTCCACCGGGAACACCGCACCGTCGCGCTTCACCGCGGTCAGTTCATGGCGCATCTCATCGGGATGCCGATCCCGCGAACTGAGCACGTCCGCCAGCAGCAGACTGAATCGGAGACGGCTCTCACCGTTGAAGATCAGCTCCGCAAACACCCTGCCCAGGGCCTCCTCCCGGCTGTGACCGAAAGTCTGTTCCGCCGTGGGATTGTATTCAATGATCACCCCCCGTCGGTCGATGGTGATGATCGAATCCAGTGCGGTCTCCATGATCGCCTGCTTGAGCATCTCCGACTCGTGCATTTCGGTCTCATGCTGCTGTCGCATCTCCTCCCGGGTGTCCCGCACCAGCTGGATGAACTGGTGTATCCAGTCCTCCAGTACAAACAGTTGATTGCCACGCTCGATCACCGGCTGCTTGGAGCCCAACGCCCGTTGCGAAAAGCGCGAGACGCGCTGCAGGATCTTGTTCAACCGCTCCGATAACAGGAAAAAGATCAGGGTGAACACACTGACGAAGGTAAAGGCGGCCACCAGCCGCTGACGCCGCTCCAGGCCGGCCACCCGATCCCGCATCGCCTCCACCACGGAGCGGGGCACCAGGGTGGCGAACTGCAGATTGAGGGTCGAACCCTCATATTCGGAGAAGGATTGCGCGGTCACCAGAAAATCGCTCTCCGCCGCCGACAACAGCCGCTGCGCGGGCAGCCGGAACTGGTCGCTGCTGGCGAGAAAACGCTGCTCGTCCGCCTCCAGAATCCCCACCAGCACGCCGTTGGGGGATACCCCCTGCTGGGATGCCGCCAAAAACTGTGCGTCGATCGGGGCCACCAGCATCAAAAAACCCATCTCGGTGCCGGTGGCATCCTCCGCGGTCTCCGAGATCAGCAGATAGGGACGGTCTCCCAGGGTGGTCAGATTGGCCTGAACCCGTTGCTCGCTGAGCAGCAGTTCGGTGGCCCCGGCCAGTTCGTCCGGCAATGGCCGCTCCCCGAGCTGATAGATTTCACGGATACGGCCCTCATTGTCCAGCAGCAGGATATGACTCGGCCGCACCAGCGACTGCCACAGGGTCGAACCCGGCAACCAGGGGGGGGTGGAGCGATACTGTTTGGGTCCATCCGTGTCCCCCTTGAACCAGTAGACCGGCTCCAGGTAGTTGGCCAGCTGACGGTGGTTGGCCAGCAACCGGGCGGTCGAGGTGTGGGCCAGCACGTAGTTATCGAAGCGGATCAGGGTTTCGCGCGCCTGCTGGTCGAGCCGGGTCTCCAGCTCCTCGTTAAAAATACTGCGCAGTGCCTGGGGCTGCACCTGGTCCAGCAGCGCCCACACCACCAGGCCGCAAAACAGGCCGATCATGACCGACATCAGCGGCATCGGAATGCGCCGGAGCAGCGAAAGCTTCTGGGGTCTTTTCAGGGGCAACGGCATATAGGAAAGATTTCAATCCTCAGGGACCGGGGACTCGTCCCGCCCGGTCGGGAACCGGCTTCAGCCCATCATTATGCCTTGATGGCCGGCCATTACAAACCTGCTGGCGAGCTATTCCGATCTCGCCCGGGTTCTGGCAAAAGTCGTAAGCAGGTGGTCCGTGGCAAAATGTGGGCCAGCCCGATAGCCTCCATCAGCGGAAATAAGCCACGAGACGTGGAATAAAATGAAACAGCAGTTGTTTACAGTAGTGTGGTACGGATAAACCATTCGAGAGGAGAAGCCAATGAAGATCAAATACCTGCTACCCGCCATCGTCCTGCTAATCAGCGCGCCGGTTTACGCGTCTCAATGCCCAATGGACATGAAGAGGATCGACCAGGCCCTGCAGCAGCAGCATGGCCTGAGCGCGCAACAAGTCTCTGAGATACGTCAACTACGGGATGAAGGCGAGAAACTGCATAAGACAGGCCAGCACCAGCAATCGGTTTCAACCCTGGCCAAGGCCCTGGCCATACTCGGGGAGAAATAGCGGTATCCCAGGAAACTAACCTGGGGAGCTAGATGTCCACCGCACGGTCACTGTCGGCAGGCCGGACATTGAATACCGATTCGGCGGACCACACTCGTCCGGCAGCTGCCGCTCGATCCATGATTCCTTGTTCACCGGAAACGGATTTGCCTATTGTCAGGGTTGGCCGACCCGCCGGAAGGGGAAACGTCGTTGGACTCAGTGCAGGAAATCGGACAGGCCACCCTCATCCAGGCCACCGGCATGGCCGAAGATCAGGCGATTGAGGGCGTGGCGGCATTCGCCATCCAGTTCGTCAAACATCAGGCCGACACCCTGCTCAGCGCAGCGCACCACGATCGCCTCGATCTGCATGTGGCACTGGGGACCGGACGTCCCGAGCATCAGGGAGGCCTCGAGCGTGGCATTGACCGGCAATTGAATGCGTCCGATATCGACGAACATCCCGCCCATGCCGATGTCGCGGATGCAGCCCCGCACCAGTCCGAGGCTGGGGTAATTCAACATGGTATAGAGGGTAACCGGTCGGCGCGGTGAATTGCGATGTTCCACTGCTTGCTATGCCTCCATAAAGTTGAAAAACACCCTATCGCCTACTCCCATAGGCAACCTGGTGACTTTCTCTTAATATAGACCAATTATCCTGCGCCAATGTGACGCAGGACAAATTCCGGTGGATCCCCCACCGGCAGCGGCACCGCTTAAATCATCCCATGGAAAAGATCATAAAAATTGATATAAATCAATCGGTAACCCCTGGACTGCCGCGCCGCCTGGCGGCCATGCTGTATGACGCCCTGCTGGTCTTCGGCCTGCTGTTGCTGGCCTCGATGGTGGTTACCCTGCCGGTGGGGATCGTGGGCGGCGAGGCGGCCTCCCAGGCGCTGTCGGCAAACCTGCTGTTCCAGCTCTGGCTGGCCCTGGTGCCGCCGGCGTTCTTCCTGTTGTTCTGGCTCAAGGGGGGACAGACCCTCGGCATGCGCTCCTGGCGCCTGCGGGTGGTTCGGAATGACGGCTCGCCGCTGCGCTTTTCGGACGCCGTGAAGCGGCTGCTCGGCGCCCTGCTCTCCTGGCTGCCGCTGGGCCTGGGTTATCTGTGGGTACTGGTGGACCGCGACGGCCTGGCCTGGCACGACCGCCTCTCAGGGACCCGGCTGATCCTGCTGGCAAAACGCACCTAGGCAACCGCGTCAGTGGACGCGACGCACAAACCAGAATCCGAGCGCCAGAAACAGCAACCCAGGGACTGCGGCCGCGAACAGCGGATTCAGCGAGTAGACCACCGCCATGTGGCCGAGTACCTTGTTCAGCAGAAAGAAGGCCAACCCCATCAGGGAGCCGGCAAAGATCCGCTGGCCGATGCCCACCGAGCGCAACACACCGAACACGAACGGCACCGCCAGGAATACCATCACCAGGGTGATCAGCGGCATGATCACCTTGCTCCAGAAGGCCACCTCGTAGGTGGTCGCCTCCTGGCCGTTCTCACGCATGAACGCGATGTATTGATAGAGCCCCCAGACCGGCAGCATGGTGGGGCGGACCACCACCACATTGAGGATATCGGGATTGAGCAGCGAGTCCCAGGTCGCCTCGTCCAGGGTGCGGCTCTCCACCCGGTCGGCCAGGAAACGGGTCTGGTTGATGCCACGCAACAACCAGTGCCCATCCTGGTACTGGGCAAAGTCGGCATGGGTGGAGACCAGCAACTCGCGTTGCCCGGAGAACTCGTAGATGTAGATATCCTTGAGTTGCGAGCCGGGCAGAATCTGGCGGATATTGACAAATGAGCTGCCGTCACGGGCCCAGAAGCCGTATTTCGATTTCATGGTGATCTGCTGACTCATCTTGCTGGCGCGCATCCGTTCGGCGTACTGCTCGGTATTGGGCGCGATCGCCTCGCCGATGACCATCACCACCAGCATGGCCAGCACCCCAGCCTTCAGCACCGAGACGATGATCCGCGCCAGGGAGACACCGGCGGCCCGCATCGCCACCAACTCGGAGTTGTTGGCCAGCCCACCCAGCCCCACCAGGCTGCCCAGCAACACCGCCATGGGGAACACCTCGTAGGCGCGGCGCGGCAAAATCAGCAGCACATAATAGAACACGTCCGCCGTGGTGTAGTCGCCCTTGCCGACACTGCCCAGCTCATCCATCAGGGTGACGAACCCGACCAGCACCACCAGGATCACCAGCGTTATAAGGATACTCAGCAGCACACTGGTGCCGATATACCTGTCCAGTACTCTCATGCCGCTCGACTCCACAGCCGCCGGCGCAACACGCGGAACATGCGCGGGGATTTGTACAACATCACCGCCCCGCCCAGCAGCAGCATGAATGGATGCACCCACCAGCGCCCCATCCAGGCGGGGGTGACGCCGGAAACCATCCAGTCACCGGATACCGCCTGCAAATTAAGGAACAGGAAATAACACAGCAGCGCCAGCAGCAGGCGTCCGTAGATCCCCTCCCGGGGCATTGACTTGCTGAGCGGCACGCTGAGAATGGTGAACACCAGCACCGCAACCGGGAACATGAAGCGGTACTCCAGCTCCGAACGTAGGTCCAACTCCTCCGCGTCGAACAGATCCCTGCTGGGGATCGCCTTGTTCGGCAGCTTGTCGCCGACCTGATCGCGCTGGTCGATGAGGATCGCATACTTGTCGAAATCGCCGACTGCGTAGTCGTTGTGACCCGGGGTCCCCTCATAGCGGTGACCGCGGGTCAGTACCAGATAGAGATTGCCCGTGTCCGGATCGGTGTGCTGGTAGCCTTCGGTGGCGGTGATCAACCCCAGCTTGCCGTGCTGTCGGTTCTGCACGAAGACATTGCGCATACGTCGCTTGTCCTCACTCATCTTCTCCACATAGAAGACCAATTCGCCCTGGCTGAACTCGTTGAAGCGGCCGGCCACCGCCATGCCCAGCTCTGTCGACTCCGCCTTCTGCTGCTGCATGATCTCCGCCTTGTTGGCATTCACCCAGGGGACCAGGCTCAGGGTGAACCAGGCCACCAGCAGGGCCACCGGCACGGCCACCAGGGCAAAGGCGCGGTAGATGCGCGCCAGACCAACACCGCCGGCCGCCAGGGCGGTCATTTCGCTGTCGCGATACATGCGACCGAGGGTGTAGAGAATGGCGAAAAAGAAGGTGGGCGGGGTGACCGGCCCCAGCACCTGCAACACCTCCAGGCCCAGCAGCCGGGTCATCACCTCATTGCTGATGGTGCCGGCGACCGCGTCCTG
This sequence comes from Sedimenticola hydrogenitrophicus, assembly GCF_025175675.1. Lineage (GTDB taxonomy): Bacteria > Pseudomonadota > Gammaproteobacteria > Chromatiales > Chromatiaceae > Sedimenticola > Sedimenticola hydrogenitrophicus. The sequence goes on from NZ_JANIOA010000001.1 coordinate 376,438, forward strand.
CAGGATGCGGATATAGCTTTGGCTCACCACGATCAGCATCAGCACGGTCATGATGGCGAGAAACGACCTGGTCACTTCCCGAAGAATGTAGCGATCGATAATCGGCAGCATAAAAAGCGTTCAGTTGAAAAAACCGCGGCGTGGCGCCGGATCGGTGGTAAACGGCCATAATTCTTGTAGACTACTACCACGACGCCACCGGCACCCTCACGGGATCGGCAGAAACCGCGATGGATAGTACCTCCTGGCCGGGCCGCGGGCAAACCGGCGGCAACCGCGCCCGTCATGCCACGGCAATGATAACGACAGACAAACATCAACCTTTCAGGGAACCGCTATGGAATACCATGTGAAATCAGGCAACCCATCCGCACAGCGCACCGCGTGCCTGGTGCTGGGTGTCTTTACCCGACGGCAACTGGCCGGACCGGCAAAACAGATCGACCAGGCCAGTAACGGCCATCTCAGCGCCATTTTGAAAAAGGGCGACATGGATGGCGAGACCGGTCAATCCCTGATGCTCTATGACATACCCAACATCCAGGCCGAGCGCATCCTGCTGATCGGGCTCGGTGCGGAGAAGGAGCTGACCCTGAAAGCGGCCATCACCGCCTGGGCCGGCGCGGTCAGGATGCTGAATGAGAGCAGCGTCATCGAGGCGACCAGCGGGCTGTGCAGCCTGGAGATCAAGGGGACAGACCTGGCGCAACGGCTGCGCGAATCGGTGATTGCCGCCGAGGACCAAGTCTACCGCTTCGACCAATGCAAAAGCGAGACGAAGCCGCCCAAACGCCCTCTGAAAAAACTCGGCCTGTTCATCGGCGAGGAGAAGAAGAGCCAGGCACTGCTGCGCGCCGTCGCCCAGGGCGAGGCGATCGCCGATGGCATCAGCCTGACCAAGAACCTGGCCAACCTGCCGGGCAATCTCTGCACCCCGAGCTATCTGGCGGATCAGGCCAGGCAGCTGGGCAAGCAGTCGACCAAGCTGAAGGTATCGGTACTGGAGGAGAAGCAGATGCAGGCCCTCGGCATGGGCTCGCTGCTCTCGGTCTCCCGCGGCAGCCGCGAACCGGCCAAGCTGATCGTCATGGAATACAAGGGCGGCAAACCGAAAGAGAAGCCGGTGGTGCTGATCGGCAAGGGTCTCACCTTCGACGCCGGCGGCATCTCCCTGAAGCCGTCGACCGCCATGGACGAGATGAAATATGACATGTGTGGCGGCGCCAGCGTAATGGGTGCCATGGCCGCCTGCGTCCGGCTGGAACTGCCGATCAATCTGGTGGTAATCGTCCCCTCCTCGGAAAACCTGCCGGATGGCGCCGCCAACAAACCGGGGGATATCGTCACCAGCATGTCGGGCCAGACCATCGAGATCCTCAATACCGATGCCGAGGGCCGGCTGATCCTGTGTGACGCCCTCACCTACGCCGAGCGTTTCAACCCGGCCGCCGTGGTGGATGTCGCCACCCTGACCGGCGCCTGCATCGTGGCCCTGGGTACCCAGGCCTCGGGTCTGATGAGCAACGATGAGCCGCTGGCCGCCGAACTGCTGGCGGCAGGCAACCGGGCGGCCGACCGCGCCTGGCAGCTGCCGCTGTGGGAGGAGTACCAGGAGCAGCTGAAGAGCAACTTCGCCGACATGGCCAATATCGGCGGCAAGGGCGCCGGCACCATCACCGCCGCCTGTTTCCTGTCGCGCTATGCGAAAAAATTCAAATGGGCACACCTGGACATCGCCGGCACCGCCTGGAAAAGCGGCGACCAGAAAGGGGCCACCGGGCGGCCGGTGTCGCTGCTCTCCCACTTCCTGCTGCAACGGGCAGGCCAGTTGAAATGACCCGGGTCGATTTCTATATTCTCGGCGACCAGGCCGCCGGCGACCGCTTCCAGCTCGCCTGCCGTCTGGTTGACAAGGCGTGGCAGCAGGGACACCGGGTCTACCTGCACACCAACTCGGATGCCGAGTCGCGCCACCTGGATAAACTGCTGTGGACCCAGCGCGAGGAGAGCTTCATCCCCCACGGTCTGATCAACGAGAGCGACGGCGCGCTCACGCCGGTACTGATCGGACACGGCGACCAGGCCGGCGACGAGCACGATGTGCTGATCAACCTGGCGGCCGCGGTACCCCCGTTCTTCAGCCGCTTCTCCCGGGTAGCCGAGCTGATCGACAAGGACCCGGCGGTGCGCGAGGCCGGACGTAACCGCTTCCGCACCTATCGCGACCGCGGCTACGCCCTCGACACCCACAACTTATGAAAAATTGTCAGGACGTAACTACTCACGGGGTGATGGGCCTGCCTTGCCGGCCTCACACGATGGCTTATCTCCTCGAAGGCAGGCCCATCGCTTGCAGACCGGGTGCGCAGTTACGTCAGGATAAACAATTTCCACGGCCGCAGGCCGCCCGTCAGGGTGCGGCACAGGGATGTGCCGCATGAAATTCAAATGGCCACTGACCAAGGCATCCCCGGAACCTCCCCCCGCGGAGACGACCCTGGCGGTCGATCACGAGGGCATTCCGATCCTGCATGAAGTGGTGGAACCGGACGCGCTGCAGCCGGCTGACAACACGAACCCGGATCAGGCCGACCTGCCGCTGTTCGATGCCCCTGCAGACGTATCCGCCGGCCCGAACGCGGTCGACCTGGACGCCGTGCGCCAGGAGCTGCGTAACGAGTTGCTGGAGGTGATCGAACAGACCGTCGCCGCCGTGGCCGAGCGGTTCCGGGAGGACCTGGAGCAGAGCCTGAGAGAAGAGCTGACGCGGGCACTGGACGAGCGGCTGCTTAAATCAATCTATCGCGAACACTGCAACGACCCCGAGTAGCCGCTGGCGATTGCCGACCCCTTATCAAAGATGTCGGGGCGAACGGAGCAAACCCCAACAGAAGACGGTTCCGTTCAACGCCACATGTTGGGGCTCGCAGGCTCACCCCAACCTACGGACTAAGCAGATGTAGGGTGGATAAGCCGGTAGGCGCATCCACCAATGTCACTACAACTCCACCTCGACCCGCTCCACCTTCTGGAAACCGCGCGGCAGCTTGTTGCCGCGGCGCCCCCGTTCGCCCTGGTAATGCTCCAGGTCGCTCAGCTTCAGGGTGATGAAGCGCTTGCCGGAGTGGGCGGTAAGGCGCCCCCCCTCGGGCACGCAGGCCACCGCCACCACGAACTCGATCCGATCCTCCACCCGCTTGGCGGGAATACCGATGATCTTGTTGCCCTTGCCGCGGCTCAGGGCCGGCAGTTCGGAGACCGGGAAGCAGAGCATCCGCCCCTCGTTGGTGACAGCCACCACCCGGTCATGTTCGCGGTCGCTCACCTGGACCGGATGCAGCACCCTGGCCCCCTTCGGCAGGGTCAGCAGCGCCTTGCCCGCCTTGTTCTTGGCGTACAGCTCCTTCAGTTGCACCAGGAAGCCGTAGCCGGCATCGGAGGCGACCAGGTACCACTGCTCGGGATCGCCGCCCAGCACCACGCTGAAGGTGGCGCCGCTGACCGGCGACAGGCGCCCGGTGAGGGGTTCGCCCTGGCTGCGCGCCGACGGCAAGGTGTGGGCCGGCACCGAGTAGCTGCGCCCGCTGGAATCGATAAACACCGCCGCCTGGTTGCTGCGCAGATGGGCCGCATCCAGGAAACCGTCCCCGGCCTTGTAATTCAGGCTGCCGGGGTCGATGTCATGTCCCTTGGCGGCCCGCGCCCAGCCCTTCTCCGAGAGGATCACGGTGACCGGCTCGCTCGGCGCCAGATCGGTCTCGGCCAGGGCCTCGGCGGCCTGGCGCTCGACGATGGGCGAGCGCCGCGCATCGCCGTACTTCTCCGCATCCTCCTGGATCTCCTTGCGGATCAGGGTGGTCATGCGCTGTTTGGAACCGAGGGTCTTCTCCAGCCACTCCTGCTCCTTCGCCAGCTCATCCTGCTCGCCGCGGATCTTCATCTCCTCCAGCCGCGCCAACTGGCGCAGCTTGGTATCCAGGATGTAGTCGGCCTGCGGCTCGGTCAGGTCGAAGCGCTGCATCAGCACCGGCCTGGGCTCGTCCTCGCTACGGATGATGCGGATCACCTCATCCAGGTTGAGAAAGGCGACCAGCAGGCCATCCAGCAGGTGCAGCCGGTCGCGCACCTTGCCCAGGCGATATTCCAGACGGCGGCGCACGGTCTCGTAGCGGAACTCCAGCCACTCCCGGAGCAGGCGCAGCAGGTTCTTCACCTGGGGCTTGCCGTCGAGGCCGATCACATTCATGTTGACCCGGTAGGTGCGTTCCAGATCGGTGCTGGCGAACAGGTGCGACATGAGCCGCTCCACGTCGACGCGGTTGGAGCGCGGCACGATCACCAGGCGGGTCGGGTTCTCGTGATCCGACTCGTCCCGCAGGTCCTCCACCATGGGCAGCTTCTTGGCCTGCATCTGCTGCGCGATCTGCTCCAGCACCTTGGCCCCGGAGACCTGGTGCGGCAGCGTCGTGATCACCACGTCGCCCTGCTCACGGATATAGCAGGCGCGCATGCGGATGCTGCCGCCGCCCGTTTCATAGATCTTCAGCAACTCCTCGCGCGGGGTGATGATCTCCGCCTCGGTGGGATAATCCGGTCCCTTGATATGTTCGCACAGCTCCTCCAGGGTGCTCTTGGGGCTCTCCAGCAGCCGGATACAGGCGCTCGCCACCTCGCGCAGATTGTGCGGCGGCACATCGGTGGCCATGCCCACGGCGATGCCGGTGGTGCCGTTGAGCAGCAGGTTGGGCAGGCGCGCCGGCAGCATGGCCGGCTCCTTCAGGGTGCCGTCGAAATTGGGCGCCCAGTCCACCGTGCCCTTGCCCAGCTCGGCGAGCAACACCTGGGCGTAGGGGGTGAGGCGCGCCTCGGTATAGCGCATGGCGGCGAACGACTTGGGATCGTCGGCGGAGCCCCAGTTGCCCTGCCCGTCCACCAGGGTGTAGCGGTAGGAGAAGGGCTGGGCCATCAGCACCATCGCCTCGTAACAGGCGGAATCGCCATGGGGGTGGAACTTGCCCAGCACGTCGCCCACGGTGCGGGCCGACTTCTTGTGCTTGGAACCGGCGGAAAGCCCCAGTTCCGACATGGCGTAGATGATACGCCGCTGCACCGGCTTCAGGCCGTCGCCGATAAAGGGCAGTGCCCGGTCGAGAATCACATACATGGAGTAGTCCAGGTACGCCTTCTCGGTAAACACCTTCAACGGCATCCGTTCGATGCCTTCGATACTCTGGTCGATTCCGCTGCTCATATCACCCTGTCAATTCGGTTACTGAAGATTGCACATGGAGGGAGGATCATACGAAAAGCGCCGCCGGATGTCACAGGGAGACTGCGCAATCCGCCGCCGGGCCGGGAGCAACCGTAGGGTGGGCACGTTGTGTGTGCCCACGCTGCCATCCCACGTGACCAAATTCGCGTGGGCACAAAAGGCGTGCCCACCCTACCTGACTGCCCGGGATGGTCGAACAACCTTCGGTACCCGCAACGCCTTCCCAACCCCAAACAGGAAAATCACCTTTGATCTCGCCAAGACGCAAAGCACGCCAAGGAATACCAACCCCCTATATTAACTTTGCGTGCTTGGCGCCCTTGGCGAGCATTGATTGTGCGGGGTCGGAGTCAAGCCGCGTATGTCAGGGAATCGGTTGATTCATTTCGGCCGGCTTGACTCCGACCCCTGCGATATCGAAATCAACGGGGGATCGTCAGCCAATAAGTGTCGGGTATGACATAAAACAGCACGGCGAAGAAGTGGAAGATACTGCCGGCCAGCACGAACAGGTGCCACACCGCGTGATGGTAGGCCAGCCGCTCCCAGGCGTAGAAGATCACCCCCAGGGAGTAGAACAGACCGCCGATCACCAGCAGGGTCAGCCCCTCGAGCCCGATGGCCTCCAGCATCGGCTTGATCGCCGCCAGTGCCAGCCAGCCGAGGCCAAGGTACAGCGCCAGGGAGACCCTCTGGTAGCGCTGTTCGGTAAACAGCTCGAAGATCATGCCGACGATGGCGATGCTCCAGACGGTGCCAAACAGCCACCAGCCCCAGCTCTCGCGCATGCTGACCAGGGCAAACGGGGTATAGGTGCCGGCAATGAGCAGAAAGATGGTGGCATGGTCGATCTGGCGCAGAATCCGCTTCGCCCGGGGATGGGGAATGCTGTGGTAGAGCGTCGAGGCGGTGTAGCAGAGGATCAGGGTGGCGCCATAAATACTGCTGCTGGTGATGTGCCAGGCGTTGCCGTAGCGCGTGGCGAAGGCCACCAGCACCGCCAGCCCGGCGATACTCAGGGCGGCGCCGATGCCGTGGGTTACCGCGTGGGCGATCTCCTCACCCAGGCTGTACTCCGATGTGAGCGATTCCGAAGCCATGGCAATCACCTCTATATCTATGGAGCGGAGTCAAAACCTGCCGGGAACGGCCGGTTGACTCCAGGGCGGCATTAAATCAAGTGTTCGTTTCAGGATGGTCCGGGCCACCGCGACTGTCAAGGTCGATGGAACCGGTACGCTGCCGGTTGCTGTTTGACGCCACGGGCTGAATAATAGTTTCATTCGAGGAGTGGTGCAGGGATGCACCGTTTACGGACCTGAGGATGGAATCAATCACGTTACCCGCAGGAGCCCTACGGCTTGAACAGATTCCATACATGGGCCGCCGAACGACTGGCCGGGCCCCTGCTGTTCCTGATGGTGCTGTTCTCGATCCTGCACGGCCTGTGGGCCGGATTCCCGGCTTATGCGGCCGGCGGGTTGGGTTGGTTGGCGGCACTGCTGCTGGCCACCACGATCAACACGGTGCAGCGTATCCAGGTGATCGCCATGCTGTTGGTGGGCGGTGGCGGGCTGCTCTGGGGCCTGCTTGCCGCTACGCCGGTACCGGTGGCCAAGGCGCTCAGCGCCAACCAGGCGATGCTGGCGATGCTCGCGTCGGTCAGCTTTCTGCGCCTGATCACCCAGCCGGCCGTCTGTGACGAGGCCCTGCCCCAGGGCGGGCGGCCACTCTGGCGTACCCTGTTCGGGGTCCATTTCCTCGGCGCCGTGATCAATATGTCGTCCATTGTGATCATCGGTGACCGGCTCTCCGCCAACCGGCCCCTGACGCCGCAGCAGGCGTGCGTGCTGTCACGCGGCTTTGCCATGGCGGCCTGCTGGTCGCCGTTCTTCGCCGCCATGGGTATCGCCCTCTCCAACGCCCCCGGCGCGCAGCTGACCACGCTCTCCACGGTGGGCTTTCCGGTGGCCATGCTGGGGCTGTTGCTGAGCGGCTGGGAACTGACCCGCAACGGCCGCGCCGACGGCTTCCACGGCTATCCGATGCAGTTCAGTGCCTTGTGGCTGCCGGGCCTGCTGGCGCTGCTGCTGATGCTGCTGCACCACGCCTGGCCGGCCATCCCGATCCTGACCCTGATCTCGGCGCTGTCGCTGACGGTCACGCTGTTGCTGCTGCTATTGCGGCATGGGCGTGCGGGGGTCAGAGCCTATCATCAGCACATCCGGGTCGGCCTGCCACGCATGTCGGGTGAGCTGCTGCTGTTTCTCGCCGCGGGGGTGCTGGCCACCGGCATCACCACGGCGATTCAGGCCAGTCAGCTGGAGGTGGATGTGCAGCGCTTCGCTGCCGCCGAGGCGGGCCTGTTGTTGCTGGCGATGGTAGCGGCCTCGGTGATCGGTATCCATCCGGTGATCAGCATCGCCACCGCCGGGGGCATCCTCTCCCCCCTGGGGGTCGATCCCAACCTGCTCGGCATCACCTTTCTGCTGAGCTGGGCGATCGGCGTCTGCACCACCCCCTTCTCCGGCCTGCATCTGACCATCCAGGGGCGCTATCACATCAACGCCTTGAGCCTGCTGCGCATGAACGCGGGCTTCGCACTGGTGATGCTGGGAGTTTCCACACTTGCACTCCACCTCTACGCTGGCCGCTGACGCGCGGTCGTCACCGGCTCAGCGGAATCCCGATTCGAGCGCCTGCGGCCGGCCGTACTTCAGCTCGGAGATGATCTTGTCCGCGCTCAGGTCGAGGATGCGGATATTGCAGAAATAGAACTCCTGCAGATCCTTGCGGTAGCGGGTGTAATCGTTGTCGAGGATGGATTTCCACTCGATCTTGCGCGGCCTGACGAACTTGTTCTTGCCGTTGCCGAAGGCATAGGTCTTGAACTCCCGGGTGGTGCAGCGCATGCCCTCGAAGGCGACATTTTTGGCTCCGGTGCGGGACTTGATCACCACTGTGTAACGCACGATCCCGTCCGCCTCGGTGTAACTGAGGGACTTGGCGTCGATGAAATACTGGAACGCGGCATTGGGCCGGGTAACCTGGAATTCCAGCAGGTCGTCATCCGCCGGGAAGTCGGGGAGCTCCGTGTTCAGCTCCTGCCACTCGTACTCCTCCACGTTGGGGTTGACCGAGTCATGGGGATCATAGAAATTGCTGTCGCCCTTACGGGCAGTCATGGGACTATTGCTGTCCGCAGCCTGCGCCAGCGTTAGCGCTCCCCAAAACACTACTGCAATCAATACCGCAAACCTGTTCATTGCCATAACTCCACCCTGTTCACGCCACCCGGCCCAGACTCACACCTCGGCCAGATCGCCCTTCTCCTGTAACCACGCCTTGCGGTCCGAAGCCCGCTTCTTCGCCAATAACATATCCAGCATGCCATTGGTGTCATCCCCGGCATCAATGGTGAGCTGCACCAGGCGCCGGGTATCCGGATCGATCGTGGTCTCGCGCAGCTGCAGCGGGTTCATCTCACCCAGCCCCTTGAAGCGTTGGACACTCACCTTGCCGGTCAGTTTCTCAGCAGCGATGCGGTCCAGCACCCCCTGACGCTCGGAGTCGTCCAGGGCGTAAAAGATATGCTTGCCCACGTCGATGCGGTAGAGCGGCGGCATCGCCACATAGACATGCCCCTCCTGCACCAGCTTGCGGAAATGACGCAGGAACAGGGCGCACAGCAGGGTGGCGATATGGGCGCCGTCCGAGTCGGCATCGGCCAGGATACAGACCTTGCCGAAGCGCAGCTTGCCGAGGTCATCCGAACCCGGCTCCACGCCGATCGCCACCGAGATATCATGCACCTCCTGGGAGGCCAGCACCTCGGCCGAGTCCACCTCCCAGGTGTTGAGGATCTTGCCGCGCAGCGGCATGATCGCCTGGAACTCCCGGTCCCGCGCCTGCTTGGCGGAACCGCCGGCGGAGTCGCCCTCCACCAGGAACAGCTCGCTGCGGGTGGTATCGACGGTGCTGCAGTCGGCCAGTTTGCCCGGCAGCGCCGGTCCCTGGGTCACCTTTTTGCGCAGCACCTTGCGTCCCGCCCGCAGCCGCGACTGGGCGGCATTGATCGCCATGTCGGCAATGCGCTCACCGGCATCGGTATGCTGGTTCAGCCACAGGCTGAAGGCGTCTTTCACCACCCCGGAGACAAAGGCCGCGCACTCGCGGGAGGAGAGGCGCTCCTTGGTCTGGCCGGAGAACTGGGGATCGGACAGTTTCACCGAGAGGATATAGCAGCAGCGGTTCCACACATCCTCCGGCGCCAGCTTGACTCCGCGCGGCAGCAGGTTGCGGAATTCACAGAACTCGCGCACCGCGTCGGTGAGGCCGGAACGCAGACCGTTGACGTGGGTGCCGCCCAGGGCGGTGGGAATCAGGTTGACATAGCTCTCGGTCACCGCCTCACCGCCCTCCGGCAGCCACACCACCGCCCAGTCGGCGGCCTCGGTATTGCCCGACATGGAACCGACGAACGGCGGTTCCGGCAACAGTTCCAGGCCCTGCAGGGCGTCCAGCAGATAGTCCTGCAGGCCGTCCTCGTAGTACCACTCATAGTGGTCGCCACTGTGCTCATCCAGGAACAGTACCTTGAGACCGGGACAGAGCACCGCCTTGGCGCGCAGCACATGCAGCAGCTGACGCACCGAGAACTTGCCCGAATCGAAATACTTGGCGTCCGGCCAGAAACGCAGCCGGGTGCCGGTGTTGTTCTTGCCGACCCGGCCCACCTCTTCCAGATCGGACGCCTTGTGGCCGTCGGCAAAGGCCATGTTGTACTCGGCCCCGCCGCGCTTGACCCAGATCTCCAGATGCCTGGAGAGGGCATTCACCACCGACACGCCGACGCCGTGCAGACCGCCGGAGAACTGGTAGTTCTTGTTGGAGAACTTGCCGCCGGCATGCAGTTTGGTGAGGATCACCTCGACCCCGGGCAGCCCCTGCTGCGGGTGGATATCCACCGGCATGCCCCGGCCGTCGTCCTGTACCTGCAGCGAGCCATCCTTGAACAGGGTCACCTCGATGGTGGTGGCGTGACCGGCGACCGCCTCGTCCACGCTGTTGTCGATCACCTCCTGGGCGAGATGATTGGGGCGCGTGGTGTCGGTGTACATGCCGGGGCGCTTGCGCACCGGCTCCAGGCCGCTCAGCACCTCAATGGCGGAAGCGTCGTAAGAACTGCTGCTCATGGATAAAAAAACCTGCCTGATTGACTCACGATGGGCCCAGAGTTTACACGCCCCCACGGTGCTATGCGAGGGGCTGGGCGAGAGGCTGGGGGGGCGCCCGGAAGCGGGTGCCGATTGACCGCCACCCCTCCTCTGGTTAAGGTTTACCTATTTACAGCCACAACGAGCCGCACCGTGCCGAAAAAAGAATCCGCAAAAACTGAACCCAACGCACCTTCGTTCGAACAGGCCCTGAGCGAACTGGAGTCCCTGGTGGAGACCATGGAACAGGGCGACCTCTCCCTGGAGGAGTCCCTCAAGTCCTTTGAGCGGGGCGTCGCCCTCACCCGCACCTGCCAGCAGGCCCTGAAGGAGGCGGAACAGAAGATCCAGATTCTCACCGACCAGCGCATCGACGCCGAGCCGGAACCCTTTGACCGTGACGACTGAATCCGCCCTCAAGCAGTACCTGGAACAGTGCCAGCAGCGGGTGGATGCCGCCCTGGAACAGCAACTGCCCGCCGACAGCATCCAGCCGCAGCGGCTGCACCAGGCGATGCGCTACGCCACCCTGAACGGCGGCAAACGGATCCGCCCCATGCTGGTCTATGCGGCCGGTGCCGCGCTCGGGGTGGCGTCGGAAGCGCTGGATGGCGCGGCCTGCGCGGTGGAACTGATCCACGCCTACTCGCTGATCCACGATGACCTGCCGGCCATGGATGACGACGACCTGCGGCGCGGCCGCCCCACCTGTCACAAGGCGTTCGACGAGGCCACCACGATCCTCGCCGGCGACGCCCTGCAGACCCTCGCCTTCAAGGTATTGTGCCGGGAGGAGAGCGCCCCCTTCAGCGCGGATATTCGGTTGGCCATGCTGGAGGCCCTGGCCAACGCCAGCGGCTCACGCGGCATGGCCGGCGGCCAGGCCCTGGACCTGGCGGCGGTTGGCCGGCAGATCGACCTGGCCCAGTTGGAGAATATGCATATCCACAAGACCGGTGCGCTGATCCACGCCAGCGTGCGCCTGGGCTGCCTGGCCGCGCCCGCCGCCGATCCGCAACAGGTCCATCGGCTGGAGCACTACGCCAACTGCATCGGCCTCGCCTTCCAGGTGCAGGACGATATTCTCGATGTCGAAGGGGACACCGAAACCCTCGGCAAGACCCAGGGCAAGGACCAGGCCAACGGCAAGCCCACCTACCCCTCGCTAATCGGCCTCAAGGGGGCCAAGGAGCTGGCGCAGAGCCTGCGCCAGGACGCCCTGGACAGTCTCGCGGCCCTGGACCGGCAAGCCGATCCGCTGCGCTGGCTGGCCGATTACATCGTCAACCGCGACGTCTGAGCCGACACCAGAAAGCTCTATATTCCAGGTGTAGGGGCGCTCAGAGGGGGTCGCTCAGTCCCGTAGGTTGGGGTGAGGAACGAACCCCAACATCATGGCACACACATAAACCCCGTTGGGGTTCGCAGGCTCAACCCAACCTACACACTGCCCTTCATTCGCACCGCATCGACTGCCGGGCAACCACGGGGTGGCCCCTACGACAGCCCGGTGAGCAGCTCGCGCCGGGTCAGCGGGGTTTCCAGACGCTCGGACAGGGTCGGTCCCTCGTCGGACGGGGTGGTCTCTGCCATCGCCTCCGTCACCGGCGCATCCCCGCCCCACGCCTCGGCGATCTCCCGGCTGTGGGTCGAGACCCCGGAACGGTTCTCCTCCCGCATCATACCGCGCATGATCTCCCCGGCCGTCGCCACCGCCAGTTCCTGGGAGTCGAACGGCTGCATGGGTGAGAACAGGGAACAGGCCTGGTAGCGACCCTGATTGTGAGCAAGCGCCGGCTCCTCGGCGACGATGAATTCGTACAGGCCGGAGGGGAAGGCGTGACTGATCTTCTCCCCCGGTCGCCGTTCGGCGAGGCGGCCGTCCTCCCCTTCACCCAGCAGGATCAGGTTCATGAACCAGGGGGTGATCAGCACCCCCAACTGGTAGCCGTTCCAGGGCCTGAAGCCGACCGCCTGGACCCGCAGGGCCGGGTTGAGGATCGGCACCCCGACCATGCGGGACTTTTCGATGTGGCGGAACAGCCCTTCCAGGCGGAGCACCTCGACCGGCCGCTCGGCCCGGCTCATGGCATCACCATGAAATCGTCCTTGCGGCCGTCGCAGTTGGGGCAACTCCAGTCGTCGGGCAGCCTGGAGAAGGGCGTCCCCGGAGGGATCTGCCAGTAGCTATCGCCCTCGGCCGGGTCGTAGAGATACCAGCAGATCTTGCACTCCAGCCGCGATGTATCACTCAGCTTGGCCGCACAGCCGCCGTAGGAGCCGGCAAAAAAGGCCGCACTCACCGGTAGATCTCCAGGATCTCGTCCAGCCGCTGGGCGCTGTCGGCGATATCCTCCGGCGCGGCACAGGCCACCGCGGGCACGTCGGTCACCTCCAGGGTGTTGAGGATATTGGCATCCTGGGAGTTGAAATACTGCACCCACCAGACATAGCGCGTGGCGGTACTGGTGATGCGGCAATTGCCGTAGCCGCGGGAGAGTATGGTGACCGAACCGGCACCCAACAGCTGGTCGAGGAAGGCCAGGTCCTGCTCGGTCTGGGGCAGCAGGGTCAGGTTGATCACATGGGGTTGGCTGCCGGGGCGGCAGGCCAGGGACTTCTCATCCAGTTCGGCGACCAGGGGCGGCGCGTTCTGCACCCCCTCCGGCAGCGGCGCATCCGGCAGGACCAGCTGCTCGGCGGCCGTGGCAAAGGTGGCCTGGCGCACCAGCCCCGGGATATCCGCCACCTCCAGGGTGTCGCGCAGCAGATTCCCGTCCTGGTCCAGGTAGCGGACCCGCCACAGCCCGGCCAACACCGACTCCTGGATACGGATCTGTGCCTGGCCGCTAATCACAATGCTCACCTCCCCCTCGCCCAGAATCTGGTCAACCAGGGTCAGGTTGTCCGTATCCAGGTCACCCAACTCGAACAGCGCCGGCGGATCGGCCACCCGATAATCCCGCAAGGCGCTCTGCACGTCATCCAGCACTTCTCTGGCCGCCAGCAGGTCCGCCACCGCCTCCGGTTCCGGTATCTCCGGCATGGCGAAGGTGGCCATGCCCTCCGGCATCGCCTGGTAGTCGAGCTCGGCCCCGTCAGTTTCCGGGGGTTGAGTCCCCACGCCGACTGTTACCGTCGGCAGTTCGTAATAACCCATGATTTATCTCCTCAATTTGCAACCAAAGATGGGTTACGGCGCGCCCGGCCAACGCGGACGACCGCCAACAACGGTGGCGCGCCCCCACCCATCCTACGCGCTAGTGCTCCGTAAGCATTGGTGGATGCGCCTACCGGCTTATCCACCCTACGGCACTCCAGTTCCGCACCCGCATCCCCAGGTGTCGGAGTCAAACCAGCCCCGGTTAGGTGAATTGATCGCACGGCGGATGGCTGGTTTGACTCCGACACCTTTGCTCGCACCTCTACTCTCAAGCCAACGACGGCAGGCCCCATCCACCTACGCCCGACCTGCCACGGCGGCGACAACCGGGATACCGACACCGCGCAGATGCAACGGCTCGGCGCCCAGCAGGCGTTCGATCTCGGTCAGGTATTCGCCCCAGTTCTGCACCCGGGTAATCGCCCCCAAAAAATGCTCCCCGCGCAGAAAGACCAGTGCCGGCCAACTGCTGAAGGGAAAGCGTTTTTGCAGTGGCAACTCCGCCTCCCGCGCCACCACCGCCACCCGGAAGCGGCCGGCGAATCTGGCCGCCAGTTCGGGCAGGATCACCGCCACGTCATTGCTCTCCGGATACTGTTTCGGATCACCGGTGAAAAACAGCACCGTATGCTCCTGTTGCGCCAGGAATGGCACCAGCGTGGCTTCATCCAGCTCCGGGTAAGCCTGCTGCTGGATCATCTGTCTGATCAGTGTTGATGGCATCGCTCTACTCCTCTCTCTCAATCCACAGGTGTCGCACATCCCCAGGTGTCGGAGTCAAACCGGGCACATTGGGTGAACAGGTTGTACCGCAGGAGACCGGTTTGACTCCGACACCTTTGCCCGGCTCGCCCGACACCTTTACTCCCCTCTGCCGCCTTGCCGGTACGGATCCAGGTGTTGGTCCAGTCCGACCCGCAGCGGCACCCCGTCCAGGTCGGCCGGTCGATAGGCCACCTGGTAGGCGCCGGAGCGGAGCACCCGCTCGTCACCCAGCCGGCACGCCTGCTCCGGTCCCGGTCGCTCCGACTCGTAACGGGCCATGTCGCCGATGGCGGCGCTGTAGGCGTCCGCCACGGGCGGCTGTGCCCGGCGGCGGACCGCCACCCCCTGGCGCCGCAGATAGGCGACCGCCTGCCGCAGGGCCGGTTCGATCTGCGCCTTCACCACTGGCCGCAGGCTGCCGCCGAAATCCTCGATCTCTTCCGGCTGCACGCCGATCAGCAGCAGCTGACGCGGGTAGTCGCCCAACATCTCGGCCAGCGCCAGCACCTCCTGAAAGCCGGTCTGGTGCAGGCTCACCTTCTTCACCCCCAGGTATTTCGGCACCGCCTCGCCCTCGATCAGCTTCAGGGTGCCCGGCGGCAGGCCATAGTCGATGGCGTCGAACACCACCAGTAGCTCGGCCTCGCGCACCTCCTGCACCAGGTAGACCCCCTGGGTGCCGCCATCCAGCACCCGCACATTCTCAGGGGTGTGGTAGCGCTGTTGAAACGCCTCCACCGCCCGCACCCCGAACCCCTCGTCGGCCCACAGCAGGTTGCCGATACCCAGCACCAGGACCCGCGGCGGCCGGTTGCTTGCCGTCGTGTTCATGGCCGGTCATCCTTGAAGGTGCGCCAGCCGCTGATCATGGTGCTGATCAGGCTCTGGCGCGAGACGATATCCTCGCGGATTGCCACGTAGACATGCAGCATCACGAATACCACGATCACCCACATGCCCCAGTGGTGCCACAGGCGCACGTCCTGGCTCTGACCCAGCAGCGGGATCAGCCAGCCGAACAGGCTGTCCTGCCAGCTGCCCAGCCCGGTCTGCTCGGCATACAGGGCGAAACCGGTGAGCAGCATGATGAAGCCGCCGACAGTGATGATCGCCACCATGAACAGATGGGCCAGCGGGTTGTGGCCGACATACTTCTTCGGCTCCTTCTCCAGAAAGGCGTACCAGCGCACCTCGTGCAGCAGCTCCTTCCAGAACCGCGGCCGGTGCAACGGCAGGGTGAACAGTTGCCGCGAATACGCATTGCCGACCAGCGCCCAGTAGATCCGCCCCAGGAAACCGACCGCAAAGATGTAGGCGGCAGCAAAGTGGGCGAAGCGGATATAGCCCATCAGGAAATGGTCACTGGCCTCCCCCGACATACTCGGCAGGGGACTCGCCACCAAGTAACCGGTGATGGCCAGCAGGGTGATAGAGAGGGCATTGACCCAGTGCCAGACCCTGACCGGGGCCTCGTACACATAGACTGCGCCCGAGTTGATTTCTGTCTGCATAACCGTGCCTCCTGGGCATTAACGGACCTTGACCTCGGCCAGCTCCTGGCCGTCCTCGCTCATCACGTGGGTGGAGCAGGCGAGGCAGGGATCGAAGCTGTGCAGGGTGCGCAGGATCTCCACCGGCTCCTCCGGTCGCTCCACCTTGGTGTTCATCAGCGAGGCCTCGAAGGCGCCGATGTTGCCCTGCTGATCCCGTGGTGAACCGTTCCAGGTGGTGGGAACCACGCACTGGTAGTTGGCGATGCGGGTATCCTCGATGCGCAGCCAGTGACCCAGCGCCCCGCGCGGCGCCTCGGAGAAACCGACCCCCTTGGCCTGGGCCGGCCAGGTCTCCGGGTCCCAGCGCTCGACGTTGGCCGTGGCGCTGTCGCCGGCCTTGATATTGGCCATCATCTTGTCCATGAAGTAGCGCATCTTGTCGGCCGCCCACTGCGCCTCGAGGCCGCGCGCCGCGGTGCGCCCCAGAGTGGAGAACAGCGCCGTCAGCGGCAGGTCCAGGGTCTTCAAGGTGAAGTTGATCTGCTCGGTGATCTCCTTGTCGCCCTTGGCGTAGCCGACGACGTAGCGGGCCAGCGGCCCCACCTCCATGGCGTGTCCGCGCCAGCGCGGCGCCTTGATCCAGGAGTACTTGGCCGCCTCGTCGATCTGGCGGATATCGGTCTTGCTGCCCTTGGTGTTGGCGCCGAGCTGGAAGTCAGCCTCGGTGATCCCGTCCCAGGGGTGCAGGCCCTTGGCCCCGTCCGGGTACTTGTACCAGGAGTGGGGCACGAACTCCTGGATCTCCTCGGGATTGCGCAGGTCCACCTCGTGCACCTCTTTCAGGTTGCCGTTGATGATGGCGCCGCGAGGCATCATCAGATTGTCCGCCGAGTAGTCGTTGGCGCGATCCGGAATGTCGCCGTAGGCCAGCACATTCATGCTGGCGAGCCCGCCGCCGTAGGTCCAGCCCTTGTAGAAACCGGCGATCGCCAGCAGGTCCGGCACGTAGACGTTATTAATGAACTCCCGCACCTGATCGATGATCGAGGAGATCTGGTTCATGTTGACCATGTTCAGCCCCCCGACCGAGCCGATGCCATCCATGTTGATGGCGCAGGGCACGCCGCCCACCAGCCAGTTGGGGTGGGGGTCCTTGCCGCCGAAGATGGTGCGGATCTTGACGATCTCCTTCTGGAAATCGAGTGCCTCCAGGTAGTGGGTCACCGCCATCAGGTCCACCTCCGGCGGCAGCAGGTAGGCCGGGTTGGTCCAGTAGCCGTTCTTGAACGGTCCCAACTGGCCGGACTCGACAAACTTCTTCAGGCGGTTCTGGATATCGCGGAAATAGCCTGGCGAGGAGAGCGCATGGCGGGGTGATATCTTCTGCTGCAGCTCCGAGGTCGCCTTGGGGTCCGCCTTCAGGGCATTGACCGGGTTGACCCAGTCCAGGGCGTGCAGGTGGTAGAAGTGCACCAGGTGGTCGTGGGCCTGCAGGGCCAGCTGCATGATGTTACGAATGGAGTTGGCGTTCTCCGGAATCTGGATGTTCAGCGCATCCTCCACCGCCCGCACCGAGGTGAGGGCGTGGGTGCCGGTGCAGACGCCGCAGATGCGCTGGGTGAAGGCCCAGGCGTCGCGCGGGTCGCGCCCCTTGAGAATCACCTCCAGCCCGCGCCACATGGTGCCGGTGGAGACGGCGTTGCGGATCACGTTGTTCTCATCCACATTCACTTCGCAGCGCATGTGGCCCTCGATCCGGGTGACCGGGTCCACCACCACGCGCTTGCCGGAGTCGTCCAGGGAAAAACCGTTGGGTGTCTGTTTGATGCTCATTGATCCTGCTCCCCTTTGTGCTGAGCCTGTTTGATGGCGGTGACCGCCAGGTGGGCCGCGGCGGCGGCGCCCACGGTGCCGGCGGCAGCGAAGCCCACCTTGTCGGCGTTGGCCTCGATACCGAACTGATGAGTGTCGGTCACCCGGTCATAGAAGCTGCCCTTGTCCCAGAAGCCGTCCTCGGAACAGCCGATGCAGCCGTGCCCGGCCTGGATCGGGAACGACAGGCCGCCGTTCCAGCGCACCGTGGAGCAGGCGTTGTAGGTGGTGGGCCCCTTGCAGCCCATCTTGTAGAGGCAGTAGCCCTTGCGTGCCGCCTCGTCATCCCAATGCTCGACGAACTGGCCGGCATCGAAATGGGAGCGCCGGTAGCACTTGTCGTGGATGCGCTGGCTGTAGAACATCAGCGGGCGCCCCTGCCGGTCCAGCTCGGGGAAGCGCTCGAAGGTGAGGATGTAAGTGATCACCGCGGTCATCACCTCGGCGATGGGCGGACAGCCCGGCACCTTGATGATCGGCTTGTCCGCCAGCCCCGGCACCTTGTGCACCGGGGTGGCGCGGGTCGGGTTGGGGCGCGCCGCCTGTACGCAGCCCCAGGAGGCGCAGGAGCCCCAGGAGATGATCGCCTTGCAGTGCTCCGCCGCCTTGCGCAGCTGCTCGACGAACGGCTTGCCGCCGATGATGCAGTACATGCCGTCCTCGTCCAGCGGCGGGTTGCCCTCCACCGCCAGGATGTAGTTGCCGTCGTACTTCTCGATGATCTCCTCGATGATCGCCTCCGCCTCGTGGCCGGCGGCGGCCATGATGGTGTCGTCGTAGTCCAGCGAGATCATCGACAGCACCACGTCCTTGGCCAGCGGATGGGCCGAGCGGATGAACGACTCGGAACAGCAGGTGCACTCCAGGCCGTGCAGCCAGAGCACCGGAATGCGCGGCTTGGTCTCCATCGCCTCGGCGATGGTCGGCGCGAAGGCCGGCCCCAGTCCCAGCGCCGAGGCGGTCAGACTGCAATATTTCAAAAAACTGCGGCGGGTAATCCCCTGCCGCCGCATCACTTCGTAAAAGGTCTCTCTCATTTCCCGACTCCTCCAGTGCATGGGTGGGTGGCGCGGCGTTTTTCAGAGTTTGTGCCGCAGCCTGGGGAGCCGGGATTGCAACGGTTATGCCAAACCGATTTTTCTGATATTTATCAGTTTCTTGTCGGGAGATGGGTATTTTCTTCAATGGCAACAAGTGGTTAGTAGGGTCCCGCAATCGGTCGCCAAGTTGAAAACCACTATTCCACCAAATTACCAAGGTAATAGGTCGGAAATCGGTGCCGTCGGCAACTATTCCGCGGCGCAACCATCCAAAGGGTTATCCAGACCGCCTTAACACTCACAGCAAATACACCTATCTTATTGATAATATTTGCTTTTATAAGTAAAGGCCGGAACATTAACCGACACTGATGTTGCACAGAACCATGCCAGCGATCATAATCCCGGGTTCCCTGGCGGCTATCGGTGCCGGCGCGGGGGCAAAACCCGGCAAACCGCCGGTGTTCGCCCCCCGTCAATCAGGGTAGATTGCAAGTCAGGGCATAATTGTTGGATGCGTAGGCCGGATCGTGTGCGCACCGTTGTAGCGAGGAACAGAGACAGTGACGACCACCACTGAGATTGCCGACGTACAGAGCAGCGCCGATACCCGGCAGATCGCCATCAACAAGGTGGGGATCAAGGACATCCGCCACCCGGTCCGGGTCAAGGACCGCAGTGACGGCGAGCAGCACACCATCGCCACCTTCAACATGTACGTGAACCTGCCGCACAACTTCAAGGGCACCCACATGTCCCGCTTCGTGGAGATTCTCAACTCCCACGAGAAGGAGATTAGCATCGACAACTTCAAGGTGATGCTGTCCGAGATGGCCGAGAAGCTGGAGGCCGAATCGGGCCACATCGAGATGAACTTCCCCTATTTCATCAACAAGACCGCCCCGATCTCCGGTGTGCAGAGCCTGCTCGACTACGACGTCACCTTCATCGGCGAGGTGCACGCCGGCAAGCCGATCACCTACATCAAGGTGCAGGTACCGGTCACCAGCCTCTGCCCCTGTTCGAAGAAGATCTCCGATCGCGGCGCGCACAACCAGCGCTCCCACGTCACCGTGCAGGTACGCACCTGCGGCTTCGTCTGGGTGGAGGAGATCATCGACCTGGTGGAGAGCCAGGCCTCCTGCGAACTCTACGGCCTGTTGAAACGGCCGGACGAGAAGTTCGTCACCGAGCGCGCCTATGACAATCCCAAGTTCGTCGAGGACATGGTGCGGGATGTGGCCGGCAGGCTGGACCAGGATGACCGCTTCTGCGCCTACATCGTCGAGTCGGAAAACTTCGAGTCCATCCACAACCACTCAGCCTATGCGCTGATCGAGCGGGACAAGGAGGCCGAGTAAGCCCCTGGGTCGCTTGAGGAAAAAGGGCGCTCCGCGGCGCCCTTTTGCATTCTGGGGATGGATGTAAACCCTTCCAGCTCACCAGACCAACAGCCAGCCCAGCGCCAGGCCGGTGACCGCGCTCACCAGCAGCGGTAAGCCGACCAACAGTCCGACCCGGCCGCCGCCGATGGCACTGGCCAGTCCCGCCTTGGTCAGGCTGTTGGCGGACGCCGCGATCAGCAGCCCCAGGACCACCACCCGCTGATCCACATCGGCGGGACCCAGGCGGGCCAGGGAGAGGGTGATGGCATCCACATCCGCCACCCCCGAGGCGGCCGCCAGGGCGAGCAGTCCGGCATCGCCGAACCACTCCTTCAGCGCCCGGCCCAGCAGCATCACCACGGCCAGCAGCAGCCCGAACACGACCGCGGTTTTCAGCTCCAGGGGATTTTTCAGGGGAGAGACCATCTCCGTATCCTGACGTCGGTGCAGCCGCCAGTAGAACAATACCGGCAGATAGACCAGCAGCGCCATCACCAGGGTCGGTAACAGCAGGGGCTCGAACAGGCGCGGGTTGAGCGCGGTTGCAATCAATAGCATGCGCGGAAACATGGTTCCGCAGGCGAACAGTATGCCCATGGAGAGTATCGGGCCCATGGCCCGGTCGTTGCGCGACAGGCGGGAGAAATGCAGGGTCAGCGCGGTGGAGGAGGCCATGCCGCCGAACAGCCCGGTGAACAGGGTGCCGTGGCGGGCGCCGCCTATCTTGACCGCGAAATAACCGACAAAAGAGATCGAGGCGATCAACACCACCATCCACCAGATGGTATAGGGGTTGAGCGCCTTCCAGGGGCCAAATCCCTGGTTCGGCAAGGCCGGCAGCAGCACCACGGAGATCAGCAGCAGCTTGATCCCGGCATGCAGCTCCTTCTGCTCCAGCGCGCTCACCCAGCGGTGCAGCACCGGCTTGTAACTGAGCAGCAACGCGGTCACCACCGCCAGGGCGGAGGCCACCACCACCTCGCCCTTGACCGCTATGGCCCCCAGCAGGAAGGTCAACAGGCCGGTCACCAGGCTGGTGATACCGACATCGTCCTCGCGTTGCAGATTGACCACGTAGACCGCCGTCAGGACCCCGGCCAGGGCGACAAACATCAGCCCCAGCGACAGCGGGCCGACGAACTCGGAGAGCAGTGCCGCGCAGCCGCCGAGCAGACCAATCAGGCCATAGGTGCGTACCCCCGCGATACGCCCCCCCTCTTCCGCCTCGCGCTCCTGCCAGCCGCGCTCGACGCCGATCAGCAGGCCGATGGCCAGGGCCACGCCCAGAAAATAGAAAGTGGAGAAATCCTCACCCATGCGCCGTTCCCGGTTCTTCCTTGTACCTTAACAGCCTAGCCCGGATGGAGGCATTGGACCACACGAATGCCCGTGTGGACCGTGATTGGAATACACCGTTGCAGACGGCGATTCGCTTGAGATCCTGAACTAGCCAGGTGATGAAGTCATCCATCGGTAGCAGTCGTCGACCCGATGACGGAGGCCGGCGAAACTGGGGACAAAAGAGGGAGGCGTACCCGAAAACAGTTATCTACTGGCTCGTCCCTGAAGTGCCCGGCCCGGCCACGAACTTGCGTGAATCGTTACGCTGCTATACATCAAGGCTGGCGCCATGTTTCCTTAGCCACTCCTTCCTCTCCCGGTAATCCGGCATCACCTTGTCCACCTCGTTCCAGAAGGCGTCGCTGTGGTCTCTATGGTGGAAATGGCAAAGCTCGTGGACCACGATGTAGTCGATGATCTTCGGCGGGGCCATCATGCACTTCCAGTGGAAATTGAGGGTACCGCTCTTGCCACAGCTGGCCCAGCGGTAGCCCATCCCCTTCACCTTGATGCTACTCACCTTCACACCCACCTTGGGCGCAAACCAGGCCACCCGTTCGCGCAGGCGCTGCAAGCCTTTGTCGCTGAAATAGGCTTCAAAGGCCTGCC
This sequence comes from Sedimenticola hydrogenitrophicus, assembly GCF_025175675.1. GTDB lineage: Bacteria > Pseudomonadota > Gammaproteobacteria > Chromatiales > Chromatiaceae > Sedimenticola > Sedimenticola hydrogenitrophicus. Next base: position 398,594 of record NZ_JANIOA010000001.1, read on the forward strand.
TGGCAGCGTCGGTTCCGCCCTGTTCGATCACCTCGCGGCTGAGGCAGAAGCGCCCCTCCTTCAGTTGCAGGGTGCAATCCAGTCCGGAGACCAGCGACAGGCGATAGGCGCGGCCCAGGTAGAGGAAGGTTTCGCCGTTAACCCATTCCCGCGCCACGGCGCTGGCGTTCAGGTCCTTCCATTCGGCCAGGTTGCGGTAGATCCACATTCGCTTGCTCTCCACCACCGCATCCACCTGTTCAGGGGTGTAGCCGGCGGGCGGTCGCACGGTCACCACGCCACTGCGCTCGATCACGATGTCGGTGGTCTTGCGCGGGCTGCCGGGCAACAGCTGGTATTCAATGTCTCTCACACGTCGCGCATTCATTCGTTGTTACCTCCCGCCGCGCCTTTCAACAATTCATCGTGACGGTTCTTGGCGAGTTTCATGATCTCGATAGCGATACGTTCGCGGTTGACCTTTAATTCTGCGATGCCGGTCAAGGTCAGCGCAGTCTTGATCTCGCTACGAGTCTTCTTCTGCTTGTCGCTGTTGTGCCAGTAGTCGATGCTGCCGATGCTCTCCTGCAGGGTGTCTACGATGGCCTCCATTAGCGCCTTCATTTTCGGCCTGGCCTCCTTTGGCACTTCGCCGCCAAAGGCCTCATTGGCGATATGCTCATAGAAGGTGGTGGCCTCGCGGCTCATCCCCTCCTCGCCCTGCCGGCGCCCCTCGATGGCGTCGGTGCGCAGCCTCTCCAGCTCCTCGGCCAGTTTTTCCCACTGTCCCTGATGCTCACGGATCAGTCGCTCAACTTTCTCCGACAGGTTCTTGTAGAAGGCCGGATCTTCGTCGTGGTGTACGGTGCAGTGCTTGCGGATGGCGTGCTCCATCTCGCTGGCCTTGGCCTCGGCATTGCCGGCGGCGTGCTGGTTGAGCTTTTCGATAAAGTCGTCTGCCAGCAGCTCCACCGGCGGAACCTTGGGATTGATGCCGAGGCTGATCAGGTGCTCATTGATCAGGTCGCGCACCTTTTGCCCGGCATCGCCCAGGTTGAGGGTATCGTCCTTGTAGCGCTCCTTGGCCACGCGCAGGATGTAGCCGAAGCGCTTGGCGGGTACCCGGTAAGGGTGGGCCGCCTTGTGGGGAAGGATGATGTCCATGCTCATCAGGAACTTCTTGAGGTAGACATCGAAGTCGGCACGGATCTTCTCCTCCTTCAGCAGCTTCACCGCCTCGTGCACCACGGCGGCATCCTCCTCTACCTTGGCCAGCTTGCCCTCGACAAACTCGCGCACCCTGCCCACCTTGTGCCCGGCGAAGAGCTGCAACAGGCGCTGATAGCGCTCCTCCAGCACCGGCACCTCGGAGGTGATACTCTTGAGCCCCTGGGCCAGTTCCTGCTGCTCGTCGGCGGCGGCATAGAGCGTCAGGGCTTCGGTGAGGTTGTGGGTCAACCCGATGTAATCCACCACATAGCCGCGCTGTTTACCCTTCTTCACCCGGTTGGTGCGGGCGATGGCCTGTAGCAGGGTGTGTTCGCGGATCTTCTTGTCGAGATACATCACCTGCTCGATGGGGGCGTCGAAGCCGGTGAGCAGCATGTCGCACACCACCAGGAAGGCGATACCGGTATAGGGTTTGTCAGGGTCGTCGAAGGCGAAGGGCTTGCAGAAGTTCTCCACCGCGCTCCATGCCTTGGCCTGCTTGCGCGCCTCGGTGATCCAGGCCGCCTCGTTGGTGCCGTCGCTGGAGATCACCACCGCCGCCTTGAGAAAGCGCAGCTTGCGGATCAGCTCAAAATCCGGCACAGGTGCGGCTTCCAGCCCGGAAATGGTCTCGGCCAGCGCCTGGTGGATCGCCTTCTGGTAACGCACCGCCGCCAGCTTGGAGTGGCAGACCACCTGCGCCTTGAAACCGTTGGGGAAGATGTGTTGCAGATAGTGCTGCACCATGTCTTTGGCAATGGCCTTGATACGCTGCTCGGCTTCCAGCAGGTCGCCGCTGGCGCCGTACTTTTTCTTGATCGCCAGCAGCTCCTCCTCGCTGCGCTCCTTGAAGAGGTTTTCGAAGCGGGTCTCGAAGCCGTGCTTGTCATTCAGCGCCGTGTCGGCGGTGCGCCCTTCGTAGAGGATCTGCAGAGTGGTGCCGTCCGCCACCGCGTCCATCAGTTTGTAGGTGTCGATGTACTCGCCGAAGCGCTTGACGGTCTTCCTCTCGCCGTGGCGCTCTGTAATCAGCGGCGTACCGGTAAAGGCGATGCGGGCGGCGTTGGGGAAGGCCTCGAAGATATTGTCGCCCAGGTCGGAGCTCTGGGTGCGGTGGGCCTCGTCAATCATCAGCACGATGCGCGAGGAATCGTTCACCACGCCGAAAGTCTGGCTGCCGGGGATGGCCTGATAGGTGCCCAGCGCCTCGGCCACCTTCAGCGGCAGACTCGGTTCGTGTAGTTGGAACTTGTGCACCATCACCATGTTGATGTCGGAGCTGTCGCCGGCCAGTTGCGCGCGCAGCGCCTTGCGGCTGTCGATGACGTGCACCCGGCCGCCGATGAGGGTGGCGGTTTCGGCAAGCTGCTCTTCCAGGTCTACCCGGTCGTTGATGAGCAGGATCTTGTAGTCGGCAAGGTCCGGCGAAACACGCAGCATGCGCGCCACGAACACCATGGTCAGGCTCTTGCCGGAACCCTGGGTGTGCCACACTACGCCGCTCTTCTCCTCGGCGGTGCGTCCGTTGCGCAGGCGTTCGATGATCTTGTGGGCGGCGCGAAACTGCTGGTAGCGGCACACCACCTTGATGCGCGGGCCGGCGTCGGTGTCCATGAAGACCGAGGAGGTGCGCAGTATGCCGAGCAGGTTGGCCTTGCCCAGCATGCCGTTGATCAACTGCTGCTGCGGGTCCATCCCCTCCGCGATGGCGTCGGGCTGCGGCCACTGGGTTTTCCAGGGGTAGAAGTGCTCCTCGCCGGAGGTGATGGTGCCGTAGTCGGCCTCCGCGCCCCGGGTGCGGATCAGCAGCAGGTTGGTGTGGAACAGCCGCGGTTCGCCCTCGCGCAGCCCCTGCCGGCGGGTCTCCGGGCGCTGGTTCATGTAGCGCTGCAACTGGGTGAAGGCCTCGACCATGGGGTTGGCGCAGGTGGGGCCGCCCTTCTTGCACTCCACCACGGCGAGGGGGATGCCGTTCACGAACAGCACGATGTCAGGGATGATGAACTGCTTAACGCAGCCCGGCGTGTCGATGCGGAACTGGTTGATGGCGAGGAAGTGGTTGTTCTCCGGGCGGGCGAAGTCGATGAGCCGCACCACCGGATCCTGCTCGCCGGTGAGCTCGTTCACCTCCACTTGCGCCTTGAACAACAGCTTCTGGATCGTCTCGTTGGCCTCCAGCAGAGTGCGGCCCGGCTGGCGCAGGATCTGCTCCTGCAGCTCCTGCAACTGCTTGACGGTGAGCCAGGGCTTGCCCTCGGCGGTGGTGTTGATGGCCGCGACCGATTTGGCGAACACCTCCGGCAGCAGCCACTGGCGGAAACTGAGGCGCAGGCTCTTGCCCGGGTCGCTGGGGATCTCCGCGCCCTGGTCGATGGTCTCCCAACCCAGCGCCGCCAGTTGCTGCAGAAAGGGCTGTTCGACCTCCGTGTATTCAGACATGGGCAGCCTCGGAATGGGTGAACGGCGTCATGGTTGAACCATGATGTTCTGGAGAAAATCCACCAGCAGATGCACACGGGTCGATGGGTTATCCATACCATTGTCCTCGGCAGCCCTCAGGGCGCGCGCCGCATTGCCTTTGGCAAACTCCAGTTGTCCGACAAGTGACGAAAAAACCGTGCCAGCGCCCTTTTCATATCCGGGCATATAACCTTTCAGTTCAGCCAGCACCTGGTTACCCGCACTGTTGCCCGGCAAAGCGGTGTAGGGCCGGGTGGTATAGATGAAGTGCAGCAGCAACCAGTACTCGAAACAGGGCACCGAGGTGATCGCGAAATAGGTATCCTTTGGCGTCATGCGCCTTACCGTATCGACGGCCTGGTCGTAGTGGGCATGGGTGTCCTTATCGAACACACAATAGACCCCGTCGAACGTATCGCCCGCATCCTTCTCTTCCCTGTAACGCTGCCTGGCATGGCGGATAATGCCCATGGGGTCCGATCCGCACTCACCGCAAACCTCCACATTGGCGGTGTTCAGGCCGTAGTGGTCCCGCAGGCCGTTGAAGTAATTGGGCTCGGTCTTTTCCCCCTCGCAAACGATCAACACCTTGGCATAAGGGGCGCGGTTTATCTCACGCCGCTTGAGTCTTGCCGCACTTTTCGCCTTGCGCTTGTGGAAAAGATCATCGGTACCCATCAGGCCCTCTTTTTCAGCGGCCGGATATAGGGCATTGCGCCATAGCGCCCCGAAAGGTAGGCCAATTCCAGGTTTTCCCGCCCCTTGCGTGGGCTGAAGTCCGTAAGCGGGTAGAGGCAGGTGGCCTGGTCGCGGGTTTTCTCGCAAAACCAGATCTGGTCGCGCCGGAAGACATCCTGGTTGAGGATGGACGTTTCGTGGGTGGTAAAGACAAGTTGAGCGTTGTGGCGGTTGGTTTCCGCGTTATGAAACAATTGCACCAGAAACTGCACCAATCGGGGGTGCAGATTGTCGTGCAGCTCATCGATAAACAGCACATAGCCATTGGCCAGTGCGTCAATCCAGGGGCCGGCGAAAGCAAAAAGTTTTTGGGTGCCGTCGGACTCATCGGCAAGATCAAAGATGACCGCCTCCCCGTCGCTGCCTTTATGCACTGTTTTGATCCGGACGGTCTGCTTGTCCTTCATGTCACTGGCGATAGCAGCCCGCAACGGCTCCGGGATGTCATCGGGCAATGTCTGGACATCGAACGTCTTTTTCTCAATCTGAATATCGTCGATATCCAGATCGGCGGCGCGCAAAAAGTCCATCACCTGCGCCTTCTCGCTCTGTTCGCAGAGCGATGCACTGAAGGCGGCGGTCCAACCGCCAACCTGGGTCATGCGCAAGGTGTTCTTGAACCAGTCGTAGATCGGTTGCAGCTGTTCGCTGTTAAGCTGCACGGCGGTGGAGAGAAACAGCGCGTTGTCACGGGTGGATTTCTGCCACAGCTGTTTCTCGCCGCTGAGATTGTTGCCAAGCTCCCAGTCATAACCCCCACGCTGCTCGTCCCAGATCCGCCCGAACCAGCGTTGCGACCGCCCCTTCGGATAGGCCAACAGCCACTCCTCATGGATGCGTTCCGCCGTAGCCGAGAAACCGTACTGGTAGCGCACCTCGCCGACAATGAAGGTGACCTCGAACTCACTGGGCTGACTGGCCGCGGCGGGGTGCAAACGAAAAGGGGTGACAGGGAGCCGATCGCCGCGCTGCAGGCTGGTGGCCGACTCCAGCACCACCTGGCGCATGGTGCGCAGGGCCATCAGGAAATTGGACTTGCCACTGGCGTTGGGGCCATAGATGGCGGCAGAGCGCAACAGCTCGAAGCGGTTGAACGCAGTGGCGGTGAAGGTGTTGGTTTCCAGCAGCTCATCACCCTTGGCCTTGGCAAGGCTGAAGGTCTGCGACTCCCGCAGCGAGCGGAAATTGGCCACACTGAACTCGATCAACATCCGGCTAAACCCCGTTTAAGCGTGGATTTCTGACATTATTTGCCAAAATTAGCACACAAATAACACTCACACACCATTAAAACGTCATTTTTTGACCTGATTGCACAAAAATCGACTGATAAATGCAGGCAAACCATCCCTCCGGGCGTTATCCAGGGAGTCCTGCCCCACCTTGGCCTTGGCGCCCCTCCCCCCGGCAGGCCCTTGCGCGGATCGGTCAGGCGCGATGCTCTCCTAACCCCAGCGCGTCAGTTGTTGCAGGAAGGGCTGTTCGACCTCCATGTATTCAGACATATCAGATAGTAACGTGCTGTAAATGCTCTAGTGCGATACCAATTGCGCGCCGATCGAACAATTTGGCTTTACGCTCTGCCCAACGCTCTCCCGCGGGCCAGTGCCTTATCCCCTCTTCAATTGCCTCAACAGTAGGTTGATAACCTTCCCTGGATATCAACCAATCAACCGTCGACAGCAGTTCCATGCCATAAGGGGATTCAAATCCATCGATAATTTCAGAGGTTAACTCCAACGCAGGCAAATAGGCCTTAGCCTCCGAATGTAAATAGGTATCAACCTTTTTGCGCTTACTGTCGTCAAACCAGATCACATCAAGCGGATCAGCGTCGGCAATTCGCTTCTCACATTTCAAATAGCTGCCGTCAAGCGCATCCAACAGATGTCTTAGCCTATCCGCGTAAGGTCCATAATTGTTCGTCTTGAATTCGAGTTTCAGTGGGTTCTCCAAACACTGACGTTCAATGACCCTTTCAAGAAACCATGCCAGTTTCTGAATCTCCAGCAGGCTGCATTCCATACCAAGAACCCAATAGCGGCGCACAAGCTCCGCTATTAGCGCTCGAGAAGGAGTAAGTTTTTCCACGCCTTTCTTCTTAGCAACATTCTGGTATTTGCCGGTTGGCTCATAAACCAGAATATCGACCTCACTCAAATCGCCGAGTGCCTGTTCAATTTCATTTTTTACTATCGACCAATCCAGGCCACCATTACCTGAACCCAACGGCGGAATAGCAATCGACCTGACATGATTTGCCGAAATAAATTCTTTCAAATCCTGCAAACCGGTTACTATCCACTCCAGTTTTGAGGGATTGCGCCAGTGTTGCTTAGTGGGGAAATTGATTATCCATTTCGGCCCCATAAGCTCATGTGTCTCGGTTACAAACATTTTTCCTGTATGCACCTGCCTGGCCTTGCAGGCCTTCGCATACTCTTCCATGTTCCTGGCAAAACGCTCTTTAAACATCAACGCAATGCCTTTACCCATGACACCAACGGTATTGACGGTATTTACCAATGCCTCGGCATCGGCTTCCAGAAGATTACCCTGTGCATATTTAATCATTAGAAATACCACCCACGACGAGCATATACAGGCAACTCGATTCCACGCTCATCGAGAAGTTGCCCGACTTGTTCCTTTAGTCGTTCCGTATAACACACCACACCCAACAAGGCCGATATAGGACAGTGCTGATGGATTAACGCCTCTGCCTGATAGCGCTCGAACTTACCCGGATCGTCCGGGTCTCGCTTGAAGTCACGCTGCTGAAGAATCTTCCAGTCAACTTTGTCCAAATCTTTTAGATCTGTATAAAAATTCGCCCACTGATAGTACGCATGGCTATCGGTAAAGACAAAAGGCAAACCCTGTTCCTGGACATGATAAAGGCTTGATACCAATATGACTATCTCATCATTGGATCGTTTCGTTATGCCACCCCAGCCGGTATGGATGTTATTAAGCATGACCGAGAAAGGCGTGAAGTAGAATGGCACATAGTCATTCAATACACCGCCGGGATTGACGGGCACCGGATGGGTAGCCCTCTTCATGATCAATTCAGGGTTGCCGATACTGACCCAGTCCGGCGAATGATGCCCGCCATTACCACAATGCAGGCCATTGTCCAGAATCCACGGTAAATTATCCCTGTGAACAATGCGCCATATCAGCGCCTTGTCAGGATTCAAATTCGTGTACGCCATTAGCAGAACATACCTCGGTTCACTGTCACATCAAGGCATAGGCTTCGTCTTTCAACTTCTTTAACCACCACGTCTCTGACTTGATCAGATGGTACATAAATCATAAAAAATCCAGAAGGACTGATAGGCACGGGCGACAAACATTCCGCCATACAGACACTTTTACAAGCGGCATCGCTGTAGTCTCGCGTTTGCATCAAACCCCAATCAATCAGGTCTAAGCCTTCTTGATAATCGTAAAGCCTTAGCTCCTGTCTGGCCAATGGGTGTCTTGGCAAAACCTTCCAGTTTTTCCCTTCAGCAAGAGTCCGTCGCACCGTTATCAGCACGAAATCTTCGTCGGCCCGGTCTTTTTGTACACGACCATCAAAGGGGTTTCGCGAGAACCAGTGAAAAGGAACATAGTGATCCAGCCCATGCTGAGCACGTCCCTCTAAAATCTCTGCATCAGCAATATCTTGAAACCCATTCAAGGCTGATCGCGGCTGTAGGCCGCTTTCCAGAATAGGGCCGATATTCTTCAGGCTTGTCAGATGGTAAATCAGTTTCTGTTCCCTAATGGATGCCATGCGCTCTCCCTATAGCCAATTAGACGAGTTCGTCTGCCTGTTCCGCTTCTGTATCGACCTGAACCAGGACCTTGCCAGTGAGGAGGTCATGCATTAGGCCGGATTTCTGCATTCGAAGTTTGTCTAACTGCAATTCAAGAGAAACAATCTGGGCCTCGATCGGGTTCAGCATCTGGACAATCTTTAACTGTTCATCTGGTGATGGATAAACAATCTT
>NZ_JANIOA010000010.1 GCF_025175675.1 Sedimenticola hydrogenitrophicus
GATAGGGAAAGCCAAAAAAATAGTGGTACGGACCCCAGTGACGCAGTTTTCTCCTAATGATCAACAAATATGCTAATCCGGTATCTACTATGCTGGTTCCTGCTCGCCATAGTGGCAATTGCGAATGGCATCCTGCGGCAAGCGACATACGGAAATCAGGTATCTGAGCTTACAGCACATCAGATTTCAACAGTGACCGGTATACTGTTCACCGGGCTGGTTATGTGGGTGGTCAGCAGATTCTGGCCTATAGAATCTGCCGCGCAGGCCTGGTTGATAGGTGCTTGCTGGTTGGTGGCCACGATTGCGTTTGAATTCGGGTTCGGTCATTTTGTGGCCGGGCACGCCTGGAGCAGACTGTTGGCAGATTATAATCTATGCAATGGTAGGGTCTGGTCGCTGTTTCTGGTGTGGATTACGGTGATGCCCTATCTGTTTTACAGGTATGGTTGAGCCGTAATTATCCAGGGTCAGATCAAAAAACCGACATCGCACACGCAGTCCATGGATGGTCTTTCTTCTGACCCGATGCCTTGGCAACAGTCCATGGCTTAATCAAACTGCTCCTGGATGGAACTGGCACAATAGAATCCGGTCTTTGCGATAGCCGCTTCCCGCTCCATACAGCTTTTCCAGTCAGATATTCGCGTTATCTCTACTGGCACTGAATTGAAGTCGATCCAGTAGAAGTGGCGTTTGCTCGCCGATGAGGTGGCGTGCCCGAACTCGTTGAAATGGTGCTGTCCGGGAACGCAATGGCTTTCCAGAATATTAACCCGAGCCGTGGTAAAGATCCCTTCCACCAGTTTCTGCTTTACTTCGCACTGCTCCTGGTTAGCAGTCTCAACGAATGATGCACTGACGTTACCCGCCGCATTTTGAGTAAGCAGTATCAGGAGGAAAAATGTATTCATGACGCTATGTTACTGGAACGCCATCGGACCGGTACAGTGGATATGTGACACAGAGGGTAGCGAGCAAGCACGGTACGTCGTGCGTGTTCATACCGTTCTTGACCAGGGGGTAATAGGGGAGAGATCACGCTCTCCCAGCCGGGTTGAATAGAAACCGTGGTCTGTCCCGAATGGCACTTACTTAAGGCGAACTGCAGGATTTCCGTCATTCCATCCTTAGGTCCGTAAACGGTGCATCCCTGCACCACTCCTCCGGCCTGTGCCGGGATGACGGTGGTTCTTGGTTAAGCAAGTGACATTCTGGTCTGTCCCCCGATTTGTCTCATGTTGCAGCGATTTGTAAATCTCAACCACCCCGGATGATCGGCGCTACAGCCACGGTACTGTACAGACTGAGGCAAAATAGAAATTGCCGGAACTATAATTGAAAAGTGGCGTGACCGGCTGACCAATATCTCCCGGTTTCGGCCTATCCATCCACTTCTGAATGGTGAGTGCGGGGTGTCAGGCTAACCGCGGAAACTCTCGCGTACAGCTTGTACGGGCCGGTCAATGAATACATATATTCTGCTACTGAGAGGAATTAATGTCGGCGGGCGAAACTCGCTGCCCATGCGGGAGCTGGTTGTTCTCCTCGAAGACCTCGAATGCCGAAATGTCAGAACCTATATTCAGAGTGGGAACGTGGTGCTTCAAACAGGCAAAGGTGCGTCCAGCCTTGCAAAGCAAATCAGTTCTGAGGTCAAAAAGCACCATGGCTTTGAACCGCACGCTCTGGTACTACAGTTGCAAGAATTTGAAGCGGCAATTGCAACGAACCCGTTCCGTGAAGCGGAATCGGATCCCAAGGGCCTGCATTTGGGCTTTCTGGATTCAGTGCCACCAAATCCCGACTTGAGGAAACTGGAAGCCTTGAAAGCCAACAGTGAGCGGTTTCAACTGATCGACAAGGTGTTCTATCTGTACGCACCAGAAGGGGTAGGTAGGTCCAGGCTTGCGGCGAGCAGCGAGAGTTTACTCGGGGTAACAATGACTGATCGGAATTGGCGGACCGTCTGTAAAATCCACGACATGGTGGAGGAATCAGATCAATGACACCCAAAATGTCGTGGGAGAGAGACGTTTTTGCGTCACGCGCTACACTCCAAAGACACCCCGTCTACTCCAGCGTTGCGCGGTGCCGGTCCACTCTGGCTTCGCCCTCCGTCAGCCCCTGAACGCCCACGTCACGGCGTCTGCAGGCTGTACGTCGGGGTGAATTGATCGGAAAAAGGAGATTGTGATGTCCAGTGAAACAGGTACGGTTCGGCTACACCGGGTACTGCGGGCACCAGCCGAGCGGGTCTATAAGGCGTTTACGGATAAAAGTGCTTTGGAGCGTTGGCTCCCTCCGTTCGGATTTACCGGCACGATCCACGCTATTGATGTCCGGGTAGGTGGCGGCTATCGGATGTCTTTCACGAACTTTGGTACCGGAAGCAGTCATTCGTTTACGGTCGAATATGTCGAGCTGGTGCCGAATGAACGGATTCGACACACAGATCGCTTCGACGACGCAAACCTCCCTGGTGAAATGCTTGTTTCAATCGACCTCAACGCCGTCTCCTGTGGGACGGATATCAACATTGTTCAGGAAGGCATTCCCTCGGTAATCCCGGTGGAAATGTGCTACCTGGGGTGGCAAGAGTCACTTGAGCAGCTTGCCCGGCTCGTTGAGCCGGATATTCCTGACAATGGTTGAGCAAAATACAAAAAATGGTCCTCCAACTGTAAGCAGCTGGTATCGCGGGTGTCCTGGTACTTGCTAAGTCGAGCGGGCGGGTCTAGGCGGGCCACAAAAGCTACGCGCTGCTCAGCTTTTGCCCCGGCTAACCTTTAACGTCAGTCAAGCACAAAAAGGAAACTATATGACCTCTACAGAGATTGGCGATTTCCATGTCGCATCGAAGGACGTCCCATGGAAGATATTGCGCGATGGCTACCACTTCAAACTGCTGCGCACCTGTTCTGTTACGGGTAGTTGGGTTGCGTTGTTTCGAACAGTGGCAGGTGCTTCAGTGCCACCTCATAAGCATATTGGGGCCGCCGAGTATTTTGTCTTGAAGGGAAAAATAGAGATTCGAGGTGGTGTTGAGAATGGAGGTAGGACTATAGGGGACAGACCACGTTTTTCGAGTCGGGTTGACCAAGCAGGTAGGTTGGGGTGAGTGGAACGAACCCCAACGATCGATGGTTCCGTTAAGTGCCCCATGTTGGGGTTCGCAGGCTCACCCCAACCTACCAAGCTGGTTGGAGCCTGATGGGTGGGCATGTATTCCCTGCCCATGCGCATAAAGCAGCAGACAAGAGACTAACCAGCAGGATGACGGAAGAACGACATAACAGCCAAGCCCCCGAAGCCCTGATGCTAATCGGCACTCACTGTACACATTGTCCGGCGGTGTTGAACAGCCTTGCGGAACTGGTGAAGCAGGGTGTGCTGTCAAAACTCGAAGTGATCAATCTGGAGCAACGCCCCGAGGTTGTGCAACAACTGGGTGTGCGCTCGGTGCCCTGGATGCGTATCGGTCCCTTCGAACTCACCGGGCAGCGCAGCCTGGCGGAGTTGCGGCAGTGGGCGCAGACGTCTGCCTCAGCGGATGGAATCCGGGATTATATCGAGGCCATGCTGGCTGAAGGCGAGATGGAGCGGGTCTTGGCGATGATTGCCAAGGACGCCGGCGTCATGGCACGGGTGATCGAACTGCTTGATGATGCCGATGCCAGGATCAATGTGCGCCTGGGTATTGGTGTGATCATGGAGGAGTACCAAGGCCAGCCGCTGTTGCAGGAATATATTCCACAAATTGGAGAACTGACCCGACATGCGGATCCACGGGTGCGTGGCGATGCCTGTCACTACCTGGCGCTGAGTCACAGCCGCGATGCGAGGATCTTCATCGCCCCCTTGCTGAATGACGAGAACGCCGATGTGCGCGAGGTTGCCGGGGAGAGCCTGCTGGCTCTGGATGATTAGCCAGAGAGTTCGGCAGAGTTCGAGGTCAGCGTAACAACTACTTCCAATTGTTACTCTGACCCGAATGGCACTTACTTAAGGCGAATTGCAGGATTTTCGTCATTCCGGCGCAGGCCGGAATCCAGGAATACCGCCACCATCAAGCAGTCTGGATCCCGGCCTGCGCCGGGATGACGGTGGTTCTTGGCTTAATTAAGTGCCATTCCCCTCTGACCCGAATGCTACTTAGTTAAGCGATAACTGACTGTAATAGCAGAAAAAAGGCTGGTTCCGGTGATATGATGCAGTCACCAAACGAACACCTGTCACCGAAGGAACCAGCCTACATGCATCCTAGTCAACACGTCCGCCTACAGCAACAAAAAATTGTTAGCCGTCGAGCTAAAAACAGTGACTCCTATGAATTTTTCAACTTGATCACCGGCCCAGAGTTTCTGGATCGAGTCGAATCCTTGTTGCCTGAGCATCGCGAACGATTATTCCCGCCCACGGAGACCCTGTCGATGTTTCTGGCACAGGCAATGAGTGCGGACCGCTCTTGTCAAAAGGCCGTCGACGATGCCGCCATCAAGCGATTGGTAGGAGGATTGCCAACCTGCAGTACTCATACGGGGGCCTACTGCCAGGCACGATCACGCTTGCCATTGGAGATGATCTCGAGTTTGACTCTCCACACAGGGCGTCTAATGAGCAGATCAACACCCTTGAAATGGCGCTGGCAGGGTCGACCAATCCGCTTGGTGGATGGTACCACCGTTGCGCTACCCGACACCCAACGCAACCAGTCGGTTTATCCTCAGCCCAACAGTCAACAGCCCGGCCTTGGATTCCCCCAGTGTCGCTTGGTCGGCATGATCTGTTTGGGCAGTGGAGCCGTACTCAATGCCGCCCTGGGGCCTTGCCGGGGAAAGGGCAGCGACGAGCAAACTTTGCTCAGATCGATACTCGACACCTTGGAATCGGGCGATATTCTGCTCGGCGATGCCTTCTATGCCACCTATTTTCTGCTGTGTCAGTTACAGCAACTGGGCGTGGATGCGGTCTTTGAGCAACAGGGATCACGGCGGCGCAGCACAGACTTCAGGCGAGGCCACCGGCTGGGTGAGCGTGATCACCTGATCGAGCTGTGCAAGCCGAAGCGCAAACCTGATTGGATGAGTCAGACTGAGTATGATCTGGCTCCGGCGACGTTGAAAGTCCGCGAGTTGATGACTGGAGGCAAACTGTTGGTGACCACCCTGTGTTGTCCGAAACGTACGAGTAAAGCAGCGCTGAAGATACTCTATAGAGAGCGTTGGCATGTCGAGTTGGATTTCCGCAACATCAAGACAACACTGGGCATGGAAATGTTGAGTTGCCGCTCGCCAGAGATGGCGGAAAAAGAAATATGGGTCTATTTGCTGGCCTACAACCTGATTCGCTTACTGATGGCGCAGGCTGCTCTGTTAGCCGATATCCTACCTCGCCAACTCAGTTTTAAACACACTTTGCAGTTATGGGTTGGGTGGCGATGGAGTGAATATGGGAGTGATGACTATGAAAAATTATCCGTATTTTTCAGCCTGATCGCTCAGCAACGGACCGGAAAGCAGCCGGGTCGTGTTGAGCCTCGCGCGATAAAACGAAGACCTAAACCCTTCCCGTTGCTGACAAAATCACGTCAACTTGCGAGGGAAGAAATACGCCTATATGGCCATCCTAAAAAGCTTAACTAAGTAGCATTCCCCTCTGACCCCGAATTCCATCCGAATCCCCTCAGGCAGGATGTGCCCAGAGTTGACGCTCCGCGGTTTATTCATGGAGTGCGCGGCCGCCAAGGAGTCGGCGGGCGATCTCGGTGGTCTGGTAATTGGCGCGTTCGGTCGGGGAGTGGGCCGCCAGGTAACGGACCACCGCGACCAGGATGTGTCGGCCGGTGTCGTGGTTGCCCCACTCCTGGAACTGCCGCACCCCCGCTTCGAGTAACTGGTAGGCGTGGAAGCCGGCGTCCTCGCGCAACAGTGCCCGGCTCAGGGTCACGATGAGTGGATCGGGCGGGTGGCCGAGCAGCAGGTAACGGGCCACCAGTCGCGCCGCCGCGTCAACCTGGCGCTGGCGGTCAAAGCTATCCAGGAGTTGCGTCAGCAGGGTGCTGGGCTCCGTGGGTAGATCATCCAGTCGGTTGCCGTGCTCCCCGGGAAGCGCTGCCGGCGGCACATTGAGATAGCGGGTGAGATAGACCGCCATGGCACCGTGGAAGAGACCGCGCACCACCTCGGGATGCGTCGTCGCGTCGTTGGCTCCAGCTTCGATACGTTTGATCGCCTGATGCAGCGCGTGGCAGTAAGTGAAGGCATGGTGTGCGGTCTCCCAGTCGCCATGCTCGTTGGAGATGCCGAAGCGGGCGATGCGCAAGGCCGCGGCGTAGGCGAGCGCGCGCCCGAGGTCGGTGCCGGTGGCCCCCGCGCGGATCGCCGCCTTGAGCGCGTCCACGATGCCGGCCGGCTCGGCGTCGAGCAGTGTTTGTGCCAGGGCGGCGTGGTGGTGCCATGGTGCTTGGTCGCGCTTCATCGCCGCCCATGTCTGCAGTTCGCTTGTCTTCAGTTCGTTGGCAGCGCTCTCCAGCAGTAAAACCAGGTCTGTCGGCTGGCGCCATTCCGGGGATTCCTCGGCTCCGCGGGCGACCACCATCTGCCCGATGACGGTCGGCAGCACGGCCGCGGCGTGCTCCCAGCCGATCAGATCCAGGCATTCGAACGCCTTGTTGATGAAGTCGAGGGAGTGGCCGCCATCGGCGAAGATACGGTCGGTCTCGGCCGTGAACAGGAGGTCCGCCAGCGCCGTGGCCGAGGTGCCGGCGGCGATTGCCGTGTGTACCGTTCGCTCCGCCCCGGAGCGGTGACGCACCGCGTTCCAACGGCGCAGCCAGCGCTTCAGTTGGGTGGTCTCCGGCATGCTCGTCATCGGCGCGGGATCGCGGCGCGGGGCCCGGTCGGTGCAGTCACCCGCCACACGCCGCACGCCGTGGAACAGCGCCAGACAGGTCTCTTCCTCCGGCAGCAGGGGCAACAGATTGCCAAGGGCGGTGAGGATCGTCATGCCGGTTCCCCAGCCATCCCGGTTGCGGGCGCCGAACAGGGCCGCCTGACGCAGGATATCGACCGGAGCCACACCGGCCGCGAGCAGGCCGCGTATCGCCTTGGCGATAACCAGGCCGAGGTTATGGGCCATACCGTCGTCGAGCCTCCGGCGCCAGTGCGCCGTCGGGTCGGGATAGCCGAAGGCGGGCTTGACCCATACCTCGGCACCGCGTACCTCGACCGGACAGTTGGGCACATCGTCGGCCCACAAATCGAACGTGCAGCCGCTTGAGAGATCGAAGCGCGCATGGTGCCAGTGGCAAGTCAGGATGCCATCCTCGACGCTGCCGCGGTCCAGCGGGAAGCCCATGTGGGGACAACGGTTGTCCAGCGCAAAAACCTGACCACGATCATGGACGATGAGCACCGGGCGATGGCGGCCGGTAACCAGCAGGCGGCCCTTGGCCTCAAGCTCCTCCAGTGTGCAGGCAAGAATAAAATCGGACTTTCCGTCTTTCATGGCGCCTCCATCGAGGGTGGCGTGCGTTGCTGAATGCCGCTATGCAAGGGCTAAACCCACTAGCTGCATTCATCATGGTCCAATGATTTGTTTCGCCCGGTTATCCGCCGGATGAAACAGACATGTTGCATAGTTTCCTGGAATGCACCGCTGGTGAAGTCCAGCATTGCACCCGTAGGCGCGGCGCCCCGCCGCGATTTCGGCACGGGGTGGGCCTCCTACAGGTCGATTTTTGCAACGATCGGGTAAATGGATGATTACTGAGTTAGATCAGGACGCAGCGGCGAGGTTCGCGGTGGAACGCAAGAGTTCGGTCGGGGTAACAACTACTTCCAGTTGTTACCCCGACCGAACTCTTGCAGGCTCGCTAAATGCCCGTAATCAGAAACTCGATCGCCGCGAGGATCTCCTCGCGCGGCTGTTTCTTCCACGCTCTTCCCCCCGCTGACGCCCCATTGGGGCGTCAGGCCAGGAGGAAGCGCACTCAATACTCAGTGTTTGAGTTGCGTTTGATGCACGATGCGCATGTAGGGTTTGGGGGCCTTCCACCCCTCGGGGAAGTTCCGCTTGGCGTCTTCATCCGAGACGGCCGGAACAATGATGACGTCTTCACCCATATGCCAGTTCACCGGTGTGGCGACCTGGTATGCGGCGGTCAGTTGACAGGAGTCCAGGGTCCGCAGGATCTCATCGAAATTGCGTCCGGTGCTCATGGGATAGGTGAGCATCACCTTGATCTTCCTGTCCGGACCGACAATGAATACCGAGCGCACGGTTGCGTTGTCCACCGCGGTCCGGGAACGGGCGTCGTCGCCGGCATTGGGATGGATCATGTCGTAGAGCTTGGCCACCTTCAGGTTGGTGTCACCGATTAACGGATAGTTCAGGGCGTGACCCTGGGTTTCCTCGATATCCTTGGCCCAGCGCTGGTGGTCTTCCACCGGGTCCACGCTGAGACCGAGGATTTTGCAGTTGCGTTTGTCGAATTCGGGCTTCAGGCCCGCCAGATAGCCCAGTTCCGTGGTGCAGACCGGGGTGAAGTCCTTGGGATGGGAGAACAGGATTGCCCAGCCGTTGCCGAGCCATTGGTGAAACTTGATCTTCCCGTGGGTGGATTCCGCAACGAAATCAGGGGCTTCGTCGCCGAGTCGTAAAGTCATGGTATTCCTCCTCTGCCCGTCGGGGCTGACGCATTGCTCAATGCATCAAAAATAATAGTTGAGTATTTCACTGGGGCAAAGGTTTTACATGGATCCGATGATAAATTGCACGCCATACAGGGTCAGCATACCCGCCGCGATGGCGCCAATTACGTTGTTCCACCAGACACCCACGATCAACACGGCCAAGGCGGCCAGCAACCGGGACGGTTCGGGTTGACCGCCGGTGGCATTCGGCCAGATCACCAGCGGGGTGATCAGTGCCGGAATGACGCTGACCGCCACATAACGCAGATGACGCAACAGCCATTCCGGCAGCGGGCGCCCACCGATCAGGCCGAGAAAGGAGAGACGGATCAGGTAGGTGCCGATGCCAAGGCCGATGATAACGATCCAGATGGTGCCGTTGTCCGGGCTCATGCTGAGTGCTCCGTCAATGTGATAATTGCGAGTTCAGTGAGCTTGTCAGCGTTCATGGCAAGGCGCGCCTCGCCGGCAATGGCCGGCTCCCTTGGCAAGAGGCGCAACGCCGTCCATGGGCGCTGACAAGCTCACCCTTCGGGCGTCCCTGTGGCGTTCCGCAGCCGCGTTGCAGCGCTTGACAAGGAAACCCGACATTGCCGGCGCACTGCGCCTTGCTGCAAAACGCCACAGGGACGCTGAATCCGTAATTATCACGTTGACGGAGCACTAGTGCTCCTTCACCCACAGCTCGGTCCGCGCACCGGTCATCATCGCGCCCACCGCGGCCACCAGCAACCAGAGGTTGTAAGGCATCCAGGCCAGCAACAGCGCCAGGGTGACCGATGTCAGTGCCGCCGCCAGGTGGGGCAGGCTGCGCAGCATCGGCGCCACCAGGGAGATAAAGCAGATCGGGATGGCGAAGTCGAGCGCGTAGGATTCCGGAATCGACTTGCCGATCAGCGCACCCAGCAGGGAGAAACCGTACCAGAACGGGCAGATGCTGGCGGCGGCGCCGAAATAGTAGGCCAGCTTCTCTGTTATCGGTCGCTCGGGGGCGTGTTCGTACTGCCTGATGGAAACCGCAAAGGTCTGGTCGACCATGAAATAGGAGGCCAGCAGGCGGGTTCTCAGCGACGCCTTCCCGAGGTGGGGTACCAGCGCGGCGGAGTACATCGCCATACGCAGGTTTACCGCCAGGGAGACCAGAATGACGATGAAGGTGGGCGTGTGATCATCCAGCAGTGCCAGCGCGGTAAATTGCGCGGCCCCGGCGATCACCAGCACGGTCATCGACATGGTCTGGATCAGATCGAGACCGGTCTCCCCGGCCGCCACCCCGAACAGCAGGCCGAACGGGGCGACCACCAGGATGAAAGGGCTGCAATCGAGAAATCCCCTCCAGAAGGTGCGATGGGTGGTGGACATTGTTGTTGTTAATTCCGTTTAGGCGGCGAGCGATGATACCGGATTTTGTCGGCCGGATGTCGAGCGTTGGCGGCGCGGGTATGGCGGCCCGATCCGCCAGCATTCAAGGTTGCCATGCTACGCTTTGCGATCCCGCTCGTCGAGTGGCTGGGAAAGGCTGCGACGGGTTGATTAAACGGGGATAACGCGAGATCTTCAACCATGTAAACGCCGGGTTTTTCCATGGGTTCCCATCTTTATCGTCAATGCTCCCGCCGGGCTTTGGCATGCCGCTTGTATTGACTGCCCAACGGGGCGGCGTGTGTAAAACTCAGGTCAACAGGAGGGTTGATTTGGTGGCCACACGGCACAGGGCGGCCACACTTCAGAACGGAATTCAGACTACACTTGAGTCATTGATGGTCGGCAATCCGACGCGGCTTATCGGCTAATCCAAACCCACCCAAAATTCAGGCGGTGGCAGGGAAACAGATGGCAATGGAAAGTCAACGAGCCCGACAGGCAATCAACCGTTTTCTCGATCAATTGGCGCGCGCAAGCCCGGGCGAAAAACTGAGTGCGCGGGGACGACTCGAGCTGTTTCATACCATCGAGAATGCCCTGGCCACCCACCGGGTTATCGACAGCGAAGTCAGGACCCGGCAGGTGACTATTCTGTTCTCGGACCTGCGTGGTTTCACGCAGATTGCCGGGCAACTGCCGCCCACCGAGTTGATCGGTCTGCTGAACCGCTATTTTACGCGCATGAACCACATCATTCACGCGCATCATGGCCTGGTGGACAAGTTCATGGGCGATGCCATCATGGTGCTCTTCGGTCTGCCGGAGGCAGGTGACGATGATCTACTCAACGCCCTGCGCTGTGCCACCGAAATGCAGTGCGCGATGGACGAATTCAACCAGGTCAATCGCGATATGGGACTGCCGAGTCTCTACATGGGTATCGGTGTCAACACCGGTGAGGTGGTGGTGGGCAATGTCGGTTCGGAGTACCACAGTGAATTCACGGTCATTGGCGACCAGGTCAACCTCGCCTCGCGGGTGGAGGCGCATTCGCTACGCGGTCAGATCCTGCTCAGCGAGAACAGCTTCGGACTCGCCGAGCGGTCGATAGAGGTTGCCAGGCCGCGTCGGGTCTATATCAAGGGCATGCGCGACCCGGTGAATCTCTACGAGTTACGGGCGGTCACCCGGCCGGCACTGCTGCGGGTACCGAGCCGAGAAGTGCGCAGCGGTCCGCGCGTTGATGTCGACTTTCCGTTCCATTTCCATATCGTACGGGGCAAGGGGGTCTCCAGGAAACGCTATCTCGGTCACGCCCTCGACCTCAGCTACCACGGTCTGCGCGGCCGCGTGGCTTATCCAATGGAGCGGATACACGAAGTGAAACTCTCTTTCCTGGATAACTTGCTCTCCAGTGACGCGGAGGAGATCTACGCCAAGGTGCTTTCCACCACACCGCGTGATCATGGGTACGAGGTCACCGCCGAGTTCACCGCGTTGCCGCCGGCCGCGGAGAGCGTTATCCACCACTTCGTCGACCGCCTGGTGGAAGGCAGTTAAGGCGGTCCGCCTCGGCATGGGGCCGGGTAGCCGCGAACAGGCCTTTCAGTTCTCCCCTCCGGTGCTGGCCCCCTCCGCAATGGGGAAGTAAATCAGCGTCCTGCCGTTACTCGCTCAGCGACACCATAACCACACCGAGGAAGCGCCCCGCCTCGCCGCCGGTCACCGCCCGGTGGTCGAAGGTGAGCGACAGCGGCAGCAGCCGGTGCACCGCCGCTGTGCCGTTCACCGGGACCACGGCGTCGTAGCTGTGTCCGGCGCCGAGGATGGCCACGGTGGGTGGCACCACCACGGGATTGGCGTGGCGGCCGGCGATGGTGCCGAAGTTGGAGAGGGTGAAGGTGTTGCCGCGCAGCTTGTCCGGAGCGATGCTGCGTTCCTTGACCGCCTGTTTGAGGCGGTTCAGCTCCTCCCGCAGTTGGCCGGCGGCATACTGGCCGACATCTGCAATGACCGGGACAAACAGGCCGTCCGAGGTGTCGGTGGCGATGCCCAGGTGCACCTTTTTCAGCAGGCGTCGGCCGATGGCATGGGCGTCGTACCAGGCGTTCAGTGACGGCTCCGCCTCGCAGGCCGCCAGGATCGCCTGGATCAGCCGCACGGAGACGTCTTCATTCGCCTTCCAGTGCTGGATATCCACCACGTCGAACAGGGTCACCGGCACCACTTCGGCGTGCGCCTGGGCCATGCTGCGCGCCATGGAACGTCTAACCCCGCGCAGCAACTCCATGGGGCCGACCTCGGCGAGGATCCGGGCCACCCGCTGTACATCGGTGGCGGTGACCGTATCCTTGGGGCCAGTGGGGGTGACGATCGAGAGGTCCACATCCAGTTGCCTGGCCAGGGCCCGCACCGCCGGCGTCGTCTTGATCCCGCCGCCGCCGCGGCTGGTGATCTCGCTGGCCCGCTCCTTGATCACCCCGGTGCCGCTTTTGACCTCGCCCACCACCGTGCCGCTGTCCTCCCGGGCCGGTTTGGCCGATTCCGTCGCCGCGGCTTCGCCCGCGACCCGGAACTCCACCAGGGGATCACCCACCTGCACGATGTCGCCATCCTCGCCGTAACATTTGGCGATGACGCCGGCCTCGGGTGAGGGGATCTCAACAATCGCCTTGGCGGTCTCCACCGACAGCAGCAGCTGCCCCTGTTGGACAGTGTCGCCGGGTTTCACCTGCCAGGAGACGATCTCCGCCTCCTGCAGTCCTTCGCCCAGGTCGGGCAAGTTGAATAGCTTCATGCGGCACCTCCCTGTGCCGCACCCTGACGGGCGGCCTTCGGCCTTGAAAATCGGCTCTCCTGACGATTTTTCATGCGAACTCCATGGTCTGTCTGACCGCACTGAGAATACGTTCGGTACTCGGCATGTAGTGCCCCTCCAGGCGGAACATCGGCATCACCGTATCGAACCCGGTGACCCGGCGGATCGGCGCGAACAGGGACATCAGGCCCTCCTCGGCCAGGCGGGCGGCGATCTCGGCGCTGACGCTGCAGGTGCGGGCCGCCTCCTGCACGATGACACAGCGGCCGGTGCGGCCAACCGATTCCAGGATGGTCTGCATGTCGATCGGCTTGATGGTGGCCAGGTCGATCACCTCGGCATCGATCCCCTCGTCGGCCAGCTGCTCGGCCGCCTGCAGGGTCTCGTGCAGCATCGCTCCCCAGCTCACCAGGGTGATGTCGCTGCCCGGGCGCAGCACGAAACAGGTGTCCAGCGGCAGCGCCTCGCCATTGTCCTCCACCGCCTGTTTCATCAGCCGGTAGACCCGCTTCGGCTCCAGGAACACCACCGGGTCAGGATTGCGGATCGCCGCCAGCAGCAGGCCGTAGGCACGGGTGGGGGAGGAGGGGATCACCACGCGGAGGCCGGGGATGTGGGCGAACATCGCCTCGGTGCTCTCGGAGTGGTGTTCGGGGGCGTGGATACCGCCGCCGTAGGGGGCGCGCAGCACCATCGGGCAGGTGATGCGGCCGCGGGTGCGGTTGCGCAGGCGCGAGGCGTGGCTCACCATCTGGTCGATGGTGGGATAGATGAAGCCCATGAACTGGATCTCGGCCACCGGGTGCAGTCCCTGGGCGGCCATGCCCACCGCCGCGCCGACGATCATGTTCTCTGCCAGCGGGGTGTCCAGCACCCGCTCCTCGCCGTATTTCTCCAGCAGTCCGACGGTGGCGCGGAATACGCCGCCGTTGATGCCGATATCCTGTCCCAGGACCACCATGTCGGGATCCCGCGCCATCTCGTGCATGAGGGCCAGATTGACCGCCTCGACCAGGGTGATGTCAGTCATTGTTCGACTCCTTGCCCGCGACCCCGCTTTCGACCAGGCGGCGCTGGTCCCGCAGTTCCCCAGGCAGTTCGGCATAGAGGGAATCGAACATGCTGGTCGGTTTGGGGGGTTCGCTGTCGAGGTAATGGCGCACCTCCTGTTCGATCTCCTCCTTGCATGCCCGGATCAGTTCGTCCTCCTGTGACTCGCTCCACATGTCGGCATTCATCATGAACCGTTTCAGGCGGGCCACCGGCTCCAGTTTCCAGTGCGCCTGCAGCTCCTCGTCGGAGCGGTAGCGGGTGGCATCGTCGGCGGTGGTGTGGTGACAGAGCCGGTAGCTGAGCGCCTCGATGACCGTCGGGCCGCCGCCGTTGCGCGCGGTCTCGATCGCCTCGGCCACGAAGTGGCGCACCGCGAGGGCGTCGTTACCGTCGATCTGCAGGCCGGGGATGCCGGCGGCGATCGCCTTCTGCGCCAGGGTCTCCGACCGGGTCTGGATGGCGCGCGGCACCGAGATGGCCCACTGGTTGTTGTTGATGACGAACACCAGCGGCAGGTGCCACATGCCGGCCAGGTTGATCGCCTCGTAGAAGTCCCCCTTGGAGGTGCCGCCGTCCCCCAGCAGGCAGACCACCACCCGGGGCTGCTTGCGGTACTTGACCGCAAACGCCACGCCGGCGGCCTGGGTGGTGTGGGTGGAGATGGGGACGCAGATGGGGAAGTCGTCTCCCAGCTCCGGGTTGGCCATGCCGCGCTCGTCACCGCCCCAGTAGAGCAGCAGATCGCGGATGCGGAAGTGGCGGAACAGCAGGGCGCCGTTCTCGCGGAAGCTGGGGATGATGATGTCTTCCGGGCGCATGGCGTGGCCGACACCGGCGCCGATCGCCTCCTGCCCGAGGGAGGAGGCGAAGGTGCCGATCTGGCCGGTACGCTGCAGGGCAATGGCGCGCTCGTCGTAGAGACGGGTCAGCACCATGTTGCGATAGAGGGCGTGCAGGGCGTCCCGGTCCTCTGCCAGGGGGGGTAGATTACCTTCCGGCTGACCATCGGGTCCGAGGAATCGGTGTGATTCGATATTGAATGTGATTGCCTGATTCAAATCTGACCTCCTGTGCTGCAAGCACCCAAGCTGTGCCAGATGGAAGATCTGTGGCCCTGACGGGCTCCGGGTATTTCACGACAGATTCGACAGATCGTTTTGTTTATTCTCCCGCAGCTTGTCGCTTGCCGGTACGGGATGGACCCCGTGGGGCGGTTTGCCGGGGCGCTTCACGGTCGCATGCGCTGGTACCTGGCCGCATGGCGACTGAAAGATCACTACCCGAAAGTCTAGTACATCTGAACCAAAAGATTGTTGGCATATCGATGGATTTGAGCACGCGCCGCGGTGACGGTGCCTGTACAATGCGGCGATTGTCACTGGTCGCTCATTGCATTTATGGTTACACCCGAATCCGTTACCGTTTCCCTCTCCACCTTCACCCTGATCGCCCTGGCGGAGATCGGTGACAAGAGCCAACTGGTCTGCATGACGCTGGCCGCGCGGCACCGCCACTGGCCGGTTATCCTCGGGGCGTCGCTGGCCTTCGTGGTGCTCAATCTGCTGGCGGTGCTGTTCGGTGCCGGGGTGGCGGCCTGGGTGCCGGAACGGCTGATGGCCGGGATCGTAGCGCTGCTGTTCGGCGGCTTCGGCATCCATGCGCTGATGAGCCGGGAGTCGGACGATGACGAGGCGGTAGCCGAGCGGCCGGGACACGGCATTTTTTTCACCACCCTGCTGCTGATCCTGGTGGCCGAATTCGGCGACAAGACACAGATCGCGGTGGCGGGGCTGGCCGGCAGCCTGGCGCCGCTGCCGGTGTGGCTCGGTGCCACCACCGCACTGGTGCTGGTCTCGGCGCTCGGAGTTTGGGCCGGACGTACTTTGCTGCAGCGCCTGCCGCTGCACTGGCTGCACCGCATCGGCGGGGCGATCTTCCTGCTGTTCGGACTACTGGCCGCCTGGCGGGCGCTGATGGCGGGGTAATCCCGTCCCCCACAGGCGACGGCAGGGGGGTGCCCTGTGGCCGGCGGACTTAGGGCCCGGGCAAGGCAGGACAATCACCCCGTGAGTAGTTACCTTGCGCGAGCCCTCACCGGTGTGCTGCAAGCGGCTTGGCGTGGCGGTGGAACAGGGAGTAGACGGCCGGGATCAGCACCAGGGTGATTAGAGTGGAGACACTGAGCCCGCCGATCACCGCCCGCGCCAGCGGCGCCTGGGCATCGGCGCCCTCGCCGATACCGAACGCCAGCGGCAGCAGCGCCAGGATGGTGGTCAGGGTGGTCATCAGCACCGGCCGTAGACGGCGCCGTCCCGCCTCGGCCAGCGCCGCGTCGGTAGCCAACCCCGAGCGGCGCAGCCGGCCGGCCTGGTCCACCAGCAGGATGGCATTGTTGACCACGATTCCGCCGAGCATGATGCAGCCGATGGCCGACTGCAGATTCAGGGTGGTGTCGGTGAGGAACAGGGTGAGCAGGACGCCGATGGCCGCCAGCGGCACCGACAGCATCACCACCAGCGGATCGCCCAGTGATTCATACTGGGAGGCCAGCACCATGTAGACCAGCAGCAGCGCCAGCAGCAGGGAGACCAGCAGTTCGCCAAAAGCCTTCTGCTGCTCTTCGAAGTTGCCGGCGATCAGCAGGTCATAGCCCATGGGGCGCGGGATCTGGTTGAGCCGGGTCTGAATATCGGCGGCCACCGAACCCAGGTCCCGATCCGCCACGTTGGCGGTGACGGTGATCAGCCGCTGCTGGTCCTTGCGCTCGATGGTGGCCGGGCCCTCGCCCGGGGCGGTCTCCACCAGATTGCGCAGCACCACCAGCTCACCGCCGGGAGTGCGCAGGGTCAGGTCGAGGATCTCTTCCAGGGAGCGCTTTTCCGCATCCTCCAGTTGCACCAGGATCCGGTAGGAGTTCCCCTCGACGCGGAATTCGCCCGCCCGGGAACCGGCCACGGCGGTTTCGATCGCCTGGGTCACGTCGCGCACGCTGAGTCCCAGGTCGCTGATCTTGTCCCGTTTGACATGGATCTCCTGCTGTGGGATGCCCGCTTCGCGACTCAGCTCCACATCGGTCACACCGCTGACGTCGGCGACGGCCGAGGAGACCTGTTGTGCCAGCAGGGCGAGGGTGTCCAGGTCGAATCCGCGCACCTCCACCGTGACGCCCTCCACGCTCGCCAGCAGGCGTTCCAGCAGGAACTGTCCCTGGGGTGCGCGCACCCGGATCTTCAAGCCGGGGATCCGGTTCTCCAGCTGGCGGCGCAGGTCATTGGCGATCTCCTGGTTGGAACGGTCGCGTTGGGTGGCCGGCCGCAGGGAAAGGCGGATCTCGGCGATCGCCCTGGAGCTGCCCCGGGAGCCCGAGGTGACGATGCTGACCACCGAGGAGACGCTTTCCGGGACCGCGGCGTAGACGATCTCCTCCATCAATCGGCTCTGTCGGTCGATCAGGCCCAGACGGGTACCCACCTCCATCTCGCCGCTGATACGGACCTCGCCCTCATCGCTGGGCGGCATGAACTCGGTGCCGATCCAGGGTGCCAGAAACAGGCTGGCGACGAACAGTAACAGCGCCAGGAGTACGGTGACCAGGCGCAGGTGCAGCACCCGCGCCAGCAGGTCGCGATAGCCGTTCTCCATCGCCTCGAAACCGGCCCCGGCACGGGCCGCCAGGCGGGCCCGCCAGCCGGTCCCGCTGGCCACCGGATGTTGTTTGAGCAGCCGCGAACCGAGCATCGGCACCAGGCTCAGGGAGACCAGCAGGGAGCAGAACAGGGCGAACATGACCACATAGGCGAGTTCCTTGAACAGCACCCCGGAAACCCCGCGCACGAAGATCAGCGGCAGGAAGATCACCAGGGTGGTGACGGTACCGGCGACCACCGCCGAGGCCACTTCTCCGGTCCCCTTGATGGCCGCCGCCGTGGGAGAGTCGGCGGTCTCCTGCTGGCGCCGGAAGATGTTCTCCAGCACCACCACCGAGCTGTCCACCATCATGCCCACACCCAGTGCCAGGCCGCCCAGGGTCATCAGATTGAGGGTGAAGCCGCCGAAGTAGAGCAGGCCGAAGGTGGCGAGCATGGAGATCGGGATGGCCAGGGAGATCACCAGAGTACTGCGCAGGTTGCGCAGGAAGAACAGCAGAACCAGGATCGCCAGGGAGCCGCCGTACAGCACCGACCGGGCCACGTTGGCAATGGCACGCTCGATGAAGTTTCCCTGATTGATCACCGGGGTGATGTGGATCTGCGGGAAGGCCAGGTTGACCGCCGCCACCTCCTGCAGCACCCGGCGCGCCACCTCTACGGTATTTGCGCCGGACTGCTTGCGGATGGCGACGCGCACCCCCTGTTCGCCGTTGACGCGGATGACGCGGGTCGGTTTTTCATAGGTGTCGCGGACCCGCGCGATCTGGCCGAGGGTGATCACCGCCCCCTCGCGCTGGGCCACCACGGTATCGCGAATCTGCTCCAGATCGATAAACTCGGCCGGGGCGCGCAGCGTGACCTGATAGCGTCCCTGTTCTATCTTGCCGGCCGGCAGGTCGAGGTTGGCATCGCGGATGGTCGACAGCATGTCGTTCAGGGGCAGGCCCAGGGCGTTGAGCTTGGCCGGGTCCAGTTCCACCCGCACCTCGCGGTTGAAGCCGCCCCACGGGTCCACCTGGGCCACGCCCGGCACGCGGGCGAAACGGTAGCGGATCTGCTGCTCGATGATCTGGGTGAGTTCCACCGGGTCCAGTTTGCTGGAGATGCCCAGGATCACCACCGGATAGCTGTCGACGTCGAATTTGCTCACCCGGGGTCCGACAACGTCGTCGGGCAACTCGCTGACCTCATCCTCCAGGGTGGCTTGTACCTCGACCGCCGTGTTGTCGATATCGGTGCCCCAGCCGAAGCTGACCCTCACCCGGCTGTTGCCCTCGTAAGAGTTGGAGGTCATCTCCTCCACCCCCGGCACGGTGGCGATGATCTCTTCCACGATCTGGGTCACCAGCCGTTCCATGACCATCGGATCGGCCCCTTCATATTCGGTGCGGACGGTGAGGGTGGGTAGCTCTATGCTGGGCAACAGGTCGATCTGCAGGCGGCTCAGGGCCACGGAACCCAGCACCACCACGATCAACGCCAGCATGCTGGTGAAGACGGGACGGCGTACGCTTGCCCGGGCCAGGTTCATGGACGGGTACCCGTGGCTTCCCGGGCGATGCGGATAGGGGAACCGTCATCCAGCAGTTGCTGGCCCAGGACCACCACCTGTCCCGTGAGTGGCTCACCCGTGACTTGCACCCGGCTGCCTTGCTGAATGCCAAGCGTCACCGGTCGCCAGTTGACTGTTTCGCCATCAGTGGAGACGACAAACACACCGCTCCTGCCATCCCGGGTAATCAGCGCCTGTTCCGGAATGATAACGGCGTCGTCCGCCTGCTCCAGGGTCACCGTGACGCGCACAAACATGCCCGGTTTGAGTCTCAGCAGGGGGTTTGTAACCCGCAGTTCCACCTGCGCCTGGCGGGTGCTTTCACGAAACACCGGGGAGATGCGAACTACGGTACCGCTAAAGGATTCGCCCGGGTAAGCGTCGGTTGTCAGGTTGGCGCTCTGACCCTGTTGCAGCAAGGCGTAATCCCGTTCGGTGACAAAGAACACCACGGTGATCGGGTCGAGTTCCACGATGCGCAGCAGCGGGGTATTGGCGCTGACGGTTTCTCCTTCATCGACATAGCGCTCCGCTACCACCCGCTGTTCGCTGTCGCCACGCCAACTGGCGGTGACCGTGGTATAGCCGAGCCGGATGCGGGCACCTTCCAGCGCCGACTCTGCCCTGGTGACCTGCGCCCGGGTCACCTCCACGTGAACCTGTTTTGTCAGCTGGTCGGCCTTGGCGGCATCGCTCTGGGACTCGGAACTGACGCCACGCTGACGCAGCTTGTCTATCCGTTGCAGTTCACGCTCGGCTATTTTCAGCTGGCTCTGCGCCTCGGCCAGGTTGGCCCGCGCCACCGCCAGCTCCGCCTCTGCCTGGCGCACCAACTGCACATATTCATCATTGTCCAGCTGTGCCACCACCTGGCCGGGGGAGACCAGGTCGGCCAGATCCACGTTCAGCTGCTCTATGCGGCCGCTGACCTTGGGGGCCACCACGGTCTCGGTCTGTGCCTGAAGGGTGCCGGAGAAGGTACGCTGCTGCTGGATGCTGTCCTGTTGAACCGATGCCACCTCGACCGGAATTGGCCGGGTCGCCATGTCGCGCGAGGAGAATTTTTGGCCGGATTCCAACAGCCGCTGATAGACCTGCCAGCCGAGCGCGGCAGACAGGATCAATACCATCAGTATAAAAAAACCGCTTTTTTTTCCCATGGGGTCTTGCACCGGCAGCGTGTTGATAGGTGGCACAGAGGTCTACGCGGAGTTTATAGGAAAATGAAGACCGCCGAAGCCCCTCAGAAAGAATCGCTCGCTGCCGGTACCTCGACGATCGTCACCATGCCCCGCGCTGCCGTGCTACCGGGATTGTGATAGTTGTGATGGATGTTGCCGCGGAAATGGGCACTGTCACCCCGCTTCAGTGCGATTCGCTCTCCGGCCACCTCCAGGGTGACCGCTCCCTCGAGGATGAAGAGGTACTCCTCGCTTCCCGGGGGGTGGGGCTTGCCGATGTAGCTGGCTCCGGCCGCCAGGGTGAACAGTTGCTGGCTGTAGGCGGGGTTGCCCAGAGGGGAGACGGTGGTGGCGCGGTAGTTGCCGTCACCCGATTCGACCCGGCCCATGTCCGCGTGGTGGATCACCTCCACCCGGTCGTGCTGTTTCTCCAGCAGGTCATCAATGGTGCAGTGGAGCGCCACCGCGATCTTGTGGACGGCCGCCAGGCTGGGGTTGGACTCATCCTTCTCGATGGTCGCCAGGGTGGCACGGGGGATGTTGGCGCTGTCGGCCAGTTGTTGCTGAGTGATCTTGCGCCGGGCGCGTATCTCGCGGATCCGGTTACCGACCAGGTTGGTGATCATGGGACAGACCTCTATGCCCGAAAGGACAACATGAAAACATTAATGTTGCCATTTTGTTTTTTTTGTTGACAGAAGGCAAGTCACTAGACAGAATAACAACATAAATGATGATGTAAGAGATATTTTAAGCGTAACCAATCACTTGTCAGACCGGGTGAGTAGTTACTTTTAAGCACAAATACCCAAGCAGTAGATTCACAGAGGAATTAAGCCATGCCAGTAGTCAACCGCTATATCGATATCGATCAGGTAGAAAAAGAGGCCAAGAAAGACTATATCGATCGCCATTCTCCCTTCATCCACTGTGCCGCCAGCGCCAGCAAGGGCGAGGTGTTCAGCGTCACCGTGCGCATGGGCAATGAATATGCCCATCCGGATGACCATGATCACTACATCCGTTCGGTGCAGCTCTACAACGGCCAGACCCTGCTGGCGGAAGCCAGTTTTCCGCCCGGTACCCTGGGCGGGGAGGGGGCCAAGGGGAACGCCGAGGTGACGTTTAATGTCGTACCCAGTGGTAGCCGGCTGAAACTGAGCGCCATGGCCTACTGCACCAAGCACGGCCTGTGGGAGAGCAATCCGGTGGAAGTGGCTGTCGCCTGATCACCTCCCGGAATCCTGGGCGGTGTCTGTGAGCACCGCCCCTTAACTGCTACAAAACCAACCGATACCCGGAGATTTTTATAATGAGTGTACTCGTTACCAAGCCCGCCCCCGATTTCACCGCCACCGCCGTGATGCCGGACAACGCCTTCGCGGAGATTTCTCTCTCCAGCTACAAGGGCAAGTATGTGGTGTTGTTCTTCTATCCGCTGGACTTCACCTTTGTCTGTCCGTCCGAGCTGATCGCCTTTGATCACCGCCTGGAGGAGTTCAAGAAGCGCAATGTGGAGGTGATCGGCGTCTCGGTGGATTCACACTTCTCACATTTGGCGTGGAAGAATACCGCCATCAACAACGGCGGCATTGGCAACGTTCAATACCCGCTGGTGGCCGATATTTCCAAGGAGATCACCAACGCCTACGATCTGAACACCGGTCCCGGCATCGCCCTGCGTGGCTCGTTCCTGATCGACCGCGAGGGCGTGGTACAGCATCAGGTGGTCAACAACCTGCCGCTGGGACGCAATATCGACGAGATGCTGCGCATGGTGGATGCATTGCAGTTCACCGAGGAGCACGGCGAGGTCTGCCCGGCCGGCTGGCAGCAGGGCCAGGCGGGTATGAAGGGCTCCACCGAGGGAGTGGCTGAGTACCTGGCCGAGCACGCCAAATCCCTGTAACCCAAGCCGCCTGTCCCCGGGGCTTCTCCAGCGAGAGGTCCCGGGATTCACTCCGCCCCCCCTTATCATTAGTACCACTTCAATTTGATAAAGTACTTTTGTAGGTTGGCCAAGCCGGTAGGCGCATGCCATCATCAGGTCCGTAAACGGTACATTGCATCCTCGGCTCCGTTATCGGTACATCCCTGTACCACTCCTCACCGCGGCAATGATGGATGCGCTGTCACTTATCCACCCTACGAAACTGAATCAGCTTTACCCGGCAATATTAAATTGGATGCTTACAAGCAAGCTTCCCTCACGGGAGCGGCTCTGCCGGTTTTTCCCGGCGCCGTGATCGCCAAAAAACCCCGCGAAACCGCACAAGGAAACCGATGATGCAACCCGCGCACTCGTGTCCTGGCTCCCGGAAGAGAAGCCGATGAACCTACCCGATCTACTCGAAGGGCGGCTGCTCAGGCGCTACAAGCGCTTTCTGGCTGATGTCCGGCTTGCCGATGGCAGCGAGGTGACCGCGCACTGCCCCAACACCGGGTCGATGAAAAATTGTGCCGAGCCGGGAAGTCGCGTTTGGCTGCTTGACGTCAACTCACCGCAACGCAAACTGAGATACCGTTGGGAACTGGTGGAGGTGGCGCAGCGCTATCTGGCCTGCATCAATACCGGCCGGGCCAATGCCCTGGTTCGGGAGGCGATCATCGACCGCCGGATAGAGGCCCTGCGTGGCTACGCTACGGTGCTGAGTGAACGGCCGTATGGCGATGAGGGGAGCCGGATCGACCTGCTGTTGACGGAACCCGGTCTGCCTGACTGCTATATCGAGGTAAAAAACGTGACCCTGCTGGTGGGGGAGGGGCTGGGTATCTTTCCCGATGCCGTGACGGCGCGGGGTCGCAAACATTTGCGGGAGTTGATGGGCGTGGTGCGGCAGGGGGCAAGAGGGGTGTTGTTCTTTAATGTGGCCCACAGCGGTATCGAGAGAATTGAACCGGCCTGGGAAATCGATCCGGCCTATGCCGAGACCCTGGCCGAGGCACTGGATGCCGGAGTTGAGGTGCTGGCCCATGGTGTCGACATCAGCCCAGGCCACCTGTGTGTGGGGCGTCCGCTGCCTTTCAGGTTGGGGGGTATTAATATGAATAACCCGGGGAATAATATCGGCCTTATCTAATATGATATTTCATTGATGTAGGTCATTTCCCGCACATGGTCTATAAATATGTTATTAAACAATAGTTTATAGAGATAAAAATGCTGACAAAGCGCAGATTGGAGCTTGACAAATATCACTACTGGGTGTCTTATAGCCCCAATTTTTGCGAATAACCTGACTGATTGTCCGGTTTGAATATCAGTACCTGGTAATTTTTTTTAACTTTGTAAAAATAAGGGGGGTTCATGGACGCCGTAGCTGAACAGAAGTACGACCTGGGTGTTGTACGCTGGTTCACCGTCATGGCTGCAGTCTACTTGTTGGTAGGCGCTCTAGTCGGGGTGTATATCGCCTCAGAGTTGGCTTGGCCGGTGCTTAATTTCGATTTACCGTATATCACCTTCGGACGTCTGCGTCCGTTACATACCAACGCAGTGATTTTTGCCTTTGGCGGCTGCGTTCTCATGGCAACAGCCTTCTATTCGGTACAGCGCACCTGCGGCGTCCGTCTCTGGAGCAACAAGCTGGCCTGGTTCACCTTTATCGGCTGGAACCTGATCATCGTTTCGGCGGTTATCACCCTGCCGCTGGGTATCACCCAGGGTAAGGAGTACGCCGAGCTGGAGTGGCCGATCGATATCGCCATTGCCGTGGTATGGCTCTCCTACGCCATCAACTTCATCATGACCCTGGCCAACCGCAAGAGTTCGCACATCTACGTGTCGAACTGGTTCTTCCTCGGCATGATGGTGATGATCACTTACCTGCATGTGGTCAACAGCCTGGCCATTCCGGTCGGCCTGTTCTCGTCCTACTCGATCTTCTCGGGCGTGCAGGATGCGATGATCCAGTGGTGGTGGGGGCACAACGCCGTAGGTTTCTACCTGACCGCCGGCTTCCTCGGTATCATGTACTACTTCGTTCCCAAGCAGGCGGGTCGCCCCGTTTACTCCTACCGTTTGTCGGTGATCCACTTCTGGGCCCTGATGTTCGGTTATGTCTGGCTGGGTGCGCACCACCTGCAATACACCGCCCTGCCTGACTGGACCGGCTCGCTCGGTGCGGCCATCTCGCTTGCCATGATCATCCCCTCCTGGGGTGGCGCGGTGAACGGCATGATGACCCTCTCGGGTGCCTGGGACAAACTGCGTACCGATTATGTTCTGCGGTTCCTGATCATGTCCCTGGCCTTCTACGCCATGTCCACCTTTGAAGGGCCGGTGATGTCGATCAAGACCGTCAACGCGCTCTCCCATTACACGGACTGGACTGTTGGTCATGTGCATTCCGGTGCCCTGGGTTGGGTTGCCATGGTGGGTATCGGTGCCATCTACCATCTGATGGTCAACGTATTCCATGTGCAGATGTGGTCGGTAAAACTGATCAATGCACACTTCTGGACTGCCACCATCGGCACCGTGATCTATATCGTGGCCATGTGGGTATCCGGCATCATGCAGGGTCTGATGTGGCGCGCTTATGACGAGTACGGCACCCTGGCCTATACCTTCGCAGAGTCTGTTGAAGCGATGCACCCCTACTATGCCATGCGCGCCGTCGGCGGCATGGTCTTCCTGGCGGGTGCGGCGCTCATGGTGTTCAACATCATCATGACCGTAATACAGGCCAACGCTCAGGGCAGTGTGCGGCAGGCACGCTCCGTAACCGCTGCAGCGTCTGCATAAGGGGAGTTTAAAAAATGGCAATGCAAGAGAAAATGGAAAGAAACGTCTGGGGCCTGCTGATTGTGCTCGCCCTGGCACTCAGTGTGGGTGGTATTGTTGAGATCGTG
The DNA here is from genome assembly GCF_025175675.1 of Sedimenticola hydrogenitrophicus. Lineage (GTDB taxonomy): Bacteria > Pseudomonadota > Gammaproteobacteria > Chromatiales > Chromatiaceae > Sedimenticola > Sedimenticola hydrogenitrophicus. The sequence continues at coordinate 25,170 of NZ_JANIOA010000010.1, forward strand.
CCGCTGTTCTATCTGGACAGCACCATGGAGCACAACAAAAACCCCGAGATCGTCTGGCAACGGCAGGCGGGTCAGGCCCTGGCCACCCACCAGCCGGGAGATGGCATGCGTCCTTACAGCGCGCTGGAGCTGGCCGGTCGTAAGGTCTACATCCGCGAAGGCTGCTATCTCTGTCACTCGCAGATGGTGCGTCCCTTCCGTGATGAGAAGGAGCGTTATGGCCACTACTCGCTGGCGTCCGAGTCTATGTACGACCACCCCTTCCAGTGGGGCTCCAAGCGTACTGGTCCGGATGTCGCCAGACTGGGTGGCAAATACTCCGATGACTGGCATCGCAAGCACCTGCGGGCACCCCGCTCCGTGGTACCCGAGTCGGTGATGCCCAACTATCCGTGGCTGCAGCACGCGGTGCTGGACGGTGCAACCGTGCAGTCCCATATGCGCGGCATGCAGCGAGTCGGTGTTCCCTATACCGAAGCGGATATCGAGGCGGCCCCGGAACTGTTGAGGGATAAGAGCGAAGAGGATGCGGTAGTCGCTTTCCTTCAGGTGCTCGGAACCATGGTCAAGCTGGACGAAAGCAAGGTCTACCGTGAATAGTCTCAAAGACTATTTCTCTATGGACTTTCAGGCGATGACCACCAACGACTGGGTGGGTACCATCCTTACCGTGGTCATCTTCCTGCTGATGCTTGGTCTTTATGTTTATGTCTTGCGTCCGAAGAAACGGGACCACTTCGAAAAACAGAAGCATATCCCGATGGATGACGAACAGATAAATAGCGGAGATAAAAATGGCGGATAACAATCCATTTCCTGGTGAAAACAATACCGGACATATTTGGGACGATAATCTGCGGGAGCTGGATAACCCGCCTCCACGCTGGTGGATGATCGCCTTCTGGGCCTCCATTATCTGGGTGGCGGGCTACGGGATCCTCTATCCCATGATTCCCGGTCTGACCGGTTACACAAAGGGGATTATGGGCTGGACCCAGATCGGCGAGTACCAGGAAGGCGTTGCCGAAGTTGAGAAGGTTCGCGGCGAGTTCGAGGCGCAGCTGCAAGGGATGACAGCCAAGGAGATCCTGGCCAATGAAGGGCTCTCCAGCTATACCATCGCCTCGGCAAAGGTGCTGTTCGGTGACAACTGCGCGGCCTGCCACGGCTCCAACGGTCAGGGTGGTCCCGGTTTCCCGGTGATCGCCGATGACGACTGGCTGTATGGTGGCGCCGTGGAAACCATCGAGCAGACCATCACCAACGGGCGGATGGGCGTCATGCCCGCACACGCCAAGCTGTTGAGCGAGGGCGAGGTCGACAAGCTGGCAGCGGCGGTGATGTCCGGTAATCCGGCCGCGGAACCGCTGTACATGGAGAAGGCGTGTTTCGCCTGCCACGGACCCGACGGTAGAGGCATGCAGGCACTGGGTTCCGCCAATCTGACCGACGCCGTCTGGCGCTTTAACGAAGCGGATCAGCAAGCCAGCGTCAAGCAGACCATCCGGCACGGTGTCAACGACACCTCCGATCCCATGAGCCGGGCGGCGGTGATGCCCAAGTTTGGCGACCGTCTGTCGGCGAATGAGATCAAGAAACTGGCGGTCTACGTGTACAAGCTGGGCGGTGGTCAGTAAGTCAGTGTGTCAAACCCGCCGCGCGGTGATCGCTCTCCGTGCGGCGGGAACTTAGGATCTGTCCATAAATAGCTATCGCATCTTGCTGGTCTTTTCGTCCACCTTCGGCGTTACGGCAAGACTTACATAAAATGACTATGCGCGCCTTGCCGTTCCTTGAAGGCAAACGAAAATCCGGCGCAATATGCGGTAGTTATTTCTTACCAGATCCTTACAGTTAATCTGTATCTGGGGAGGTATATGATGAATGTGGATACCGTAGTGATTGGATCCGCGGTTACCGTGGTACTTTGTGTGGTGATCGTGGGGTATATCGGCTTCAAGGTAAAGGCACTGATCAACAAGGATGCGAAAAGCCACAAGGAGTAACCCTCTATTTCATAAGTATATAAAAAAGGGGGGTGAACCCCCTTTTTTAATGGTGATATAATACGCCGCTGATATTGACAAATCGCATTTTTTTCGCCCCGCCCTTTCAGTAAACTGATACCCGATAAGTTGCGATTGATTGACGCATGGTTATGGGATATGCGTGGCAGTTCCCGCATGGTTTTAGAGGAGTGATTCCGTTGAGCGACAATCCACAATCAAGGCATGATGCTGTAGTCGATGAATTGTACGCGGAGGCGGTACACTGGGAAATCAATACCGGGGAAGAGACGATCCACGCGAAACGGGTTCCCGGCAAGTGGCGAATCTTGAAGTGGCTGGCGAGTCTGGTGTGGGTGCCGTTCTTTCTGGGACCCTACCTGCGCTGGGATGACCGTCAGGCGATTCTGTTTGACATCCCCAACCGCCAGTTTCATCTGCTGGGCATCACCATCCTGCCGCAGGATTTCTGGATGCTCTCCCTGCTGCTGCTGTTCTTTGCCATTCTGCTGGCGGTGGTGACCGCCCTGGCGGGCCGCGTTTGGTGTGGTTTTTTCTGCTTTCAGACGGTATGGACCGACGTGTTCACCTGGCTGGAAGAAAAGCTGGAAGGTCCGCCGCAAAAACGCAAGAAGCTGGACCAGGGGGCACTGACCTTCACCAAGGTGAGGATCAAGGTGACCAAACACACCCTGTGGCTGGTGATCGGAGCGCTGACCGGCATCTCTTTCGTGGCCTGGTTCACCGACGCCTACCAGCTCTGGGTCGACCTGTTCAGATTCAACCTGGGTGCCACCGCGGTGGTGACCATCCTGCTATTTATCGCCGGCACCTATGTCCTGGCCGGATACCTCCGGGAGCAGGCCTGCTTCTGGCTCTGTCCCTACGCCCGCATCCAGGGCGTGATGGTGGATAACACAACCGCCGTCCCTACCTATGATTTCCATCGCGGTGAGCCGCGTGGGCGGGTGAAGAAGGGGGGCGGTGAGGCGCAACGCACGACCGGCGACTGTGTCGACTGTAATCAGTGTGTGGCGGTCTGCCCCACAGGTGTGGATATCCGCCAGGGTCAGCAGGAGGGGTGTATCACCTGCGCCCTCTGTATTGACGCCTGCGACGCGGTGATGGAAAAACTGGACAGACCCAAAGGCCTGATCCGTTATGAATCGCTGGATGTGTTGAATGGCAAGGAGGAGCGGCCGCTGTATAAACGCCCCAGGGTCTGGGTCTACAGTTTGGTGCTGTTGCTGTCGCTGACCGGTATCGGCTACGGCATGGCGACCCTGGATGCGATCGAGATCAAGGTGATCCATTCCCGGCAGCCGCTGTATGTATTGCAGAGTGACGGCTCTATTCAGAACAAGTACACCATTAAAGTACTCAACAAGCTGACAGAGGATCTGCAGGTGACCATCACCGCTCCGGATGTTGAAGGGCTGGTGCTGGTGGGTGCGGATGAACCGGTGACGGCGCGTAAGGGCATGGTGACGGCCCGGACAGTGTTCGTGCGTATCCCACGTGAAAAAATAACCGCGGAGTCTCAACCGATGGTGTTTTTTGCCGAGACCACTGACAGCAGTGGTGAATTGCTGGTGAGTAAACGGGAGAGCGTATTCATCGCACCCAGGTAGTTAGTGGTGATGGCGCGCTAGAAATGGGAAAAACGTAACGGCTGCGGCGGTACTCGGGCGAGTGCCCGGGGTTCTGCCGCATGAGGTTCAAATGATCGAGATGACCGAGATGATCGAAAAACAGTCTCCCTGGCGCAACCCCTGGGTTCAGGGCTGGATCGGCTTGCTGGTGGTGTTCCTGGCTGCCAATATGGTGATGGTTTATCTGGCCGTGACCAGCGCCCCGGGCCTGGTGGTGGATGATTACTATGAGCGTGGTCAGGACTACGAAAATAACATGCTCAAGCGGCAGGCGCGAAACCCCGGCTGGCAGATGAAGGTCATTGCGCCGGAGCGTGTGGATGTGGCCATACCGGCACGCTATGGGGTCAGGATTACCGGCAAGGACGGCTACCCTGTGACGCCTGAGTCGGTTACGTTCTACGCCTACCGGCCTGCCGATGCCCAACAGGACTTCTCTGTCCCCATGCAGGTAACCGACTCCGGTGTGTATGAAGCCGATATCAGCTTTCCCATCCTGGGTGTGTGGGATATCCTTATCAGCGCAAAGCATGGGGACGATGAATACAATCTGTCGCACAGGGTAAGCGCGGGAGTCAATTGAGTCTGAAACCGTGTTTTCACTGCACCCTGCCGGTCCCGGCGGATGCGGAAGTGGTGTCGCCGATCAAGGGCGAGCAACGCAGCTTCTGCTGTATCGGCTGCAAATCGGTCTGTGAAGCGATTTATTCCGCCGGTCTTGAAGGGTTTTATCAGCGCATGTATGACGGTACGGCGCTGGCACCGCCGCCTGATCTGCCCAGGGAGCTGGCCCTCTACGACCTGGATGAGGTGCAGGAGGAGTTTGTCGACAGCCTGGGCGAGACCCGGGAGATCCATCTCCTGGTGGAGGGCATCCACTGTGCCGCCTGTGTCTGGTTGATCGAACACTCACTGCTGAATCTCGCCGGTGTCAGTCAGGCACGGGTCAACCTCTCCGGGCGTCGCTTGCATGTGGTCTGGGATAACGGCCGCCTGAAACTCTCGTCCATCATCCGCCGCCTGGGGCAGATCGGTTATGCCGCCGTTCCTTACGATCCCGACGCCGCGGAGGATCGCCTGAGGCGTGAGAACCGACATCTGCTCTATCGCATGGGCTTTGCCGGATTCACCATGATGAACCTGCTGTGGATCTCCATCGCGCTGTATAGCGGTGCCGACAGGGGAGAATTCCGCGGCCTGTTTCAGTGGGTCGGTTTCGCCCTGGCGACGCCGACCCTGGTCTATTCGGGCTATCCGTTCTTCAGGGGCGCCTGGTCCGGCATCCGCCATCTCCATCTGGGCATGGATGTGCCGATTGCCATCGGCGCCGGCATCACCTATCTCTACTCGACCTACGTGATGCTGAGTGGCTCGGTCACCGGCGAGGTCTATTATGACACGGTGGTCAATTTTATCTTTGTGATCCTGGTCGGGCGCTATCTGGAGGCGATATCCAAGCGTCAGGCGGTGGCCTCGACCCAGCGGCTGCTGGATCTGCAGCCGCGGGTGGCCACGCTGCTGTCGGATGCGGGGGAAAAAGTGGTCCCTATCCGCTCGGTGAAACAGGGTGACCGGGTGTTGGTCAGACCCGGTGAGCGTATCCCGGTCGATGGGGTGGTGTTGCAGGGGCAGAGCGCGGTGGATGAGGGGATGCTGACCGGCGAGTCGGTCCCGGTAGCGAAATCGCCCATGATGCCGGTCTCGGCCGGCACCATCAACGGACACGGTGCATTGCAGGTCGAGGTGACCGGCCTGCTGAAGGATAGCGCCCTCGGGCGCATCATCCGCCTGGTGGAGGAGGCGCAGGCGAGCAAGGCGCCGATCCAGTGTGTGGCGGATCGGATCGTGCCCTGGTTTGTCGCCATCACCATCGGCCTGGCCACGGCCACTTTCTTCTGGTGGCTGGATACCGATTTCGAGATCGCCTTGATGGCGGCGACGGCCGTGCTGATCATTACCTGTCCCTGCGCCTTTGGTCTGGCGACGCCCATGTCCATTGCGGTCGCCACCGGCCTGGGGGCACGCCACGGCATCCTGATCAGAAACGGCGACGTGCTGGAGCGTTTCTCATCCATCGATCATTTTGTGTTCGATAAAACGGGCACGTTGACGGAAGGGGCGATGCGGGTCACCGCGATCGGGAGCGGGACCTCGGAATGGCACCCGGGCGAACCGGTTAATGCGGAGATACACCAGCTGCTGGGGCAGCTCCTGGCGGTTGAGCAGTTCTCGGAACACCCGGTGGCGGCGGCCCTGACGGCGTGTGCCGAGTCGATCGGTTGGAAACCGCAACAGTTTAAGGTGGAGGATTTCGTCAACCGGCCCGGTTATGGTGTCTCGGCCCTGGTCGAGGGTGCGGCGGTTGTGGTCGGCAATGCCGCCTGGCTGCGCGAGCACGGTGTCACACCCGATCCCACCCACCGGCAACTGGCCGAGCGTCTGGACCGGAGCGGCAGCGGTTCTCTGCACTGTGCGGTGAACGGGGTGGAGGTTGCCCTGATCGGCGTGGAGGACCCGCTGCGGAAGGATGCGGCGGCACTGGTGGCCGATCTAAAACGTGAGGGCATGGCGCTCACCATGCTCAGCGGCGACCGCCAGGTAACGGCGGAGGCGATCGCCGACCGTCTGGGCGGCATGCCGGTGATTGCCGAGGTGCTGCCGGAGCAGAAGGATCAGGTGATTGACCGGCTGCAACGGAACGAGCACCGGGTGGCGATGGTGGGTGACGGGGTCAACGACGCCCCGGCACTGGTGCGGGCCGATGTGGGCATAGCGCTGGGTTCGGGTACCGATGTCTCCATCGCCAGTGCCGATATTGTGCTGATGAGCAGTGAATTGGATAAGGTGCGGCTGGCCTCGTCACTGTCCCGGCGGACCTTGCGCACCATTCGCCAGAATATCGCTATCTCCATCGCGTATAATCTGATTATGGTGCCGCTGGCGATGTCGGCATTGGTGACGCCACTGGTGGCTGCCATCTCGATGCCGATCAGCTCACTGCTGGTGATCGGGAATGCGGCGCGCATTCGCACCCTGTTCAAGGGCAGGCAATAATCCCGGAATAATGGCCGACTATAAGGGCTCGCGCAAAAATAAGTTTCGGTATTCGGTCGCCACTGGACCCCGCCGGCGGCGATACGCTTTTTGGCAAGGGAGCGGCCATTGCCTGCAAAGCGTGCCTTGCCGGCGTGGCCCAGTAACGCTCTCGGTACTACGAAATTATTCTTGCGCGAGCCCTAACGCAACTGGAGAAGCTGGATGGATGTGATCTACGGTTTGATTCCCGGCATGCTGATCCTCGGCCTGGTGGGGGTGGTGATTTTCTTCTGGGCCGCCAAAAGTGGGCAGTTCGAGGACCTGGAAGGAGAGGCCAATCGCATCCTGATGGATGAGGACCTGACTGAAACCCGGACTGAAATCAACACCTCCCCGGCGGAGGATGAGGAAGCGACGGACGGCACTCCGAACAAAACGGATAAACCAGCGGATAGCGCCTGATGTTGATACTTTTCATGCCGTACAGCGGACTCGCCCATGAACCTGAATGATCCGTTCGGACGCGTGCAACAGAAGCAGCAGCGCAGTTATGACTCCCTGCGACGCTCGCTGCTGGAGGCGGGGGTGAATACCCGTGCCGCTGCCGAGTCCGTGCTGCGCGACCTGATACGGCGCGCCGTGGTGGTAACGCTGATAACCGCGGCGGTGCTGCTGGTGCTGCCGCAGATGGGCGCGGCGGCGCTGATGCTGGCGTTTGTCATCCTCTTCTGGCTGCTGGCGACGACCATCAATGGCTACAGCCTGGTGAGGCGTTTCATCCGTGAGGAGTTATCCGGCCCGACATGATATTGCACGGTGTAACTACTCACCCGGTCTGTAAGTGATTGGCCTGCCTTGCCGGCCTCACACGATGGCGTGTCTCCTCGAATCCGGCCCCATTTTCAGCGCCTGCCCAAGCCGCTCCCGGCCATCCATGGCCTCCGCGGCATAAGTCCATCCCTGGACAAAACTCGCTTCGCTCAAACAAGGGCAGGCTTGAATCTGAAAAAGGGGCCGGATTCGAGGCGTCATCAAGATCGGCCAACAAGGCAGGCCAATCACCCCGTGAGTAGTTACTGCACGGTTACAGTTGGCCGGACTCCGACCCAGTGGCGCCTGATTCATTTTGTAGCGGCTTCAGCACCCGGTCGAAATCTGCCGGGTTGACATACTGAAACACCTCTTTCCCTTCGGGATTGACGGCAATGTCGAGACCCTTCGCCGGATAGAGCCAGTGTATTACCGGCGCGTCCGGTTCCGCTATCCTGCTTTCCGGTTCACCAAAACGAGTGCTGATCAGCGCCTCATCCAGATCGGCGCCGGGTATATAGGTAATGACGGCGATCTTCTCCCGGGTCAGTGCCTCCATGTCGCTGCTGGAGAGTTCCACCTTTTTGGTGCCACTGCCCATGTTGCTGATCCGTTCGCCCTGAGCGAACATCCGCGCCGCCGTACGCTCCGGGAGATCCAGGGTGAGCACGACATCGGCCTTGAGGCCGCTGAGATAGATGCGCTGGAAATAGACCTCGACCATATAACGGCTGTCCGGGGTCAGGAAGAGGTTGGCCTTGCCCTGGGACTGGAAGCTTTGACGGGCCTGCGCCAGGTCGCTTCTGCCCAGTTCGATCCCGAATACACTGAGCGTGCCCTGGTCATCCAGCCGCAGATTCCACGGCAGTTTGGGGTCCTCGTCGACGGTGCGCCCGCCCGGCAGCAGGATCGCCGCGGCCAGGGCGATCAGGGTCACTGCCAATATGCTAAGAATGATTTTGCGTTCCACCTATTGTACCTGCTTATGGACGGCTGTCATTGACTCAACAACAGGCTGAATATCCGTGGGGCGTTGTGAATTGTCATGTCGACCAACCACATCGGGCTGTTATTCTAACCGACAATGGTTGCGGATAATATGGGGTTGCGGTTATGGGTAATACACTCTGGTTTATCAGCCTGCTGAAGGATCATCCCTGGGCTGGTTTTCTGATCGGTTTTGCCTTTGTCACGGTCATGTTCGGGTCGAAGAATCTGATCGTCTACTTCTACTCCCGCTCCCAGGAGAAACAGCACAACAAGCCGAAATGAGGCTGGCCTACCCCCCCAGAAACAGCCGTTCCACCTCGGGGTTTTTCAACAACTCGTCGCCGCGACCGGCCAGCGCCACCTGACCGGAGACCAGCACGTATCCGATGTCGGCAAACTCCAGACCCTTGGTGGCGTTCTGCTCCACCAATACGATGGTTTTGCCATCCTGATGCTGCAGGTCGTCGAGGATCCCGAACACCATGTCGATATAGCGGGGTTCGAGTCCGATGGACGGCTCGTCCACCAGCAGCGCTTCGGGCTGCATGATCAAGGCGCGCGAGATCTCCAGCAGCCGCCGCTCGCCGCCGGACAGCACCCCGGCCCGTTGCTGTCGCCGCTCCGCCAGGCGGGGATATTTATCCAGTACCCGTTCGGTGGCCTCACGCACCGCCTGGCGGTCGTTCAACAGGTAGCCTCCCATGTTCAGATTTTCCTCCACCGTCATGTCGGGGAAGACCGAGTTGTCCTGCAGGATATAGGCGATGCGGGCGTGGCGCAGTTTATCCTTTGGGCTGAGATGGGTGATCTCGGTGTCGCCCATGTAAATGCGTCCGCCACGGATATTGGTGAAGCCGTAGACTGTATGCAACACGGTGGATTTGCCCGCGCCATTGGGGCCGATCAGGCAGAGCGATTGACCCTGGCCCACATAGAGATCGATCCGGTGCAGGATCTCCATGCGCCCATAGCCGGCCGTCAGCGACTCGATGCGCAACCGGGGTGCCCCGTCGGCCAATGCCATCATCGCCTCACGCTTCGGCCCCCGAGCGGCGATGCGCCCGGCTGCACGTGCCACCTCATCGACCGACAACGCGCTCTCCACGCGACCCAGTGCGGCGTCGGTTTTTACCCGATTCCCGCTCATTGGACCCCCAGATAGGCGTCAATGACCCGTTGGTCGGTACGGATCTGCTCCGGGGTTCCCGAGGCCAGCAGCCGGCCGCGGGACAGGCAATGCAGCTCCTGGGCCAGATTCATGATCACGCTCATATTGTGTTCGATCACCAGGAGAGTGATGCCGAGGCGTTCGTTGACCCGCTGCAGCCGCTCGATGATGCCGTTGATCAGGGTGGGATTGATTCCCGCGGTGGGCTCGTCGAGCAGCAACAGTTTGGGTTCATTCATCAACGCCATGGCAAACTCCAGCAGCTTCTGCTGGCCGAATGAAAGATCCCCCGCCAGCAGGTGGCGCTTACTGTAGAGGCCGGCAAACTCCAGCAGCGCCTCGGCCTTGTCCCGGTCTTCGCGCGGACAGTGCGCCAGCATATGCCACAGCCCCTGATGGCTATGCGGGGTGCTGATGAGCATGTTCTGCACACAATCCATGAGGCCGTAGATGCGGGTCTGCTGGAAGGTGCGCAACAACCCGAGACGGGCGATCTGCGGCACCCGCAGCCGGGTGATCTCCCGCTCTTCAAAGCGGATCGATCCGGCATCGATGGGATAGTAACCAACGATGGCGTTGAACAGCGTGGTCTTGCCCGAACCGTTGGGACCGATCAGCCCGATGATGCCGCCTTCGGGTACGCTCAGGCTGATCGCCTCATTGGCCACGATACCGCCGAAGCGTTTGCTGACCCCCTGTACCTCAAGCAGGGTGGTCATCGGGTCTCCTCGCCACCCTGGCGGTCGGTATCCACATGCTGGCCGAACCGCTGGGGCCAGGTTTCACGCACCCAACCCAGGATCCCCTGGGGGAAGAACACCACGATCAACACGATGAGGGCGCCCAGGGCCACCCGCTGCCAGCCGAACAGGAAATTCCAGAACAGCTCCTGGGTGAGGTGAAACACGGCGGCGCCCAGCACCGGGCCCCAGATGGTGCCCTTGCCCCCCAGGATGGCCATGAGGATCATCCAGACACCGAAGGTGGCGCCGGAGAAGGCCACGTCGCGCGGATCAATAAAGCCGATCAGGTTGCCCACGGCGCCGCCTGTCAGGGCGAGAAAAAAGGCCGCTACGCACCAGGCCACCGTCTTGTAGCGCGTGGTGTGCAGCCCCATCGCCTCCGCCTTGTCCTCGTCGTCGCGGATGGCGTTGATAGCCAGTCCGAAGCGGCCCTGGTACAAGCGGCGCAAGGTGAAGAAGCCCGTGCCGGTAATGGTCAGCGACAGGAAATAGTAAAACAGGTCGCGCTCGCCGATCCCGCCCGGATATTGCGGCGTGACCATGCCCGAGCCGGCCCCGAGATACTCCCAGCCACCGGCAATCTCGCCGGCCGCCACCCCAAGCCCCAGGGTGCAGATGGCGAAGTAGTGGCCGCGCATGCCCAGTACCCCCGCACCCAGCAGCGCCGAGACCGCGGTGCTGAGCAGGGCCGCGCACAGCAGGCCCAGAGCGAGGGCGGTGAAATAGTCCAGCCCGGAATCGCGTTGAACGACGGCGCAGGCGTAAGCACCAATGCCGAAGAACAAAACGTTGCCAAAAGAGTTGTAGCCCATTTGCCCGCCCAGCAGGTCCCAGGTTAGGGCAAACACCACCATCACCCAGAGGAAGGTGAACTGGGTGATGAAATTGGGCAGCAGCCAGGGGATGAGCAGGGCTGCTACACCGATCCCGGTTATCAACAGGTATTCGTAGACCGGCGCGCGGTTCATTTCAGGTACTGCCGCTTGCGGCCCAACAGGAGGTTGCGGGCCAGCAGAATGACGACCAGCAGTGTGAACACGAAGGCGGCCTGGTACTCCACCCCCAACACAAACCCGGCAAAGTTTTCCGCGGCGCCGAGCCCCAGGCCGGCAGCGATAACCCCCAACAGATTCCCCAGCCCGGCCACCACCACGATCATGAAGGAGCGAATGGTGTAGACCAGGCCGAAATAGGGATGAATGATCCAGGTCATCGCCACCAGGGCACCGGCGGCTCCACAGATGGCGGCATTCAGGGCGAAGGTGGTGGCATAGACCCGGTCGGTGTCGATGCCCATGATGCGCGCCGCGCGGGCGTTCTGCGCAGTCGCCCGGATGGCCTGTCCCAGACGTGACTTTTTCAGAAACAGCCACAACGCACCGCCGGTCAGCACCGCGATCAGGGCCGCGGCCAGCTTGATGTTGGCGATGGTGACCATGCCGTCGAACAGGAAACTGGTCCCCAGTTCGCCCTCGGCCGTGCGCACGTCGGCACCGAACATCTGGTTGGCCAGTTGCTGCAGCAGGATGCTGATGCCGAAGGTAGCCAGCAGCGAGATGAACAGGTCGCGGTCGACAATGCGAAAGATCACCAGCCGATAGATCAGCCAGCCGAGCAGATACAGCAACAAGGCCGCCAGCGGCACGCCCAGCATGGGATGGATCCCGGCCTCGGCCAACAGCACCGCGACAAAGCCACCCAGCATGACGTACTCGCCCTGGGACACGTTGATGATATTCATCACCCCCCAGACCAGGGCCATACCGTAGGCCGCGAGGGCAAAAATGGCACCCGCCAGCAGGCCATCCAGCAGGAGTTGCACCAGCAGGATGGGTGCGTCAACCAGAATGGTGATGTTGTCCATGGCAGGCTCCCGATGATAACCGGGGCATCGACCGATGCCCCGGTGTTGTTAACTGGTCCCCGCCTCAGGGCTGACGCTGCGCCCAGGGCGGCGTCGGGTGGCGCAGCTCGGACGAGGCCCACTTGGTGGGCGCCACCACCTTGTATTCGCCATCCTGTACCTGATACAACACCATCGGCTTGGCAATGTTCTTGCCGCTATCGTCAAAGTCGATATGGCCGTAGAAGGTCTCACGGTCGGTGGTGGCGAGGGCGTCGCGCACCTTCTCCTTGTCGATCGAGCCGGCACGCTGAAAGGCATCCACAAAGGTCAGTACCGTGGCGGTGCTCTCGGCGGCCTGGTAGGGCGGTGCGTAGTTATAGGTGGTTTCAAACAGCTGGGCGTACTCCTCGGCGGTGCCGAACCATTCGTCTTTATAACTTAGGGTTCGGTCCCACTGGGAGGCACACAACGCGTACTCGGCGGTCTTGCCAAATTTGTCGATCACCTGGGCCGAGTCGCAGTGGGTCAGGGCCAGCATCGGCACATCAATTTTCATCTCAGACACTTGGCGAATGGCCAATGCCGCCCCCTTGGCATGCCCCGAGACCACCAGCAGGTCGGGTTTGAGGGCGCGCACCTTGGTCAGCGAGGTCGACATGTCGTTGATCTCCGGGGGGAGCTTGTCGTCGATCACCATCTTCATGCCGTGGCGTTTGGCATCGTCCAGCACTCCTGCGCGTACATCCTGCGAGAAGGGGTCGTTTTCAAACACGCCGGCGATGCGCACACTGGACGGTTCCTTGCCCATGGCGGACGCACGTTCCGCGGCCAGATCGACTGCCGATTGAAGGTATTGCTCGGAGGTGGAGAGGACCGCGAACAGATAGCGGTAGCCCTGATCGAACAGGGCGCGCGAGGCGCCGTTGCCCTCCACCATGGGCACCCGGTACTTCTCGGTGACCGGTGCGATCGCCTTGGTGAGCCCGGAGCTGTAGGGCCCCAGGATGAAATTCACCTTGTCCTGGTTGACCAGCCGTTCGATCAACTGGGTGCCGCGCGCCGGGGTGGACTCATCATCGTAATAGATGATCTTCAATTCATAGGTGTTGTCGCCCACCTTGATACCGCCGGTCTCGTTGATCCGTGCAACGGCCAGATCGTAGCCGTTCTTGGTGTGCATGCCGTTGGTGGAGTATTTGCCGGTAAAAGAGACGGCGGCACCCAGGGTAATCGTCTCCGCGGCATATACGCCGGTAGTTGCCAGGGCAGACCATGCCAGGGTGAATGCGCATAGCGTCGGCAGGATTTTAGTCGTCCTGAACATCGTCGCGTCCTCCTTTTGGTAGGGAAGTCCGGGGTTGGCCGGTATACGTGGGACAGCGTTTTGGAAAGGTCACTGGCGCGTCCGTCCCGAAGCAGGAGATGAAACATCGGCCGAATCCGGCCGATTGAGTCATTATTCTCATAGTAGAACAGCCGGCTGGGAACGCAAGCGCGTGCCGGCGGCCAGCCAATCGTTCACAGCGTCAACTGGCAGGAGGTGGACCGGCCAGGCCTGCCCGGATCACCCTGATGCATTCCGTCCCCGCAAGTGATACTTTATGTCGCCATTATCGGGGGAGCGGACATGAAGTTTGATATCAGTGAGCAGGAGAGCAGTCGGGCCAAGGTGCCTCATGAGATTTTTCTCACCAATCTGGTGGGCAACCATATTCTCTGGTTTATCGCCTCGCTGGGGCTGGTCCGTTCCTACTGGCAGCCGCTCGCCCTGGTGCCCCTGGTCTCCATTCTGCTGCTCGGCTATACCCTGTGGCGGGCGAAACGGGCCAAAACCGTCGACTCCTGGTATGTGATGTGCCACTGGCAGCTGTGTGCCGCACGCAGCCGGGTCTTTATCCTGACCTTGAGCGTGTTCGGTTTTATCGCCTTTCTCGGCTGGGTGGGATTCACCTATTTGGGGATGAAACAGGTGGCGGTGATGGCGCTGATCGGCGGGGTCGGGGTGCTCCCGGTGATGGTCACCGTGCTGATACTGATCCTGATGGAATCCGATGCCCTGCATCAGGCGGCGCTGCACAAGCTGCCGAAACGGATGATCGAACAATATCCGAATCCGGATATCGAGGTGCTGGAGGAGTAGGAGCGGCTCGGCCGTGAAATCGTGTTCGCCGGATCAGGGGTTGGTGTGAGGGACGAACCCCGACATCATGGTTGGACGGAATTACCTTGGGGTTCGCAAGCTCACCCCAACCTACCAACTGCCGGCCCTATGACATCAGCCGTGTCGCGCTCCACAGGGTATAGACTCCGAACAACATCACCGTCACGCCAGCCACCTTGCGTGCCGTTTGCGAGCGGGCAAGTCGTGCGGCGGCACCGGCCATCAACCCGATCGCCAGCAGGTTGGGCAGGGTGCCGAGGGCGAAGGCGAACATCAGCGCGGCGCCCTGCAGCGCGCCACCCGATGACACCGCATTGATCAGCATGGTGTAGACCAGGCCGCACGGCAACCAGCCCCAAAGCATGCCGATGGCCAGCGCCTGGGCCGGGGATTGCACTGGCATCAGCTTGCGTCCAATCGGTTCAATGCGCCGCCACAACAGACCGCCCACCCGTTCCACCCGGTTCAACACCATCCACCAGCCGGCCAGATAGAGCCCCAGCAGGACCATGAACAGGCCTGCCAGCAGCAGCAGTGCCTGCTGTGCCGCCTGGATCGGCATCAGCTCCGCCAGCAGCAGGCCGAGTCCGCCCATGATGGCGCCGGCGGTCACATAGCTGAGCAGGCGGCCCAGGTTGTAGGAGAGCTGGAACGGCAGCTGTGTGGCGAGAGAGCGGCGATCGGTCTCAGGCAGGCCGAAGGTGAGGGCGCCGACGATGCCGCCGCACATGCCGATGCAGTGGACACCGCCGAGCAGGCCGACGATAAAGGCGCTGAAGTAGGGGAGCAGAGATTCCATGGGGAAGCAAGGATATCAGACCGGACGTCTCATTGCGTGGTGATTCTGATCAGATCCTTCGCCATGCCCTCGACCTCGTGGGGGGCGCTGAACAGCGCCTGGAACTCTCCCCGGGGATTGGTCAGGATGATGGCGGTGGAGTGGTCCATGAGATAACCCATGGCGCTGTTTTCCGTATCCACGCGGGCATGCAGTACGCCCAGTTGCCGGGTCAGTTTATCCAGTTCCCGCCGCTCGCCGGTGACGCCGAGAAATGCCGGGTCGAAATAGGTCACGTAATCGGCCAGCACCTGTGGTGTATCCCGCTCCGGATCGATGGTGACAAAGGCGGTTTTGATCGGCATGTCGGGCGACGCCTGTCTCAGGCGGTCAGCCAGCCGGGCCAGCAGGGCGAGGGTGGTGGGACAGACGTCGGGACAACGGGTGTAGCCGAACGAGAGCAGGTGCCAGGCCCCTTTGATCGACTCCTGGGAGAACTCGCCGCCGCCATGGGTGGTCAGGCGGAAGGGGGCGAGTGGCCGGGGGGCTGGAATCAGCGTGCCGCTGGTCAGCTGTGGCACTGCCGTTCCGTCCATTGGTTGCTCCGCCTGTCTGAGGAGCAGACCGGCGCTCAGCCCGACGACCATCAAAATGAGGGCGAGCGGGATCAGCCAGGGTCGTTTCGGGTTATTGCCGGTGGTCGGTTGCATGGTTGTTCCTATGTAACTATTCACGGGGTGATTAGCCTGCCTTGCCGGCCTCACACGATGGCTTGTTTCCTCGAATCCGGCCCCATTTTCAGCGCCTGCCCAAACTCGCTTCGCTCAGACAAGGGCAGGCTTGAATCTGAAAACGGGGCCGGATTAGAGGCGCCATCAAGATCGGCCAACAAGTCAGGCCAATCAATTGCAGACCGGTTGAGTAGTTATATTCCTATATCACTCAATCCTATAGGCGCGTTTCAGCTGCCAGTTCAGGGTCAGCAGGGTCAGTAGCAGCAGGACGGCGACCCCATTATGGGCCACCGCCACCGGCAGTGGCAGATGGCCCAGCACGTTGGTGATTCCCAGCCCCAGTTGCAGCAGCAACAGCAGGCCGATGGCCCAGGCCAGTCGCTGGGTGATGGCTGCCCGCCCGGTCCGGTAGAGCAGCACCGCCAGCAGCAGCAGATAGAGGGCGGTCACCAGCGCACCCACGCGGTGGACCAGGTGAATGGCGGTGCGTGCCTCGGCGCTGAGGATACCGTATTCGTAATTGATGCCGGTGCCGTGCCACAGGGTGAAGGCCTGGGCGAAATCCATGCCCGGCCACCAGAGGCCGGAGTGGCAGGTGGGGAACTCGCTGCAGCCGATGGCCGCGTAGTTGGTGCTGGTCCAGCCACCCAGGGTGATCTGCAGCAGCAGTATTACCAGGCCGATCCTGGCCAACAGCAGCAGCCGGCCGGGGCGGTGGATGACATAGCGGTTCATCCCCGGGCCGTACAGGCGCAGGGTCAGGATCCAGAGCAGGGCGGCGGTGATAAATCCCCCCAAAAGATGGGAGGTGACGATGGCCGGCTTAACCAGTAGAGTAACCGTCCACATGCCGAGGGCGGCCTGCAGGGCGACGATCAGCACCAGCAGCCAGGGCAGCAGGCGGGGGTGTTCGGAGGGCTTTCCACGGCCCAGGGAGCGTAGCGCCAGGAACAGAATCGCCAGTCCCAGGGTGCCGGCCAGGTAGCGATGGGCCATCTCCTTCCACGCCTTGTGCACCTCGACCGGCCGGCCGGGGTAGGCGCTGTTGGCGGAGCTGATCTGCGGTTCGCTGGTGGGTGCAATCAGGTTACCATAGCAGCCCGGCCAGTCGGGGCAACCAAGCCCCGCATCGGAGAGCCGGACATAGGCGCCCAGCACGATCACCAGTAGCGCCAGCAGGGTGACGGCGAGGGCATAGCGGGCGTGTGTCAGTGACGGGTTGTGCATGGCCATTTTGGTGAATCAGCGCCTTTTCCGAAGATTATTTATATAGATCAAAGAGGTGGGAGACAAGTGCTTGAATCCTTGAGTCAGACACGACAGCGGGAAGCGCGGCGCTGGCTGCAGCTGGGGGTGCTGGCGCTGGCCATTGCCGGTCTGTTCGCCATCTTGCTGGTGCTCTCCC
Organism: Sedimenticola hydrogenitrophicus; assembly: GCF_025175675.1. GTDB lineage: Bacteria > Pseudomonadota > Gammaproteobacteria > Chromatiales > Chromatiaceae > Sedimenticola > Sedimenticola hydrogenitrophicus. The sequence goes on from NZ_JANIOA010000010.1 coordinate 42,499, forward strand.
GCTCCCCCGGCATGGAGCGCTTTTTTCCCTGGATCGATTTCTTCCACACCGCGCTGGTGGTGCATGTGGATCAGTCGGTATTGATCTGGTCGCTGGCCCTGGCCGGGGTCATCTGGTCCCTGGCCGGGGTGCCGGAGCCGCGGCCGGGGATAACCCGGGTCGCTGTCGGTCTCACCCTGGCCGGTACGCTCGCCATCGCGTTTGCGGCCTTCAGCGGCGAGGGGGCGCCGCTGATGAACAACTATGTCCCGGTACTGCAGCGGCCGCTGTTCTTTACCGGCCTGGGCCTGGTGGGGGGCGGTGTGCTGCTGCGTCTGGGGTTGCTGCTGATGAGGATCCGTCCGGCGGATTTCAGCGCCGATCAGACCGGTCTGGTGAACGTGGCCGCCCTCACCGTGGCGGTGGCCTGCGCCATGGCGGCGGCGGTGTTGTTCTACACCTGGCTGCACATGCCGGCCGGGCTGGATGGCGTCGCCTATTACGAGTACCTGTTCTGGGGGGCGGGGCATGTGCTGCAGTTCGCCTATACCCAGATGCTGCTGCTGGCCTGGCTGCTGTTGCTCAGTGCCGGCGGTGTGCGCCTCGCGGTATCGCCGCGGCTGATCAACGGCCTGCTGCTGCTGGGGCTGCTGCCGGTGCTTTGGACCTTTGTCATCTACCTGAATCATGCGCCGGTCTCTGCCGGGATGCGCATCGCCTTTACCCGTCTGATGCAGTATGGCGGTGGTATTCCGGCCATCCCGGTTGGTCTGCTGGTGCTTTATGCGTTGTTTAAAAACCGTCGGGTGGAGAGTGCGGCGGAGCGCCCGTTGCGCCTGGCGCTCTGGTTCTCGCTGCTGCTGTTTGCCTCCGGCGGCTTGCTGGCGATGCTGATCCGTGGCGTCAATACGGTGATCCCGGCCCATTATCATGGCTCCATCGTGGGTGTGACCCTGGCCCTGATGGGCTTTGCCTATCTGCTGCTCCCGGCGCTGGGTTATGCCCGGGTGGAGGGGCGGCTGGCCACGGTGCAACCGATCGTCTACGGGGTGGGGCAGATACTGCATATCACCGGTCTGGCATTTTCCGGGTTTCTCGGCATCCAGCGCAAGACCGCCGGAGCCGCCCAGGGGCTGGAGAGCATCCAGGCGAAGCTGGCCATGGGCGTCATGGGCATCGGTGGCCTGCTGGCGGTGATCGGCGGCATTCTGTTCGTCTGGATCATGCTGCGGGCCTTCTGGCGGGGCCCGGTCGCGCACGCGGCCGACCGGGCAGGCCTCGAGCCACTGTGATTCGCTAACCGAGTTCCGGCATCAGCAGGACCAGGTAGTGGTCCGCCAGCAGCAGTGTGAACAGCAGGCTCAGGTAGACAATGGAGTAGCCGAAGGTCTTCATGGCATGCCGGTTGTCGTCACTGCGCCAGAGCACGCAGGCGTGGTAGACGAATCCCACCCCGAGGATGAAGGCACCGACCAGGTAGAGATAGCCGCTCATGTGGATCACGAACGGCATCAGGGAGACCGCCAGCAGCATCAGGCTGTAGAGCAGGATCTGCTGCTTGGTGAAGGCCACGCCGTGGGTCACCGGCAGCATCGGGATGCTGGCGCGGGCGTACTCCTTGCGACGGTGGATGGCCAGTGGCCAGAAGTGCGGCGGCGTCCAGACAAACACGATCAACAGCAACAGGAACGCCTCCAGGGGAACGTTGTTGGTGATGGCGCACCAGCCGAGCAGCGGCGGCGCGGCGCCGGCCAGTCCGCCCCAGACGATGTTCTGCGGTGTGGTGCGTTTCAGGTAGAGGGTGTAGATGAAGGCATAGCCGATCAGCGCCAGGAAGGTGAGGCCGGCGGTCAGCAGATTCACCTGGGTCACCAGCAGCAGCATGGAGACCACGCCCAGCAGCAGCGCGAAGCTGGCGGCATGCGGGGTGTCCATGCGCCCGCTGGGGATGGGGCGTCGGCTGGTCCGCTCCATCAGGGCGTCGATACGCTGGTCCAGGATGTGATTGATCACCGCGCCGCAGGCGGCGGCCAGGGAGATGCCCGCCAGACCGAACAGCAGCGGCTGCAGCGGTATCGCCCCGGGGGTCGACAGCAGCATCCCCACCAGGGCGGTAAAGGCGATCAACAGGACGACCTTGGGTTTGGTCATCTCATAATAACGACGCCAGGTGATGGCGCCCTGATTGAGGATTGTGAGTTCACCCGTGGCCATTGTTTACTCCTGTGGTCCAGTTGCTTGATGCCTTGAGCAGCGTCTCAAGATCTTTAAGGATGTCCTTCTTCGGGCTGCTCGCGCTGTAGCCCATCATCAACATGCCGCGCGGATCCGCCAGGTAGATGGCATTGTCGTGATCGGTTCCGCTCACCGCAAACAAGCGGTCGAATTGCGTCTGTTGATCCGTGGGCAGGTACAGTACCTGTGCCCCCTCGGCGAACCCGCTCGCCTCGCCCATCGCCCCGTCGGCCGTGGGCGATTCCTGGATCAGCAGCCGTTCGACCCGGAGCCGCTCCGCGCCGAGCGCGCGTCTGATCTGCCGCAGCGCCAGCAGTTGTTGTCGACAGCCGTTGTCACAGGTGCCGCTGTTGCGGGATATCAGTATCCATTTGCCCGACAGCGTATCCCAGTCAAACGGCTGTTGCCGGTCATCCTTCAGTCTCAGCGACTGCAGCGGTCGGGGGGGCGATACCAGGGTGCCGTGGTTTTTCTGTTTCTCCGGCAGCCACTGTGGATTCATGATGTAGAGCCAGCCGGCCGTGGGCGGCAGGCCGAACAGCAGAACCAGCAGCAGCAACGGTAGATAGGACCGGCCGGTGGTGACGGATGGCATCAGCAGTTCTCCTCCGCAGTTACCAGAGAGGATAGCCGCGTCAGCGAAAGTCTCAACCAGAGTGCCAGTGAGAGCAGGCCGAAAGCGAACCACTGGATTGCATATCCGAGGTGCATCCCCTCGCCGGGCCGGGCCGTGGCCCAGGCGCGCACGAAGCCGTGCGGGGAGTCGGGAGACTGCAGAATAATAAATGGAAAAATATCAAACCCGGTCCAGACCCGATAGTTTTCCAGGGTCAGAAAGGGCCAGAGAGTGGAGGCGTGCGGATCGAAGGCAAGTTCGATTGCCGGGGCCGAGGGTATGCTGGTTTCACCGGTCAGGGTGATGTTCCCGGTTGGCGTTTCGATCCTGGGCGGGCGGTTGTTCACCGCCGCCACCCAGCCCCGGTTGACCAGCAGATGCCGGTCACTGCCGAGCAGGCGCAACGGCGTGATGACATGAAATCCCGGTTTGCCGAGATGCTTGCGATTGCTGATCAGCAGCTGTCCGGCCGGGACAAAGTGGCCGCTGACCGAAAGCGTGCGGTACTCCAGCGCTTCGGCCGTCGCCGGTTCTTTGGGGATTGCCAGGGGTGGGAGCTTGCGCCGGGTTTCCATGGTATCGGCAGTGGTGCGTTTCTGTTGGGCGCGATCCAGTTGCCAGAAACCGAGTCCGACGAACAGCGGCAGCAGCACCAACAGCAAAAGCAGTGTGGGCATCGGATGTGGCTGAAATCGCAATGTCGGTATCTGCATGGCGGTCTATAGTATGGGGATGGGTGTAGCGTGGCTGTCCCGTGCCCCGGTTGTAATTCGGCAATCGGAGAGATCCAGGGGATTTATCCGATAGCCTCTTTTGAAATAGTGGCCTTTAAAATAGTGGCACAAATTGGTGAAATTGCTCCTGTTTTAAAGATCCGCGCCGGCTGATCAGCCGACGGCGGCAAACCCCTGTGTGGATATAGACCCGAAGCTAATGCTTGCCCGGTTGATGATTCCCACGGGAGAAGAGAGGACGTCATGGATATTATTTTCAAGTTGCCGATCATTCTGGTGCTCGTCTTTATACTGTTTTCACTCTTCCAGGGGATGTATTACCTGGCCAAGGATGATGGAAAAAACGACAAGACCCGGGTAGTGAAGGCGCTGACCGTTCGTATCGTCCTCTCGTTTGTGCTCTTCTCCCTGCTCCTGCTCGGCTATTTCACCGGCATGTTGCAGCCGCACGGGGTGTAGCATGTTGTGCCCGCCGCCAGGCTCTACGGCGCCCACGGGGCGCCCTATGACCGGTTTTCGGGGTAGGATGCCGGTGAGCTTGCGAACCGCATCATTGGCTGGCCGCTGGACCGATGCGGTTCGTTTTACTCACCGCATCCTACGGCTTGTAGTTTTGCGGGCGAATAAGCCGGCAGGCGCATGCCATCCCCAGGTACGTAAACGATACATCCTTGTACCACGCCTTATCCTTCAAAAGTACTTTATCAAATTGAAGTGGTACTAGAACCAGTAGACAAAGATAAACAGACCCAACCAGACCACGTCCACGAAATGCCAGTACCAGGCCACCGCCTCGAAGGCGAAGTGGTTGTGGGCGCTGAAATGGCCCTTCAGGCTGCGCCCGAGGATGGCCATCAACATGATCGCGCCCATGGTGACGTGGAAACCGTGGAAGCCGGTTAGCATGTAGAAGGTGGAGCCATAGACGCCCGACTCCAGGGTCAGGTTCAACGCCCCGTAGGCGTGAAAATATTCATACGCCTGAAAGACCACGAACAGCAGTCCGAGGGCGATGGTGGCCATCAGGCCGCGTACCAGGGTCTTCTGGTCGTCCTGTTTCAGCCCCCAGTGCGCCCAGGTGATGGTGGCGCCGCTGGAGAGCAGCAGCAGGGTATTCAGGGCCGGGATGCCCCAGGCGCCCATGGGGGTGAAAGTGCCCCCCAATGCCCCCGGTCCGTGACTCGGCCAGGCCGGATTGAACTGGCTGTAGAGAATCTCCCGGGTGGCGCCCAGATAGCCGTCGCCGCCGAGCCAGGGCAGGGCGACGTTGCGGATGTAGAACAGGGCGCCGAAAAAGGCGAGGAAGAAGAACACCTCGGAGGCGATGAACCAGAACATGCCCATGCGGAAGGAGCGGTCCACCTGCCGGTTGTAGCGGTCGGCCAGGTTCTCGGCAATCACGTCACGGAACCAGCCGAACAGCAGGTAGGCAAACAGCAGCAGGCCGCCGATGACGATATATCTCCCCACCGCCACCCCGTTCATCGTCAGTGCCGCGCCGATCAGCGTGGTCAACAGCGAGACCATGCCGACGATGGGCCAGGGACTGGGTTCAGGGATGAAGTAGGCTGTCTGTTGCTCTGTCGATGACATGGTCTCAATCCTGATGTGGTGTTAGGGGATCAGCCCTTCTCATGCCTGGCTGATTCAGGTGCTGATACAGGTGCTGGGGTTTCCGGTTTCATGAGGCTGTAGGAGAGCGTTAAGGAGCGGATATCCGGCGGCAGATCGGGGGAGATCATAAAACGCAACGGCATCTCGACTGACGCGCCGCCCGCCAGGGTCTGCCGGTTGAAGCAGAAGCACTCCAGCTTGTTCAGGAACGCGGTCGCCTGCCAGGGTGCCACACTGGGGATGGCCTGACCGGTAACCGATGCACTGCTGCGATTGCGGGCGGCAAAGTTGACTTGATAAAGCTTGCCGGGATGTACCTGCAGATTGCGCTCCAGCGGCTGGAAATCCCAGGGCAGGTTGGGGTGTACCGAGGTATCGAACTTGATGGTGATCAGGCGCGAATCCGCGCGGCCTGGCAGCGGCTCGGCCACCGCCTCACCGGCGCTGCGCAGGCTGACGGACTGGATGCCGGTCACCTGGCAGAGCAGGTCATAGAGCGGTACCAGGGCAAAACCGAAGCCGAACATGCCAAGCACCAGCAGCGACAGCAGCCAGACGGTGCGTCGTTTGTTGCGTGCCTGGGCCTCGGGGTTCATTTCGCCGCCTCTCCCAATATCTGAAAAATATTCTGCCAGAACGGGAACGAGGTGATCAGCACCAGCAGGGCGAAGCCAGACAGGATCAGTGCCAGGCGGATATTTTTCCGTCGCAGTTGCGGGTCGTGCGGATTCATGCGGACTGCTCCTGGCGGATCGGCGGCGGTGTCTCCCAGGTGTGGAAGGGCGGCGGCGAGGCGACTTCCCACTCCAGACCACGCGCGCCTTCCCAGACCCGGCTGGGGGCCGGCTCTCCACCGCGGATGGTCTTGATGACGATGTAGAGCAGCAGCAGATGACTGAAGCCGAAGATCATCGCGCCAATGCTGGAGATGACATTGAACTCGGTGAACATGACGTTGTAGTCGATAATCCGCCGTGGCATGCCGGCCAGGCCGAGAAAATGCTGGGGGAAGAAGGTGAGATTGAAACCGGTGACGTTGATCCAGAAAAAGATTTTACCCAGCCGTTCGTCATACATGTGGCCGGTCCACTTGGGCAGCCAGTAGAACACCCCGGCGAACAGCCCGAACACGGCGCCGGGCATCAGTACATAATGGAAATGGGCCACCACGAACATGCTGTCGTGGTACTGCATGTCGGCCGGCACCACCGCCAGCATCACGCCACTGAGACCGCCAAAGGTAAACATCAGGATAATGGCCACGGCAAATAGCATCGGCGTCTCGAAGCTCATGGCGCCGCGCCACATGGTGGCGATGAAGTTGAAGATCATCAGGCCGACCGGAATGGAGATGATAATGGTGCCGATCATGAAATAACTGACCGCACCCAGGGACATGCCGATGGTGTACTGGTGATGGGCCCACACCACCATGCCGATGGTGCCGACCGCGATCATGGCGCCGACCATCGACTTGTAGCCGAACAGCGGTTTGCGCGCGAACGTGGGGATCACGTGGGAGAGTACGCCGATGGAGGGCAGCAGCAGCACGTAAACCTCGGGATGGCCAAAGAACCAGAACAGGTGCTGGAACAGCACCGGATCGCCGCCGCCGGCGGCATCGAAGAAACTGGTACCGAAGTGGCGGTCGAACAACAGCATGGTGACGCCGCCGGCCAAAACCGGGACCACCAGGATCAGCAGGAAGGCGGTGACCAGCCAGGTCCAGCAGAAGATCGGCATTTTCATCAGGGTCATGCCGGGGGCGCGCATGTTGAGCAGGGTGACGATGATGTTGATCGACGCCAGCACCGAGGAGATGCCCAGCAGGTGGATGGCGAAGATCAGGAAGTCCATGGACATGCCGACCTGGATGGAGAGCGGGGGATAGAGGGTCCAGCCGGTATTGATCTGGCTGCCGCCGCCGGGGAAGAAGGGGACCACGAACGAGAGGATCAGCATGGTGCCGGCCGCCGGCAGAATCCAGAAGCTGAGATTGTTCATGCGCGGCAGCGCCATGTCCGGGGCGCCGATCATCAGCGGGATCATCCAGTTGGCCAGCCCCGCGGCGGCCGGCATCACCGAGCCGAAGATCATCAGCAGGGCGTGGTTGGTCACCAGGTTGTTGTAGAGGTCGGGATCCAGCAACTGGATGCCGGGCTGAAACAGTTCGGCGCGGATCAGCATGGCGCTGGCGCCGCCCATGAACAGCATCGCCAGGGCGAACAGCAGGTAGAGGGTGCCGATATCCTTGTGGTTGGTGCTGAACAGCCAGCGCCGCCATCCCGTCGGGTTGGCGTGATGGTGGGGGACGTCATGCAGGGTGCTGGTATGGCTCATGTTCCTCTACTCCTTCAGCGGGCCAGGGCGACGTCGGTGGGCTGTACCGTATCCCCGGTCCTGTTGTCCCAGGCGTTGCGCTCGTAGGTGATGATGGCGGCGATCTCCAGATCGTTCAGCGACCCCCAGGCCTGCATCGCGGTCCCCGGTTTGCCGTTGATCACCAAGTTGAAGTGCGCCTCGATCGGACCATTGACGATGGCGGATCCGTTCAGGGGCGGGAAGGCCGGCGGCAGACCCTGGCCGGTCAGTTGATGGCAGGCGGCGCATTTGGTTTCGTAGAGTGTCTTGCCCTTGGCCATCAGCTCCTCACGGCTCCAGGTTTTGGTCGCGGCCGCCTCGGCCGCGGCGGCCACTTTGATCGCCTGTTGATCCGCTACCCAGGCCTGGAATTTTTCCTCTGAGATCGATTCCACCACCAACGGCATGCGCGAGTGCCAGGTGCCGCACAGTTCCGCGCACTGGCCGCGGAACACCCCCTCGCGATTGAGTTCGGACCAGGTCTCGGTAACATACCCGGGGATCGCGTCCTTCTTGAACGCCAGTTCCGGCACCCAGAAGGCGTGCAACACGTCGGCCGAGGTATGCAGGAAACGGATCTTGGTGTTGGTCGGCAGTACCAGGCGGTTATCCACCTCCCGGAGATAGAGATCGCCGGCCTGCTCTTGGGGGGTGTAGCGGCTCTCCACCTTGATGCCGTAATCGAGATAATCGAACTCCCACCACCACTGATGACCGGTCACCTTCACGTCCATCAGCTTTTCACCCTTCGGCACGTCCCAGACCTTTTTCAGTACCGCGTCGGCATTGCTGGCGATGGTCAGATCCACCCCCAGCACCAGCGCCGGCACGATGACCCAGGACCAATTGCCGAACCAGGTGTTGTGGAATTGCTGATCCGCCGGATAGCCACGGCTTTTTCGATGGAAATAGAGCGAGTAGATGACGATGGAGAAGACCACGAGCAGCAGAAAGGTTGCGATCTGCATGGTCAGCATATGGATGTCGTAGATCTCCTGGGCGACATCCGCGGCCGGTGGAGGGAAGTTTATGCCGTACTCTGCCTGGGTTGAATGCGTAACGCTCAGCCCGGCGACCAATCCGGTGATTAGCGGAATGAGTCCGCTAACTGTGGTAAATCTCCTGCACATAACTACTCTTCCCCTCTTGATCACACGCGAATGACTACGGGTCAGATATTAAGCTGCATATCCTGATTGATTGTTGGTTTGTCCCAGGGTCCGTTATTGTTAATTTGGATGTTACGCCAGTGCCCTCTGAGGCAGGTGGTATGTCCCGTCTCCAGTGGGTGCTGAATAGTTACAGTTGTATCCGAGATCCGGGATATCAGGTCACTGTTTATGCCTGAACTTAATTATTTGTGCGCCCAGTATCCGGTCTGCGTACGCTATTGGCAACCCCACGGGAATCAGGGAAAACGGGCTGGTGGTCGGTCTTGGCGGCAATCCGAGTTGCCGGACGGTTATCCGGTGTCGTCGCACCATTACCCTGTCCCGAGTAGTTTTAAAGTCAGTATGGTTCATTCGTTGCAAAAGGCAACATGCCCCCGGTGGCGGAACAACGGGCGCATAGCGGAGCTGATCCGCTAATACCACTCATTTTATGGGCTTGAAGATTGGCGGGGCGCTGATTATAAGTTGAAAGACGGCGATACCCATCAGGCCGGCGCATGGACAGTGATCACGTCTCCCGGGACGCGATCCGGCCGACAACACCCCCGTTCGGCCCCGGTCGACGCGGTTGCACAAACAGCAGGAGGTTGAAATGACGCACCATCAGCACACCGCGCTCGACCATACAGATCTGCCCATCAGTCTACCGCGGATCAATTACCTAACCCTGGACCATCCGTGGCGCTGGATAGCCGCGGGATGGCATGACCTCAAGGCGGCGCCCGCTATCAGCCTCTCCTACGGCGCCGTTTTTGTACTGTCGAGTTTTCTGCTGACGGGGGTCCTGATCTCCCTCGGCATGGTCTTTTTCATCCCGGCGCTGGTGGCCGGTTTCTTCCTGATTTCACCACTGCTGGCCATCGGACTGTATGACGTCAGCCGCTCACTCGCCCGCGGCAAGACGCCGACATTTCGCGGGAGTCTGCTCTCCTGGCAACGGGCGCCATTCAATCTTCTTGCCATGGGGCTGGTGCTGATGCTGGCCTACCTCATCTGGATGATGCTGGCCAACATGGTGTTTGCGATATTCTATTCCGGCATCACGCCCGATTTTGATTCCGCGCTCAATGTGCTGTTCCTGTCGGGGGCCAGTCCCACGTTCATGGCCGCGGGCATACTCAGCGGCGGGGTGATCGCCTTTGCCGTGTTCTGCATCAGCGTCATCTCGGTGCCCATGATCCTGGACCGGGATGCCGATGTGATGAGCGCGGTGATCAGCAGTGTCCGTTGCGTGCTGAACAATCCAAAACCGCTGCTGCTCTGGGCCGCCCTGATCGTCATGTTCGTGGGCCTGGGCCTGGCGACGATGTTTATCGGACTGGTGCTGTTCATGCCGCTGATCGGTCACGCCAGCTGGCACGCCTACCACGACCTGGTGCGAGTGCAAACCGAATCGAACTAACCCCTGCCATGCCGGGGCTGCCTCGCGTGCCCCGGCCTGTGTGCCCCCACCTCCCGGTTCCGCCCAACCCCCGAATCTGCATGGAAAAACGGAACCGTCCTGCCGCGGCCCGACCGGTGGTCCGATATGGCCTGAAGGGGTGGGATATCCTATACTACGCTGCTTTGCCACTGCCGGATGTCGACCGAATCGCCCAGGTGGCGTGGTCCGTCACCGCGTCGGATCGCTGTTCCGGTAGTGAAGTATATTTTTCAGGCGCTAAGCACGGCAGACCAAGGTATCCCAATGATCAAGATTAATGAAAACTATCAGAAGCTGCAGGCTTCCTATCTTTTTTCGAATATTGCCAAGCGCGTTAATGCCTTTCAGCAAGCCAATCCGGACAAATCGCTGATCAAGCTGGGTATCGGCGATGTCACCCGGGCGCTGCCGGATGCCTGCGTCAAGGCCTTTCACCTGGCGGTGGACGAGATGGCCCAGGATACGACCTTCCGTGGTTACGGTCCGGAGCAGGGGTACGATTTTCTGCGCGAGGCGATTGCCAAAAACGATTTTCAGGCGCGTGGTGCGCGGGTCGAGGCCGATGAGGTGTTTGTCAGTGACGGCGCCAAGTGCGACAGCGGCAATTTTCAGGAGATCTTCTCCACCGATATCATTGTAGCCATCCCGGATCCGGTCTACCCGGTCTATGTGGATACCAATGTGATGGCCGGACGCAGTGGTGCCTGGAATGCCGAACAGGGGCGCTATGAAGGCCTGGTCTATCTGGACGGCAACCGCGACAACGGCTTCATCCCGGATCTGCCGGACCGGCCGGTCGATCTGATCTATCTCTGCTTTCCCAACAACCCGGCCGGCTCCACCGCGACCCGGGAACAGCTGAAACAGTGGGTGGATTATGCCAGGGCCAACAAGTCACTGATCCTGTTTGATGCCGCCTACGAGGCGTTTGTGCAGGATGAGACTCTGCCCCGTTCCATCTACGAGGTCGAAGGTGCCCGCGAGGTGGCGATCGAGTTCCGCAGCTTCTCCAAGACCGCCGGTTTCACCGGCACCCGCTGTGCCTACACGGTGGTGCCGAAGGAGTGCATGGCCTACACCGAGGCGGGTGAGCCGGTCTCCGTGCATGCCCTGTGGAACCGCCGTCACACCACCAAGTTCAACAGTGTCTCCTATCCGGTACAGCGCGCCGCCGAGGCGGTCTACAGCGCCGAGGGGCAGGCGCAGGTGAAGGAGCTGGTCGGCTACTATCTGAACAATGCAAAATACATCCGCGAAAAGATGGAGGCGCTCGGCTACGACTGTATCGGCGGGGTCAACTCCCCTTACATCTGGATCGACAGCAAATGCGACTCCTGGGAGTTTTTCGATCGCCTGTTGAACGAGGCGGCGGTGGTCTGTACCCCGGGTGCCGGGTTCGGCAAGTGCGGCGAAGGCTATATCCGCATCAGCGCGTTCAACAGCTTTGACAAGGTGGTCGAGGCGATGGAACGGATCGGCTGCATTCTCTAGATCCGGCAGTCAATGTTTATTATTCAATCCTGGCCCCGTCCGGCCTGACCGGCGGGGCCGACAGCAGCGAGTTTTCGGAAACCGACCATGCCCATTTCCAGTGATTTTGCACAGCGCCTCTACCCGCAGCTCGATAATATTGCGGAACACTTCGGCACCCCGTTCCATCTCTATGACGAACAGGGTATCCGCGACACCGGCGAGACGCTGAACCGACTCTTTTCCGGGATCGAGGGATTCAAGGAGTATTTCGCCGTCAAGGCACTGCCCAATCCGCGCATCCTCGAAATCATGCGCTCCCTCGGTTTCGGTTTCGACTGCAGCTCGACCGCCGAACTGCAGCTCAGCCGGGCCACCGGGGCGCGCGGCGAGGAGATCATGTTCACCTCCAACAATACCAGTCAGACCGATTTCCAGGCCGCGGCGGCGGATGGCGGCTGCGTGTTGAACCTGGATGACATCAGCCTGGTGGACAAGGTGCCGGAGATGCCGGAGCTGATCTGTTTCCGCTACAACCCGGGTGCGCGGCGTAGCGGCAACAGCATTATCGGCACCCCGGCGGAGGCCAAGTACGGGGTCTCCCATGAACAGTTGCTGGTCGCCTACCGCAAGGCGCAGGCCCGTGGCGCAAAGCGCTTCGGACTGCACACCATGCTGGCCTCCAATGAGCTGAATTACAGCTATATGGTGGAGACCGCGCGGATGCTGCTGGAGACCGTGGAGTGGCTCTCCGCGGAACTGGGCATCCAGTTTGAATTCGTCAATATCGGTGGCGGACTGGGCATTCCCTATCGCCCCGAGGACCGGCCGTTGGACATCGAGGCCATGGCGAAAGAGATCACCGCGCTGTTCGACGCATTCAAACAGCGCCACGGCTACGCCCTGCGCATGTATGTGGAGAGCGGTCGTTATATCACCGGCCCCCACGGCGTACTGGTGACCCGGGCGATCAACCGCAAGGAGATCTACCGCACCTATGTCGGTGTCGATGCCTGCATGTCGGCACTGATGCGCCCCGGCATGTACGGCGCCTATCACCATATCACCGTGCCCGGCCGTTCCGGTGGGGATGAGGTGGTGGATGTGGCCGGCTCCCTGTGCGAGAACAACGACAAATTCGCCATTCAGCGCACCTTGCCGCGGATCAGCGACGGGGATCTCCTCTGCATCCATGACACCGGCGCCCACGGCCACGCCATGGGGTTCAACTACAACGGCAAGCCGCGACCCAAGGAGCTGCTGCTGCGTAGCGACGGGACGGTCGAGCTGATCCGCCGGGAGGAGACCCTGGAGGACCTGTTCGCCACGCTTCAATTTGAACCGGACAATTTTGCACCGGCTTCCTCATAACTGTCCCGGTGTTTGAGGATTTTTGCCGCGAATGAACGCGAATCATATTTGAATTGATCGAGAGGGGTTGTAGGGTGGATAAGCCCGAAGGGCGCATCCACCAGCAGCTGTTGCCCGGTGGATATGCTTCGCATATCCACCCTACGGCTTCATCCAGGGTAATTCACTGTCTCGAAGCCATCGTAGGGTGGGTTAGCGGCGCAAAAGCTCGATACTTCCAGGCCATGACAACATCCGAGCGCCGCGTAACCCACCGGGTTCCCGATCGGCAAACGGTGGGTTACGGCGCGCGCATGATGCAATGCAAACGGCGATCTCCTGTGCAAGGCGCGCCTAACCCACCCTACACTTTCAAAGCGCGATCCAGATCAGCACGCCGCCCAGCAGTAGTCGGTAGATGACGAACGGCAGCATGCCGATGCGGCCGATCAGGCGCAGGAAAAGTTGGATGCAGAGGTAGGCAGAGACAAAGGAGAGCAGGGCGCCGGATATCATCGCCTGCCAGTCGACCGGTGCCGGGTTGGTCGCCAGTTCGAATGTCACCAGACTGCCGGACATCAGGATGGTCGGGATCGACAGCAGAAAGGAGAAGCGCGCCGCCGCCTCCCGGGTCAGCCCCAGCATCATGCCGGCGGTCATGGTGATGCCCGACCGGGAGGTGCCGGGTATCAGTGCCAGCACCTGAAACAGGCCGATGGTCAGGGCGTCACGCCAGCCGGCCGAGTATTCATCGCGTGCCTGGACACCTTTATGGTCATACCAGAGCAGCAGCAGGGCAAACAGGATGGTGGTTGCCGCGATCACCCAGATCGAGCGCAGATCGTGTTCCACCAATGAGATAAACAGCTCCCCGGCAATCATGATCGGCAGGGTCGCCAGGATCAGCAGCCAGACCATGCGCGAGTTCGCCGTTCGGGGTCCGCCGCGGCGCAGGGAACGCAAAAAATCAGCCGCCATATTCAGCAGTTCCCGGCGGAAGAAGGTGGTTACCGCCAGCAGCGATCCCAGATGCACCGCCACGTCGAACGCCAGCCCCTGATCCTGATAACCGAGCAGCATCGGCGTGAGGATGAGATGGGCCGAGCTGGAGATGGGCAGGAACTCGGTCAGTCCCTGGACGATGGCGAGTATGAAGATCTGCAGGCTATCCATGGCAGTTGGCGCTTATTGGCGGATGGATCGGAATGGGTTTGCTCTCCAGCGGTTTCTCGGCCCGACCGGTGCAAGACGCGCTCGTTGATATAGCGAAGTCCGACAGGCTCCTGGATTGGCGGGTCATCATACCGTTTTGTCGGGACGAATTCATGTGACAATTCAAACATTGCGGCATTGGCCCGAACCGGGTTGCTGATCCTAACAGCCTGTGCATAAATAACTACTACCTCCTGCGGGTCTTTTCGTCCGCCTTCGGCGTTACGGCAAGAGTTACATAGAACGACCATGCGCACCTTGCCGTGCGACGTGAAGGGATTCACTAATGCCGCGGGGGCAGGGATGCCCGGGAGCGGCCTTGAAGGCAAACGCCCTTGAAGTTAAAAGAAAGCCCGGCGCAATAGGTAGCAGTTATTTCCATCCAGGCCCTGAAGCGGCGCAAAATGCTATAGACTTAGGGGAACATCGATCCAGGGGAGTTTAAATGATACCGGTGATTCTTTCAGGTGGTTCGGGTACGCGACTGTGGCCGCTGTCGCGTAGTCAGTATCCCAAGCAGTTCCTGCCGTTGGTGACGAACAACACCATGTTGCAGGAGACCGTTATCCGGCTGGAGGGTCTGGAGGGGGTCTCCGCCCCCATCGTGGTGTGTAACGAGGACCACCGTTTCATGGTGGCGGAGCAGTTGCGTGAGATGGGTGTGGAGGCACGGGCCATCCTGCTGGAACCGGTGGGGCGCAATACCGCGCCGGCGGTCGCCCTGGCGGCGCTGGAGGCCGTGGCCTCCGGAACGCCGGATGAGTTGTTGCTGGTGCTGGCCGCCGATCACGTCATCGTGGATATTCCCGCCTTTCATGGCGCCGTGACCACGGCCGCTGGGGCGGCTGCGGCCGACCGGCTGGTAACCTTCGGCGTGGTCCCCACCGGACCGGAGACCGGTTACGGCTATATCCGGCGGGGAGCGGCAGGCGACTGGGATGGCAGTTTCGCCGTCGAGCGCTTTGTCGAGAAACCCGACCTGGCCACCGCCAGCGCCTACATCGATGCCGGTGACTACTTCTGGAACAGCGGCATGTTCGTGTTCAAGGCGTCGCAATATCTGCAGGCGCTGAAACAACATCATCCGCAGATGCTTGCCGCCTGTAACCAGGCCTATGAAGACAGCAGGCGGTCACCCGATTTTGTGTGCCTGGGCAGGGAGGCGTTTGCCGCCTGCCCGGCCGATTCCATTGATTATGCGGTCATGGAGAAGACCGATCGCGCAGTGGTGGTGCCCCTGGATGCCGGCTGGAATGACGTGGGCTCCTGGTCGGCGCTGTGGGAGGTGGCGAGCAAGGATGGCGAGGGCAATTCACTGAAAGGGGATGTGCTGAGTGTCGATACCCACAACTCCTTTATCCAGTCCGAAAATAAACTGGTGGCCGTGGTCGGGCTGGACGACATGGTGGTGGTGGAGACGGATGATGCGGTGATGGTGTCCCCGAAGGCGCGGGTGCAGGAGGTGAAACAGATTGTCGATCTGCTGCGGGTCGCCGGACGCAGTGAGAGCGAGCTGCATCGCAAGGTGTATCGTCCCTGGGGCTATTACGATTCCATCGATATGGGAGAGCGGCACCAGGCGAAACGGATCGTGGTCAATCCGGGTGCCAAACTGTCGTTGCAGATGCATCACCACCGCGCCGAGCACTGGATTGTGGTCAAGGGCACCGCCAGCGTCACCCGGGGAGACGAGGTGATGCTGCTGACCGAGAACCAGTCCACCTATATCCCCATCGGCACCACCCACAGCCTGGAGAACCGGGGGGTCATCCCGCTGGAGATGGTGGAGGTGCAGACCGGCAGCTATCTGGGCGAGGACGACATCGTCCGCTTCGAGGACCTGTATGGGCGGATGGAATCCTGAATCGGCTCCCGGTGAATCCTCCATGCGTCAGTCGGGCCGACTCGGCCGTACTCGGGAAAATATTAGCCGCGAGGCGTGGTGCAAGAGGAGTGGTACAGGGATGTACCGATAACGGAGCCGAGGATGCAATGCACCGTTTACGGACCTAAGGACGGAATGAACGTAAATCCCCGAGGTAATCCTCCGCTCAGCCGGAACCACGGATGAACACAGATTCACACAGATAGGAGATCAGAATTCTGAATCTGTGTTTATCTGTGTGAATTCGTGGTTCTACAGGGGCTTGGGCGGCTCAGGCTGTTGTGGCGCCTTTGAGTCGTCCACCCAATAAGCCCCCGGCCTTACCGGTGGTAGTTAACTGAACGCGAATAGGGATAACTTCGCAATACACTTGCACACAGCCTGTAGGATGCCGGTGAGCTTGCGAACCGCATCGTTCGCGGGTCTCCGGATTGATGCGGTTCGTGCCGCACCGGCATCCTACACTCGGGGCAGCCTGCCGCGAGTCGTCAGCTCAGCCGCTCCTGTATCTCCTTCTCCAGCGCCTCAAACTGCTCCCGGCTGGCGAGCGGCTTGTTCTTTCTGTCGGTGATGAAGAAGGTGTCTTCCGCTTCGGCGCCGATGGTGGCGATCTTGGCACTGATCAGCTTCAGGTTGCATTTGGCAAAGGCGTAACCGACCTGGGATAGCAGACCGGGGCGATCATCGGTCAACAGCTTCATGATGGTGCGCTGGTTGCCATAGTCCTGGACAAAGTCGATGCGCGTCGGCGTGGAGAAGTGCTTGAGCCGCCGGGGGATGCGCCGGGAGACCACCAGGTTGGCCGACTCCGGGGCGATGAGGGTCGCTCGCAGCAGGTCGCAGATCTCCTCTCTTCTACCGATCTCCTCCACCGGGCTGCCATCCTGTTCCAGTACCAGGAAACTGTTCAGCGTGAGGCCGGTATGGGCGGTCTCGATGCGCGCGCTGACGATGTTCAGGCCCAGCTGGTCCAGCAGGCTGGTGGTGATGGCGAACAGGTCGTCACGGTCCGCGGCGTAGAGGAAGATTTCGGTACCGCCACGGGTGCTGGATTTGCGCAGCAGCACCAGGGGCAGCTGCGCGGGAGTGCTGGCGAGAATCATCCGGGTCTGCCAGGCGATCTCCTCCCAGGTGTGGTAGAGGAAGTAATCGATACTGAGGGTCGCCCAATGGGCGATCGCGGTGTCCGGGTTGATGCCTTCCGATTTCAGCAGATGCAGTGCCCCGGCCTGCTTGTTCTGCACGATCTCATCCCGCTCCTGGGGATTCTGCAGGCCGCGCAGCAGCGCCTGCTTGGTGGCGATGTAGAGCTCCCTGAGCAGGGAGTTTTTCCAGCTGTTCCACTTTTTCGGGTCGGTGGCGCGGATGTCCGCCATGGTGAGCAGGTAGAGATAGTCCAGGTGCACCGGGTTTTTCACCATCTGGGCAAAGTCCCGGATCACGTCCGGATCGCTGATGTCCTTGCGCTGGGCGGTGATGGACATCAGCAGGTGCTTCTCCACCAGCCAGGAGACCAGGCGGCTGTCATAGTCGCTCAGGCCGTGCAGCTTGCAGAAATCCCAGGCATCCCGGGCGCCCAGTTCCGAGTGGTCGCCGCCGCGGCCCTTGGCGATGTCGTGGAAGATGGCGGCAATGTAGACCAGCTCCGGTTTCGGCAGTTTCTCCATGATATCGCTGCACAGCGGGAATTCGCCCCGGTACTGGGGGACCGTCAGGCGCCGCAGGTTTCGCACCACGAACAAGATGTGCTTGTCCACGGTGAACACATGGAACAGGTCGTACTGCATGCGCCCGACGATATTGGCAAAGGCAGGAATATAGCGCGCCAGGATGCCATAGCGGTTCATGCGCCGCAGCTCATGGGTGATGCCGACCGGCTGGCGCAGGATCTCCATGAACAGGCTGCGGGCGCGGATGTCGGCGCGGAAGTCGTCATTGATCAGGTGCCGGTGGCTGCGGATCAGCCGGATGGTGCTGGCGCGCACACCGTTCAGTTCCGGGTGCTGCTCCATGACCAGAAACAGCTCCAGCAGCGCCAGCGGGTACTGGGTGAAGATGTCCTGGTGCACCACCTCCAGAAAGCCGCTGCGGGACTGGAAGCGGCGATTGATCGGCTTGGGTTCGTCCAGGTGGCATTTCAGCAGGATCACCTCCTGGAACAGCTGCAGCAGCATCTCGTTCATCCGCCGCAGGCGCAGCGCGGTACGATAATACTGCTGCATGAATTTCTCGACCCCCAGCTCCTGCTTGTCATCCGTGTAGCCGAACTGGCTGGCCAGGGTGCGCTGGTAGTCGAACAGGATGCGGTCCTCGCGGCGGCCGGTCAGCAGGTGGAGGGCGAAGCGGATGCGCCAGAGATAGTCCTGACAGTCCATCAGGTCCAGGTACTCCTCCTCGGTCAGGAAGCCGTGCACCACCAGATCGTGCATGGTCTTGGCGCCATAGTGGCGCTTGACCACCCAGCCCACCATCTGGATATCGCGCAGGCCACCCGGGCTCTCCTTGATATTGGGTTCCAGGTTGCTGATGGTCTCCTCGTAGCGCAGGTAGCGCTGTTTCTGCTCCTCCCACTTGGCGGTGAAAAACCGCGCACTCGGCCAGATGCGATCCGGACCGGTGGATGTCTGCATCTGCTGGAACAGCGACTCCTGTCCGACCAGCAGCCGTGCCTCCATGATATTGGTGGCGACGGTGATATCCTGTTTGGCCTCGCTGATGCACTCGGCAACGGTGCGCACGCTGTGACCCACCTCGAGCCCGATATCCCAGAAGAAGGTGAGCAGCTCGGCGAGCTTTTCGCCGTGGCGATCGGGATCCCGCTCATCCACCAGGATCATCAGGTCGATATCCGAGCCGGGGTGCAGCTCCATCCTGCCGTAACCGCCCACCGCGATCATGGCCGCGTCGGCGTCGGCGGGCATTTTCAGTTTCCACGCCTGGATCAGCAGGTTGTCGATCATCTGGGCGCGCAGCGGCACCAGGGCGGTGATCGGGTCCCCCTGTTCATAGCGGGCCTTGAGTACCTGGTAGATCTGCTTGATGGCGTCGCGGAAGATGGGCAACGGGTTGGCGGCTCCGTCCAGCCGCCCGGCGAACTGGTCTGGGTCGAATCGGGTCTCTGGGGTCATGGGCGGGTACCGGGTCAGGCGATGGACTGGGCAGGCTGTTCCCGCTCCTCGTCTCTCAGGGTGAGTACCTCATATCCCTCCTCGGTGACCAGAATGGTATGCTCCCACTGGGCGGAGAGGCTGCGGTCCTTGGTCACCACGGTCCAGCCGTCCGGGAGCATTTTCACCTGGCGTTTGCCGGCATTGATCATGGGTTCAATGGTGAAGCACATACCGGGAACCAGTTTGATCCCGGTCCCGGGAGTCCCGTAGTGCAGGACCTGGGGGTCTTCGTGGAAGCCGCGGCCGATGCCGTGGCCACAATACTCGTGCACCACCGAATAGTTATGGGATTCGGCGTATTGCTGGATGATATGGCCGATGTCTCCCAGGTGAGCCCCCGGCTTTACCTGGTTGATGCCGAGCCAGAGCGCCTCGTAGGTCACCTTGGTCAGGCGTCTGGCCAGGACCGAGGACTCGCCGACAAAGAACATCTTGCTGGTGTCGCCATGAAACCCGTCCTTGATGGTGGTGATGTCGATATTGATGATATCGCCGCTCTTGAGCTTTTTGTTCCCTGGGATGCCGTGGCAAACCTGGTGATTGACCGAGGTGCAGATGGACTTGGGGAAGCCGCGGTAGTTGAGGGGGGCGGGAATGGCATGCTGTACATTGACGATGTAGTCATGGCAGCGCCGGTCCAGCTCCTCCGTGGTGACTCCCGGTTGCACGTAGGGAGCGATCATCTCCAGCACTTCAGCGGCCAGCCGGCCGGATACCCGCATCTTCTCGATCTCTTCCGGGGTTTTGATGATTACACTCATGTAGATACTTATCCTGTGGTGTCGTGATTGCCCTGCCGTCCGGCCGGTTATCGGGCCTTACGCTATAGATTGCCATTGTAAAGGTTAATTTCGCCTTATTCACCTCTGCTGGTGCTGGGGTTGAAATGCCCCGTTCTGGCGAGAATGGCGGGGCGCGGAGTCCCCCGGGACGGCGCTACCGATTGTCGCCTGCCGGCTTCTGTGGTATAAAACGCGCCCCTGAATCGTGAGAACGCCAATTGGCGAACGGTCAGGGGGTGGTGGAATCGGTTCCACCGAACAAATACACACACGTACCGACACAGCTGTCGGGGTGCCCGGGAAACCGGGTCGCCAGTTGGGGTATGTGGAGGACTAACCCGTACAATTCGGAGCAATACATGAGCAACATCTCGATGCGTCAGATGCTTGAGGCTGGCGTGCACTTCGGTCATCAGACCCGCTACTGGAACCCCAAGATGGGGGCCTACATCTTCGGTCACCGCAACAAGATCCATATTCTGAATCTTGACAAGACCCTGCCACTGTACAAGGAAGCCATGAATTTCATGGGCTCGCTGGCTGCAAACGGCGGTAAAATCCTGTTTGTCGGCACCAAGCGCGCCGCCAGTGAAACCATCAAGGAAGAGGCGGCCCGCTGTGGCATGCCCTACGTCAACCACCGCTGGCTGGGTGGCATGCTGACCAACTTCAAGACCATCAAACAGCGCATCAAACGTCTGAAGGATCTCGAGGCGATGTTTGAAGACGGCACGATTGAGCGCTTCAACAAGAAGGAGGCCCTTGGCCTGCGCCGCGAGATGGAGAAGCTGGACCGCAGCCTGGGTGGCATCAAGGAGATGACCAGCCTGCCGGACGTGCTGTTTGTCATCGATACCGGGCACGAGGATATCGCCGTTGCCGAGGCGCGCAAGCTGGGTATCCCCGTGGTCGGCGTGGTGGACACCAATAACAATCCCGATGACATCGACTACGTGATCCCCGGAAACGACGACGCTATCCGCGCTATCCAGCTCTATGTGCAGGGTGCGGCGGCAGCCGTCCTGGAGGGGCGTGCCAGCGCGGCCCATCTCGGTGGCAAAGAGGGCAGTGTCGACGAGTTTGTCGAAGTGCCGGAAGAGAAGGCCAAGGCTGCGGAGTAATCCCTGTCGGCGAATTCCAGCGGGGAGTCGGGCGGGTGCCTGTGTTAGCGGTACCCGTTCGTCGCCCGGCGGATCAGCCGGGCGTGGATTGGAATATTGAACAGATAGCGGTTACGTCGATCGGATGACCGTAACGGCCACCCATCCGGGTAAGCGGTAACAGGTGCCGCGCACCTCGCGCCAGCCACCGACGGCCCGGACCCCAAAACCGCTATCTTCTTACACTAGCTTTAAAATAAGCGAGGAATTACGAATCATGGCGATTACAGCCTCTCTGGTAAAGGAACTGCGTGAGCGTACCGGTTCCGGCATGATGGAATGCAAAAAGGCGTTGGTCGAGGCCGATGGCGATATCGACGCAGCGATCGAGAACATGCGTAAATCAGGACAGGCAAAGGCTGCCAAGAAGGCGGGGCGTACCGCTGCTGACGGCCTGATAGTCATCCAGATGACCGATGACAACAAAAAGGGTGTCATGGTTGAAGTCAACTGTGAAACCGATTTTGTTGCCAAGGATGAGAATTTCACCTCATTTGCCAATGCCGTGGCGCAACGCGCCCTGGCCTCGGATGTGACCAGCGTCGAAGAGCTGTTGAATGCCCCGCTGCACGACGGCGAAGAGACCACCGTGAATACCGCGCGTGAGGCGCTCGTGGTGAAGATCGGCGAGAACATGAATGTGCGTCGGTTTGAGCGCTTCGAGTCCGCCAACGGCCGTCTGGCCAGCTACAGCCACGGCGCGCGTATCGGCGTGGTAGTGGATATCGAAGGCGCTGACGACGAACTGGCGAAGGACATCGCCATGCATGTGGCCGCCAGCAATCCGACCTGCGTCTCCGAGGAGCAGGTCTCTGCCGAACTGGTGGAAAAGGAGCGCGAGATCTTCAAGGTGCAGGCGCTGGAGAGCGGCAAGCCGGAGAATATCGTGGACAAGATTGTTGATGGCCGGGTACGCAAGTATCTGTCCGAGATCACCCTCCTGGGTCAGGCGTTCGTGAAAGACCCTGACACCACGGTGGAGAAACTGCTTGCCGGTGCCGGTGCCAAGGTCAACAGCTTCAAACGCTTTGAAGTGGGCGAGGGGATCGAAAAGAAGCAGGAAAACTTCGCCGATGAGGTGATGGCGCAGGTTCGCGGTGAATAACTAAACAAAAACAGTCCCGGTCTCCCGGGACTGTTTTTTTGTCCAGGGATGGACTTATGCCGCGGAGGCCATGAGGAGTGGTACAGGGATGTACCGATTACGGAGCCGAGGATGCCATGGTCGTAGGGGCAACCCCCCGTGGTTGCCCGGACAACGGGCAGGCACAGGGGCCTGCCCCTACGGGCGCGGAGGCCATGGATGGACAATACGTAGGGTGGACAAGCCCTGGACGCATCCACCGGATATCCTCGATACCTTGGGCCTTCACCGGGTTGATGGCTCGTTGTTATGTTAAAAATTTAGAGAATTTGTATGGCTGAATTGATCTGCCGGCGCATCCTGCTCAAGCTGAGTGGTGAGGCGCTGATGGGCACCGGAAGCTTCGGGATCGATCCCGAGGTGATCACCCGGGTGGCCAAGGATATCCAGGGGCTGGTCGATGCCGGCATCCAGGTGGGGCTGGTGATCGGCGGCGGAAATATTTTCCGCGGCGAGGGCCTGGCCAAGGCCGGCATGGACCGGGTTTCCGGTGATCACATGGGTATGCTGGCGACGGTCATGAACGCCCTGGCAATGCAGAACTCCCTGTTGAAGCTGGGTGTGCCAGCCCGTACCATGTCCGCCATCGGTATGGAACAGGTGTGTGAAACCTACGTACGCAGGAAGGCGGTGGAGTACCTGGATAAAGGCGAAGTGGTGCTGTTCGCCGCCGGCACGGGAAATCCGTTCTTTACCACCGACTCGGCGGCCAGTCTGCGCGCGATCGAGATCGGCGCCGACCTGATGATCAAGGCGACCAAGGTCGACGGGGTCTATTCGGCCGATCCGATGAAGGATCCCGATGCCGAATTTTATCCCCGAATCAGCTATGATAAGGCGCTGGCCGAGGGGCTGCAGGTGATGGACGCGACGGCGATCGTCTTGTGTCGCGACAACGCCATGCCGCTGCGGATCATGAATATCAACACCCCGGGCGCCCTGCTGCGCCTGGTGAAAGGCGAGGAAGTCGGTTCCCTTGTGGAGAGTGGAAATGATTGATGACATAAAAAAAGACGCGACAACGCGCATGGGTAAGAGTGTGGATGCGCTGGATCATGAGCTGGCCAAGGTGCGCACCGGCCGGGCTCATCCCAGCCTGCTGGACCATCTGACGGTCTCCTACTACGGTTCGGATGTGCCGCTCAGCCAAGTGGCCAATGTCACGGTGGATGATGCCCGTACCCTGGCCATTACGCCGTGGGAAAAGAACATGGTGCAGACCATCGAGAAGGCGATCATGAATTCCGATCTCGGTCTGAATCCCAATTCCGCCGGCACGGTGATTCGTGTACCGCTGCCGCCACTGACCGAGGAGCGCCGCAAGGATCTGATCCGGGTGGTGCGCAATGAGGCGGAGCAGGCCCGCGTGGCGGTGCGCAATATCCGCCGCGACGCCAACAGCGAACTGAAGAACCTGGTCAAGGAGAAGCTGATTTCCGAAGATGACGAGCGACGCGGTCAGGAGATCATCCAGAAACTGACGGATCAGCACATCAAGGAGATCGATGAGCATCTGGCGGTCAAGGAGAAGGACCTGATGTCGATCTGATCCGGAACAGCTGATAGCCAGGTCCAGGAGCAATATACAGGGGTCGGCGTCGGTTGGCGTCGCTATCTCAGGAGTCCAATGCTGAGGTGCGACGCGAATTCGATTCCGACCCCTCAAGCTAACTAGACACAATGCAGCAGCGGACAGAGGATTCGGGTTTAATGGAGGGTGATGGAGTGGCCCGGATACCACGGCATGTCGCCATTGTCATGGATGGTAACGGGCGTTGGGCGCAGCAGCGGAATCTCCCGCGTCATGCCGGGCACAAGGCGGGCGTGAAGTCGGTCCGTACCAGCGTGGAGGAGTCGGTCAGGCACGGCATCGAGGTGCTGACCCTGTTTGCCTTCAGCAGTGAAAACTGGAAGCGGCCGGCGGGCGAGGTCTCGCTGTTGATGGATCTGTTCATGGTGGCGTTGCAGCGCGAAGTGAAGCGTCTGAAACGCAATAACGTCCGGTTGCGGATTATCGGTGATCGCAGCGCATTTTCCGACAAGCTGCAGCAGCGCATCGCCGCCGCCGAGGCCGAGACTGCCGAGAACGACGGACTGGTACTGCAGATCGCCGCCAACTACGGTGGCCGCTGGGATATCGTCCAGTCGGTGAGGCATCTCGCTGCCCGGGTGGCGTCCGGCGAACTGACGGCGGAGCGGATCAGCGAAGCGGTCATCTCATCCGGGCTCTCGTTTTCCGACCTGCCCGACCCGGACCTGTTTATCCGCACCGGTGGCGAGCAACGGATCAGTAACTTTATGCTTTGGCAGTCCGCTTATACCGAACTCTTTTTCACCGACGCCTACTGGCCCGATTTTGACGCGCGGGCCTACGCCGCCGCCCTGGACTTTTTCGCCGCACGCCAGCGTCGCTTCGGTATGCTTGAGGAACAGCTGTCGAGTGCGACTCCCAACCCCCCGGATTCGACGGACTGACCATGCTGCTACAGCGAATCCTGACTGCCCTGGTACTACTGCCGCTGGTGATCGCGGGGGTACTTTATCTGCCGACCAGCGGATTCGCCCTGCTGTTGGCGGTGGTGATCCTGCTGGGGGCCGACGAATGGACCCGGCTGGCCGAACTGACCCGGCGCCCGCAGCGGCTCCTTTATCTGCTGACCATGGGGCTGGCCATGGCCGGGCTCAGCGCGATTCTGCAATATCCGCTGCCGAGCCTGGTGCTGTTCGCCGCAGTCAGTCTCGGCTGGCTGGTGATCTCCCTTTACATCATCCGCTACCGGCCGGATCGGGCGGTTAAACCGGGCCGGGCCGGCAAACTGCTGCTCGGTTATTTTGTCCTGCTGCCCACCTGGGCGGCGCTGGTCTATCTGCATGGCGAAGACGCGCAGGGGCCGGCCCTGGTGCTGTACGCCCTGTCGCTCTCCTGGGTGGCCGATACCGGTGCCTATTTCGCCGGCCGGCAGTGGGGAAGGGTCAATCTGTCGCCCCATATCAGTCCGAAAAAGACCCGCGAGGGGGTCTATGGCGCCCTGCTGGCGATCGGGTTGTGGAGTGGGGTGCTGATCTGGTTGCGCCCGGAGACGGGAACCTTGTGGCAGGTCGTGATACTCTGCCTGCTGGTCTGTCTGGTGTCGGTGGTCGGTGACCTGTTCGAGAGCCTGCTGAAGCGGCAGGCCGGCATCAAGGACAGCGGAAACCTGTTGCCCGGCCATGGGGGTATCCTGGACAGGATTGACAGTCTGACGGCGGTAGCCCCGGTGTTCACCCTGGGACTGCTGTTGCTGGGAGGTGGCGGGTGATTGGCTTGACGGTACTGGGTGCGACCGGATCTATCGGTATCAGTACGCTGGATGTGGTGGCGCGGCATCCGGACAAATATCGCATCGTGGCACTGACCGCCAATCGGGACGTCGAGGGGCTCTATCGTCAGTGCCGGCAGCATGCGCCCGAGTACGCCGTCATGGCGGATGGCGATGCGGCACGCCGTCTGGAGGGTCGGCTCAAGGGTGCGGGCTTGTCGATAAAGGTATTGACCGGCGTGGAGGGCCTGGAGCATGTGGCCTCCATGGCGGGCGTGGACTATGTCATGGCGGCGATTGTCGGCGCGGCCGGTCTGCTGCCCACACTGGCGGCGGCGCGGGCAGGCAAGCGGGTGCTGCTGGCCAACAAGGAGGCGCTGGTGGTCTCCGGCGCGCTGTTCATGCAGGCCGTGGAGCAGGGTGGGGCGGAAATCCTGCCGATCGACAGCGAGCATAATGCGGTGTTTCAGTGCATGCCGGCCGATTTTCGCCGCGGGCTGGACCGGGTGGGTGTGTCGCGCATCCTGTTGACCGCCTCCGGGGGACCGTTCCGCACGCTCTCGCTGGATCAATTGCAGAATGTGACTCCGGACCAGGCCTGCGCCCATCCCAATTGGGATATGGGACGCAAGATCTCGGTGGATTCCGCCACCATGATGAACAAGGGACTGGAGGTGATCGAGGCCTGCTGGCTGTTCCATACCACGCCGGATCGCATCAAGGTGGTGCTGCATCCGCAAAGCGTCATCCACTCCATGGTCGCCTATGCCGACGGCTCGGTGCTCGCGCAACTGGGCAATCCCGATATGCGTACCCCGATCGCCCACGCCCTGGCGTGGCCCGAGCGCATCGAGTCCGGGGTGGCCCCCCTGGATCTGTTCGAGGTGGCGCGGCTGGATTTCGAGCCACCCAGCTTGGAGCGGTTTGCCTGCCTGCGGTTGGCCTACGAGGCGATCGAGGCCGGCGGCACCGCCCCGGCCATTCTCAATGCGGCCAATGAGGTCGCGGTGGCGGCGTTCCTTGGCGGAAAATTGGGGTTTACCGATATACCGTGGGTGATCGGCTCGGTGCTCGAAACCCTGCCCGGACGGCATGACGCCGATCTGGAGACCCTGCTTGCGGTGGATGGCGAGGCCCGCCGCCGGGCGGAACAATTGATCCGCGAGCGGGTCTGATCTGTCGCCATGACATCATTTCTATTCACAGTTGCCTCATTTGTCGTTGCCCTGGGCATCCTGATCGCGGTTCACGAATTCGGCCACTTTTGGGTGGCAAGGAAGCTGGGCGTCAAGGTGTTGCGGTTTTCCATCGGTTTCGGCAAGCCGCTGCTGACCTTCCGGGGGCGGCCGTCGGCGGCTGAAGCGGCTGCGGGGGCCGCGCCCGGCGATCGTCACTCCGAGGCGGACCTGGGCACCGAGTATGTGGTCGCGGCCATCCCGCTGGGTGGCTATGTGAAGATGCTCGATGAGCGGGAGGGGGCGGTTCCCGAACGCTATCTGCACCAGGCCTTCAACCGACAGTCGCTGGCGGTTCGCTCGGCCATCGTCGCGGCCGGACCGCTGTTCAATTTCGCCTTTGCCATACTCGCCTTCTGGTTTATCGGTGTCTACGGCGATACCGGATCGCGGCCCTGGATCGGTGAGGTGGCGGAGTCGACCATTGCTGCCGAGGCGGGGTTTGCCGCCGATGACGAGATTCTCTCTGTGGGCGATACCCGGACGCCGACCTGGGAGTCGGCCGTCTACACGTTGTTGACCAATGCCACCTCGGGTGATGACGTGAGCGTCACGGTGCGGGATGCCGCCGGTCTCGAGCGGCTGCGCATACTGCCGGGTGATCGTCTGCTGGTCTTGGCGGAGGATGGCCGGTTGCTGGAGCGTCTCGGTCTTGCGCCAAAACGGCCGGTGATCGAGCCGGTGATCGGGCAGGTGGTGGCGGGCGAGGCCGCCGAATCGGCGGGTCTCAAGGCAGGTGACCGGGTGCTCTCGATCGATGGTCGGGAGGTGGGGTCATGGTCCGAACTGGTCGACTATATCCAGCGCCACCCGGCGACCCTGGTGGAGATGCGCATTTCCCGTGACGGTGCCGAGCGACCGATCAAGCTGATTGTCGGGCAAAAGGATCAGGGCGAGCAGGCGGTCGGACGCATCGGCGCGGGGCCCCATGTGCCGGAAGGCTTGTTCGACGATTACCGGGTGGAGGTGCGTTACGGCCCCCTGGAGGCGGTGCCCATGGCGGCGATCAAGACCGGTGATATGTCGCTGTTCATGCTGAAAATGCTGGGCCGGATGGTGATCGGGGAGATCTCCGTCAGAAACCTCAGCGGCCCCATCTCGATTGCCCAGACGGCGGGTCGCACTGCGAGCTTCGGGCTGACCCAATTCCTCAAGTTCCTGGCGCTGGTCAGTATCAGCCTGGGGGTGCTTAACCTGTTGCCGGTACCCATTCTGGACGGTGGCCACCTGTTCTACTTTCTGCTGGAGGCGATCAAGGGGAGCCCGGTCTCCGAGACGGCCCAGGCCTTCGGGCAGCGGATCGGACTGGTGATTCTGCTTGGTCTGATGAGCCTGGCCTTTTACGTGGATATCGCAAGACTGTTCAATTCGTAATTAATTCCCCCTGCCCCTTGGGTAGGTTCGAAAGTTTATTTATACTAGTGCACTTTTGGGGTCAGTGGGTACTTTGGAAGCATGGGCTGGCGTCAAAAAAATTATGAATATCATAGCGATAGCATGATCATGTTCGGTTTGAAATAGAGATCGAATTTCAGGCCTCCATCTACCCTTTTTCATATCGGGAGCGGAAACGGTTATCCCGGTTTCGCCAGGGTGAGGGGCTCGGTTGTCATGGATAGACTTAAAAAACAAAACCTTATAAAGATAATATGAACCTGGTTATTAAATTGCGACTGTTACTGACTCTCATCATCCTGGTTCTGCCTCAATTGGCATTCAGTGATACCTTCGTCGTCAAGGACATCCGGGTTGACGGGCTGCAGCGTATCTCGCCCGGAACGGTGTTCAATTACCTGCCGGTGAAGATCGGACAGCAGATCGAGTCGGATGCCACCGGGGATATTATCCGCGCACTCTATAAGACCGGTTTTTTCAAGGATGTGAAGCTGGAGCGGCAGGGAGATGTGCTGATCATCTTTGTCACCGAGCGGCCGGCGATCGCCAAGATTGAAATTCAGGGGAACAAGGCGCTTGAGACCGAACCATTGTTGTTGGCACTGAAGGATATCGGACTTGCGGAGGGTCGGGTATTCAACCGCTCGGTGCTGGACAAGATCGAGCAGGAATTGCAGCGGCAGTATTTCAACTTGGGCAAGTACGCAGTCAAACTCTCCTCGACCGTGACCCCCCTGGAACGTAACCGGGTGGCGATCAATATCGATATCTCGGAAGGGGGGACGGCGCGGATCAAGAAGATCAATATCATCGGCAACCGCGCCTTTGACGAGGAGGAGTTGCTGGATGAGTTCTCCCTCAATACCACCGGCTTTCTCTCCTCCTTCACCAAGGATGACCAGTACTCCCGGCAGAAACTCTCCGGCGATCTGGAAAAGCTGCGCTCGTTCTATCTGGATCGCGGTCATATCAATTTCGCGATTACCTCGACCCAGGTCTCCATTACCCCGGACAAACGGGATATCTATGTCACCATCAATATCGAAGAGGGCGAGGTATACACCATTAACGATATTCTGCTGACCGGTGATCTGGTGCTGCCCAAGGAAGCGTTTTTCCCGATGATTCATCTGGTACGTGGCGAGGTATTTTCCCGGAAAGAGGTGATCGGCAGTGCCGAGCGCATCAATACCCTGCTGGGCAACAACGGCTATGCCTTCGCCAATGTCAACAGCATCCCGGATATCGACGAAGAGAAGAAGCAGGTGGCCATCACCTACTTTGTGGATCCCGGCAAGCGGGTCTATGTGCGGCGGGTCAATATGAAGGGCAACAGCTCCACCCGCGACGAGGTGCTGCGCCGGGAGATGCGCCAGCTGGAGTCAGCCTGGTATTCCGCCGACCAGGTGACCCGTTCACGGGAGCGTCTGCAGCGCTTGGGGTTCTTCGATGAGGTAAATGTGGAGACCCCAGCTGTAGCGGGATCTACCGATCAGGTGGATCTGAATATCGCGGTGGTCGAAAAGCCGATGGGCAACCTGATGGCGGGTCTCGGCTTCTCCCAGTCCGATGGTGTGATCTTCAGCACCAGCCTGAGCCAGAAGAACTTTCTGGGCACCGGCAAGCAGGTCTCGCTGGCATTCGATAACAGTGATTCCAGCACCCATTACCGGCTGGGCTATGTCAATCCCTACTACACGGTCGACGGGATCAGCCGGGGCTTCAACCTGAGTTATCAGAAAACCGATTTCGACGAGGTGGATACGGCGAAATACCTGACCGACACCGGAACCGTCGGGGTGGTGTTCGGGGTGCCGATCACCGAGACCGACCGGGTCAATTTTACCGCCGACCTGCTGCACACCACGTTCAAGCCGGCGGAGATCTCGCCGTCCAGCGAGGTGCTCGCCTTCAGGACGGAGAACGGCGACTCCTTCCTCGACTTCAAGATCGGCACCAGCTGGACCCGGGATTCCCGCGACTCCTCGCTGCTGCCCACCCAGGGGGCGACGCAGAGCCTGAGCGCCTCGGCCACCCTGCCCGGCAGTGACCTGGAGTACTACAAGATCGCCTACAAGCACAAGCGCTACTTCCCGCTGAACAACGCCTTCACCCTGGCGCTCAATGGCGATCTCGCTTATGGTGATGTCTATGGCGAGACTTCGCGACTGCCCCTGTGGGAGAACTTCTTCGCCGGCGGCATCAGGACGGTTCGGGGGTTCAAGGATCACAGCCTGGGACCGCGTGACACGCTTAACGGTTTACCTAATGATCCGATTGGTGGAAACATAAAAATCGTCGGCAATGCCGAGCTGTTCTTCCCGGCGCCCTTCAAGTTGATGGAGAAGTCGATTCGCCTTGGCCTGTTTTTTGACGCGGGTAATGTATTCTCCACCCACGGCGGGGCGGATTTCGACCTGAGTGAGCTGCGTTACTCCACCGGGGCCTCGGCCATGTGGCTCTCCCCCATGGGCGCGCTGGGTATGAGCCTGGGTGTTCCGCTCAATGAGAAACCGGGTGATGATACGGAGATATTCCAGTTCACCTTCGGTACCGCATTCTAAGTATCAGGAGATTAAATTGAAGAAGTCAGCCTTAAGCATCCTTGCGATATTTCTGTTCAGTCTGATTTCGGCGGCGGGGGCGGCCGAATTTAAAGTCGGTGTCGTTGACCTGAATAAAGTGATGGAGCAGTCACCCCAGGCCCAGGAGATCAGCAATGCCCTGAAGAAAGAGTTCCAGGCACGCGATCAGGACCTGATTGCCAAGGCCAAACAGCTGAAGCAGCTGGAAGACAAACTGACCCGCGATGCCGCGGTGATGAGTACGGAAGAGGCCAAGCGGCTCGAGAACGACATCCGCTCCCGGCGTCGTCAGTTGACCACCAATCGCACGGAGTTTCGTGAAGATGCGAACCTGCGTCGCAACGAGGCGGTCAACCGGCTGTTGCGCAAAGTGGGTGAAGTGGTCAGCCAGATCGGTGAAGAGGAGCAGGTGGATGTGATCCTGACCGATGGGGTGGCCTATTTCAACAAGCGGGTTGATCTCACGGCGAAAGTCCTGCAGCGCCTTGAAGAGCTGGCTAAAACCTCCAAGTAGGACGGGCCGGTGAGCGCAGCGGTGTATCGCCTGGCGGACCTGGCGAGGCGTGTAGGGGCCGAATTGTTCGGCGATGGTGAGGTCACCATCAGTCATACCGACACCATACAGGACGCCGCCGAGGGTGCGATCTGTTTTCTGGCCAACAGCAAATATCGCCACTACCTGGCGACCACCGGTGCCTCCGCGGTGATACTGAGCCGCGAGGATGCCGCGGACTCCCCGGTGGCGGGGCTGATCTCGGACAACCCCTACCTGACATACGCCCGGGTCGCCTCACTGCTTTATCCGCTGACGGAGGTGACCGGTGGTGTGCATGCCTCCGCCGTTATCGCCGACAGCGCGAAAATCGATCCGCACGCCTGGGTGGGACCCTGCGCGGTGATTGGGGCAAACGTGGAAATTCAGGCGGGAGTCTGGATTGGCCCGGGTTGCGTGATCGATGCGGGCAGCCGCCTGGGCGAGCACACCCGCCTGGTGGCCAATGTGACCATCTGTGCCGGCACGGTTATCGGCAGACGGGTGTTGATCCATCCCGGAGCGGTGATCGGCAGCGATGGCTTCGGCAATGCCAACGATCGGGGTGCGTGGGTCAAGGTGCCGCAGATCGGCATTGTCAGGATTGGCGATGATGTGGAGATCGGTGCCAATACCACCATTGATCGGGGTGCCTTGCGGGACACCCTGATCGCCGATGGCGTGAGACTGGACAACCAGATCCAGATTGCGCATAACGTGCGTATCGGGGAGCATACGGCGATTGCCGGATGCGCCGGCATTGCCGGGTCCACCACGGTTGGTAAATATTGCACCCTGGGGGGCGGGGTCGGCCTGTCCGGGCATCTTGAGATTGGGGACAACGTGCATTTTTCCGGTCAGAGCCTGGTTACCCGCTCATTCAAGGAACCCGGATACTACAGCGGGAATCTGCCCGCGGTTTCCAACGGCGAATGGCGCAAAACCATCGCCCGGATCAGGCGCCTGGAAAGCGTCATCCAGCGGTTGAATGCGTTGGAAAAACAGGTTTTTACCGATAAATCTGAAAACCATGGGGATGAGCGGGATTAGGGGCCTGTCGGGTTTAACCGACAGCCTCCTGGAGCGGTCGTCAAAAATCCGATCCGATAACTGTATATATCTTGATCGCTGGATGTTCCGTTGCGGCGGCTGGGGAGTGTAATTTGAGTACGATGGATATCAACAAGGTGCTGACGCTGTTGCCGCACCGCTACCCGTTCCTGCTGATTGACCGGGTACTCGATTTCGAGAAGGATACCCGGCTCCTGGCGTTGAAGAACGTCACCTATAACGAGCCCTTTTTCAATGGTCATTTCCCCATCAGGCCGGTGATGCCCGGGGTGCTGATTGTGGAGGCGATGGCGCAGGCGACCGGTCTGCTGGCCATGGAATCCAACCCGGAGACGGTGAGCGATACCACGGTTTACCTGTTCGTCGGGATCGACAAGGCGCGCTTCAGGCGCCCCGTGGAGCCCGGCGATCAGCTGATGATCGAGGTGCGCCAGAACGCGATCAAGCGGGGCATTGGCGTGTTTTCCTGTACCGCCAAGGTGGATGGCCAAGTCGCCGCTAGCGCGGAAATCATGTGTACAGCCCGGGATTTCGCTCCTTGATCGATTCAAAAGCCGCCATCGATCCCACCGCCGAGCTGGATGAAGGGGTCTCGGTTGGACCTTTCAGCGTGATAGGCCCCGGCGTTTGCATTGGCAAGGGGACCTGGATCGGGCCGCATACGGTGATCAAGGGCCCGACCACCATCGGCGAGGAGAACCGGATCTTCCAGTTCGCCTCGGTCGGAGAGGATCCACAGGATAAGAAGTACGCCGGTGAGGAGACCCGGCTGGAGATTGGCGATCGCAATGTGATTCGCGAATTCACCACCATTAATCGCGGCACCGCCCAGGATGCCGTGGCGACCCGGATCGGCAACGATAATCTGCTCATGGCCTATACCCATGTGGCCCATGATTGCCAGCTGGGGGATCACATCATCATGGCCAATGCCGCCTCCCTCGGCGGACATGTGATCATCGGTGACTGGGCCATCCTGGGCGGATTCACCATGGCGCATCAGTTTTCCCATATCGGTGCGCACAGCTTCTGTGCCATGGGGTCGGTGATCAACAAGGACATTCCGCCCTATGTCACGGTGAGCGGACACCCGGCCAGGCCCTATGGTATCAACTCGGAAGGATTGCGGCGGCGCGATTTTCCCGACCTCACCATTCAACATATCAAGCGCGCTTTCAAGATCATCTACAAGCAGCAGCACACGGTCGACGAGGCGCTGCAGGCCTTGCGTCTGCTGGAGCCGGAGTGCCCGGAAATCGGTCTCTTCATCGCCTTCCTGGAGCAGAGCGAGCGCGGCATTGTCCGCTGAGCTCGGGTGGTCCCGAGATATGACAGGATCCAGTTCAAACCTTGTGGCCGGAGGCAATCGTAGGATGCTGGTGAGCTTGCGAACCGCATCATTTGCGGAAAGACTTGATGCGGTTCGTGCCACTCACCGCATCCTACCGCGCTAACCTAAAGAATCCGGCTATGCTGAAAATCGGAATAGTTGCCAATGAACCCTCGGGTGATCTGCTCGGGGCCGGGGTGATGCGCGAAATCCGCAGCCGCCATCCGGATGCCCGTTTCGAGGGCGTGGGCGGGCCGCTGATGATGGCGCAGGGTTGCCACTCACTCTATGCCATGGAACGTTTGTCGGTCATGGGACTGGTCGAGGTGCTGAAACACCTGCCGGAGCTGCTGTCGATCCGCAAACAGTTGCGTAACCATTTTCTGCTCGACCCACCGGATGTGTTCATCGGCATCGACGCCCCCGATTTCAATCTGGGCCTGGAAACGGTCCTGAAAAAGGCCGGGATTCCCACGGTGCACTATGTCAGCCCAACGGTCTGGGCCTGGCGTCCTGGACGGGTGAAGAAGATCCGCGCGGCGGTCGACCTGATGCTGAGCATTTTCCCCTTCGAGTCGGAATTCCTCGAACGGCACCGGGTTCCGGTCCGCTATGTCGGTCACCCGCTGGCCGATGAGATTCCGCTGGAGAACGACCGCGCAGCCGCCCGGACGGCGTTGGGCGTGGCCGACCGGCCGCATGTGGTGGCCCTGCTGCCCGGCAGCCGGGTGGGGGAGGTCGAGTCGTTGTCGGCGACCTTTATCCAGGCGGCCCTGCGGCTTATCGAGCGCTATCCCGACGTCCATTTTCTGGTACCGCTGATCAACCGGCGCACCCGCACCGCCTTCGAAGCCATCCTCAACCGTGAGGCCCCGGACCTGCCGGTCACGCTGGTCGACGGGCAGGCGAGAGCGGCGATGATCGCCGCCGATGTAGTGCTCACCGCGTCGGGAACCGCGACCCTGGAGGCGCTGTTGCTGAAGCGTGCCATGGTGGTGGCCTACCGGCTCAACCCGCTCACCTACTGGATCGTCAAGCGCTTCAATCTGGTTAGGATTCCCTATGTGGCGATGGCAAACCTGCTTGCGGATGAGGCATTGGCGCCCGAATTCATTCAGGGCGCGGCCACCCCCGAAGCGCTGGCGGAGGCCCTGAGTGAACTGCTGGAGTCTCCGGAACGGGTAAACGCTATCCAGCAGCGCTACGCCGAGCTGCATCGGACACTGCAACAGGACTCCAGCCGCAAGGCGGCGGAGGCGGTGCTCTCCCTGATC
The DNA here is from genome assembly GCF_025175675.1 of Sedimenticola hydrogenitrophicus. Taxonomy (GTDB): domain Bacteria; phylum Pseudomonadota; class Gammaproteobacteria; order Chromatiales; family Chromatiaceae; genus Sedimenticola; species Sedimenticola hydrogenitrophicus. Next base: position 77,527 of record NZ_JANIOA010000010.1, read on the forward strand.
GGCCACAACGGGAGTCCCGGATAATGTCCGAGCTGCTACTGATTGCCGGGGTGGATGAAGTCGGCAGAGGCCCACTGGCCGGACCGGTGGTGGCGGCCGCGGTGATTCTGGATCCGGCTCGACCCATCGCCGGGCTGGCCGACTCGAAGAAGCTCAGCGAGAAACGCCGTGAGCAGCTTGAGCTGGAGATACTGGAGAAGGCGCTCTGCTGGTCACTGGGGCGGGCGGAAGTGGAGGAGATCGACCGGCTCAATATCCTGCATGCCAGTCTGCTGGCGATGAAAAGGGCGGTTGAGGCGCTCGTCACCCCGCCCGGCCATGCCCTGATCGACGGCAACCGCTGTCCCGAACTTCCCTGCAGTGCCGAGGCCATCATCGGTGGCGATGCCAGCGAACCGGCCATCAGCGCCGCCTCGATCCTGGCCAAGGTGGCGCGGGACCGGGAAATGGTGCTGCTGGATCAGCGTTATCCGGGGTATGGACTGGCGCAGCACAAGGGCTACCCCACCAAGGCCCATGTGCAGGCGCTGCGTGAAATCGGCGTCAGCCCGATCCACCGGCGCTCGTTCGGCCCGGTGAAAAAGCTCCTGGAGGGTGGCTGATCCAGGCCGCTCCTCCTATGAAGAATTGTTTGTCAGGTCATAGGGCGCCCCATGGGCGCCATCGGCGGGCACGGCCCGCCCGATGAGTAGTGCCAAGGTAATGCGGGAGCAGAGCCTGCCTATATCCGAACCACGGATCCACATGGATGGACACAGATGGATTAACCCTCCAGCCGGGCATATGCATGTCCCCCCGCGCGGCCAACCGCCTGTTGGGCGGCTTCCTTATCCAAAATCCGTGTGTATCCGTGTGCATCCGTGGTGCCTTTTCGGATTCCTCGTTCCCACGCTCCGAGACTGTGAAAGTATTCTGGCTGATCAACGCCGCAAAAAAATTGACCGCCTGAGAAGCCCGTAGAGAGGCGATCGCCATCTCGGGAAGGGTTGGAGTACCCCCCTTTTCGCGTCATCCGGCAATACTTTCACAGTCTCTCCGCGTGGGAATGCATACAGGAAACCCTTGCGCGCTTTGCGCCTCTGCGAGAGTCAATTAGCTCAGCCGGCAACCCCTGCCACCCGGCCGGTTTGGCGGACAGATAATCTCCGGCGGGGTATGATCCCGATCTGAAATTTCCTCCGCGACTGGGTTACAATACGACGACTATGCAACCGGCCTTCATCCATCTGCGCGTGCACTCCGAATACTCCCTGGTCGACGGGCTGGTGCGGATCAAACCGCTGGTCGCACGGGTGGCCGAGCTGGGTATGCCGGCGGTGGCGGTGACCGATCAGTCCAACCTGTTCTCCCTGGTCAAATTCTACAAGGCCTCCATCGCCGCCGGGGTGAAGCCGATCAGCGGCGTGGATGTCTGGATCCGCGATCCGGAGGACCCCAACAACCCGTTCCGGCTGCTGCTGCTGGTGCAGAATCCCCGGGGCTACCGCAACCTCACCTGCCTGGTCTCCAGAAGCTACCGCGAGGGCCAGCACCTGGGCAAGGCGATGCTGGAGGCGGAGTGGTTCACCCGGGACAGCTGCGAGGGGCTGATCGCGCTCTCGGGCGGGCGTGCCGGGGATATTGGCCGGGCACTGCTGGCGGGCAACCCGGCGGAGGCCGAGCGGCGTCTGCGCCACTGGCTGGAGCTGTTCGGCGACCGCTTCTACCTGGAACTGCACCGTACCGGGCGGGGCGGCGAGGAGCGTTGCCTGCACGCCAGCATCGCGCTGGCCACCCACCTGGATGTGCCGGTGGTGGCCACCAACGATGTACGCTTTCTCACCCCGGACGATTTCGAGGCCCATGAGGTGCGGGTCTGTATCCACGAGGGGCGCACCCTGGATGACGCCAGGAGACCCAAGCTCTACAACCGCGAGCAGTACCTGCGCACGGCGGAGGAGATGCTGGAGCTGTTCGCCGACATCCCGGAGGCGCTGGAAAACAGCGTGGAGATCGCCCGCCGCTGCAATATCGAACTGACCCTGGGGAAAAATTTCCTGCCCGACTTTCCCATCCCCGAGGGCATGACCATCGAGGAGTTCTTCTCCCGCGAGTCGATGCGCGGCCTGGAACAGCGCCTGGAGATCATTCTCGACCGTAGCGATCCCGGGTATGCCGGCCAGCGCAAGGTCTACGACGAGCGCCTGCGGATCGAGCTGGATGTGATCAACCAGATGGGCTTCCCCGGCTACTTCCTGATCGTCGCCGATTTCATCCAGTGGGCCAAGGATAATGGTATTCCGGTGGGGCCGGGGCGCGGTTCCGGTGCCGGCTCCATTGTCGCCTACGCCCTGAAGATCACCGATCTCGACCCCATCGAACACGAGCTGCTGTTCGAGCGCTTCCTCAATCCCGAACGTGTCTCCATGCCCGATTTCGACGTCGACTTCTGCATGGATAACCGGGATAGGGTGATCGACTATGTGGCGCGCAAGTACGGCCGCGACTCGGTCTCCCAGATCATCACCTACGGCTCGATGGCCGCCAAGGCGGTGGTGCGGGATGTGGGCCGGGTGTTGGGCCACCCCTACGGCTTCACCGACCGCATCGCCAAGATGATCCCGTTCGAGATCGGCATGACGCTCAAAAAGGCGCTGCAGGAGAGCGAGGAGCTGGCGGCCGCCTTTCGTGACGAGGAGGAGGTGACCCAACTGATCGAGATGGCGAGAAAGCTCGAGGGCCTGGCGCGCAATGCCGGCAAGCATGCCGGCGGCGTGGTGATCGCCCCGGGCCTGCTGACCGATTTCACCCCGCTCTACTGCGAGCCGGGGGGCGCCAATCTGGTCACCCAGTTCGACAAGGACGATGTGGAGCAGGTGGGGCTGGTGAAGTTCGACTTTCTCGGCCTCAGGACCCTCACCATCGTCGACTGGGCGCTGAAGACGGTCAACCGCAAACGCCGGGAGCAGGGGGAGGAGCCGGTGGATATCACCCTGATCCCCATGGACGATGCCGACGCCTTCGTGTTGTTGAAAAAATGCGAGACCACCGCGGTATTCCAGCTCGAATCGCGCGGCATGAAGGAGCTGATCAAGAAGCTGCAGCCGGACTGTTTCGATGACATCACCGCACTGGTGGCCCTGTTCCGTCCCGGACCGCTGCAGTCGGGCATGGTGGATGACTTCATCGCGCGCAAACACGGGCGCCAGGAGGTGGTCTACCCGCACCCGGACCTGGAGCCGATCCTGCGCTCCACCTACGGGGTGATCCTGTACCAGGAACAGGTGATGCAGATCGCCCAGGTGCTGGCCGGCTACTCCCTGGGGGGCGCCGACCTGCTGCGTCGCGCCATGGGCAAGAAGAAGCCCGAGGAGATGAAGAAGCAGGGCGAGATCTTCCGCCAGGGCGCCGTGGCCCGGGGCGTGGACGAGGAGGTGGCCACCTATATCTTCGACCTGATGGAGAAGTTCGCCGGCTACGGCTTCAACAAGTCCCACTCCGCCGCCTATGCCCTGGTTTCCTATCAGACCATGTGGCTCAAGGCGCATTACCCCTCGGCGTTCATGGCGGCGGTGCTGTCGGCGGATATGGATACCACCGAGAAAGTGGTGACGCTCATTGAGGAGTGCCGCAGCATGGGCCTGGTGGTCAACCCGCCCCACGTCAACCACTCCGAGTATATGTTCACGGTCGGTGACGCAAGCGAGGTGATCTACGGGCTGGGCGCCATCAAGGGGGTGGGCGAGTCGGCCATCGAGAGCATTATCGAGGCGCGCCAGTCGGGCGGGCGGTTCAAGGATATCTACGAATTCTGCCGCCGCATCGATCAGCGCAAGGTCAACCGGCGGGTCCTGGAATCCCTGCTCAAGGCCGGCGCGCTGGATGAGCTTGGGGTCAACCGCGCCACCCTGATGAACCAGCTGCCGCTGGCGCTGAAGATGGCCGAGCAGCACCATGCCAGCCTGGCGGCGGGACAGGAGGATCTGTTCGGTATCGCCGATCCCGAGCCGCAGGCGACGGTCGCCTCGCAGATGATCCCCGAGGATGCCGAGGAGTGGGAGGATGAGATCCGCCTGCAGGGCGAGAAGGAGACCCTGGGACTCTACCTGACCGGGCATCCGATCGATCGCTACGTCCCGGAGATGAGCGGACTGGGGGTCACCCGGATCGGCAATCTCTCCCTGGAGGGGGGCGAGGGCGGTGGCGGTGGCGGCTACCAGAAACGCTCCAAACAGCGGGTCATGGTGGCGGGGCTGGCGCTAGCGGTGAGTCACCGCCAGACCCAGCGCGGGCGTATGGGATCGGTGGTGCTGGATGACCGCAGTGGCCGCATCGAGATCACCCTGTTTTCCGACGCCTATGAGACGTTCAAGGATCTGCTGGTCAGTGACCGTATCCTGCTGGTGGCGGGTAATCTGAATTATGACGAATACCGGGGCGGCCTGAGTATCCGGGTCGATCAGGTGATGGAGTTCCAGCACGCACGGGCGTTGAATGCCGCCGCCCTGCGGCTTAGCTGGGACCATCGGCTGCTGGCGCAACGGCGGACCACCGCCCACGATTTTGCCGAAGAGCTGCGTACCGTGCTGACCCCCTATCAGGGGGGTGTTTGCGATATCCAGATCTGTTATCAGGGGGTATCGTCCGCCGCTGCACTGGTCTGCGATGAGGCGTGGCGCGTACAGCCGGCCGACGAGCTGTTGCGCCAGCTTTCGCGGCTGCTGGGTATGGAATCGGTGGAAGTGATTTACAATCGCGGACGTGTTGCCGAGCGACAGGATGCCGGGGTGCCGGCGTGACCTGGAGCGACCGATATATAGAATCCTGGTAACTACTCATGGGGTGAGTAGGATGTAGTCAGTGGATAAGCCGGTAGGTGCACCCACCAATGCTCACGGGGTGATTGGCCTACCTTGCCGGCCTCACGTGATGGCTTGTTTCCTCGAATCCGGCCCTTTTTTCAGCGCCTGCCCAAACTCGCTTCGCTCAAACAAGGGCAGGCTTGAATCTGAAAAAAGGGCCGGATTCGAGGCGCCATCAAGATCGACCAACAAGGCAGACCAATCACTTACACACCGGGTGAGTAGCTCGGTAGGGTGGGCACGCTTTTTGTGCCCACGCGGAAGGTGTGGCATGGGACAAAAAGGTGGGCACAGACTACGTGCCCACCCTACGTGGCTTTGACCAGCCGTTTCGCTATTCGCGTTCATTCGCGGCTTCAATAAACGGCATTCGACAATAGCCGATTTTGGTAGCCATTCCCATATCCATCAAAATGGTCTTGGGGATGGCCCGATAATCTGTTATCTGCAAACCTAATCCGGTATATTTCGCCCATGGACATGAACTTTCTAGAATTTGAACAACCGATTGCCGAACTCGAGGCGAAGATCGAAGAGCTGCGCCTGGTCGGCAACGACAACGAGATCAATATCCAGGACGAGATCACCCGCCTGGAGACCAAGAGCCGGTCACTTACCGAATCGCTCTATCAGAACCTGAAGCCGTGGCAGATTGCCCAGGTGGCCAGGCATCCGCTACGGCCCTATATGCTCAACTACATCGAGCATATTTTTGAGGACTTCCATGAGATGCACGGCGATCGGGCGTTTGCCGACGATCACGCCATTATCGGCGGCGTGGCCCGCCTCGACGGGCGTCCGGTGATGCTGATCGGTCAGCAGAAGGGGCGCGACACCAAGGAGAAGCTGTTCCGCAATTTCGGCATGCCGCGTCCGGAAGGCTACCGCAAGGCATTGCGCCTGATGGAGACGGCGGAGCGCTTCAAGCTGCCCATCCTCACCTTTATCGATACCCCCGGGGCCTATCCCGGTATCGGAGCGGAAGAGCGCGGCCAGAGCGAGGCGATCGCGAAAAACCTGCTGGTGATGTCCGGGCTCAAGACCCCCATCGTCTGCACCGTCATGGGCGAGGGCGGCTCCGGTGGCGCACTGGCCATCGGTGTCGGCGACCGGGTGATGATGCTCCAGTACAGCACCTATTCGGTGATCTCGCCGGAGGGGTGTGCCTCGATCCTGTGGAAGAGCGCCGACAAGGCCCCGCTGGCGGCCGAGGCGATGGCCATCACCTCGGACCGGCTCAAGGAGCTGGACCTGATCGACCGGATTATTCCCGAGCCGCCGGGTGGTGCCCATCGGGACCCGGAAGGTGCGGCCAAAAACCTGAAGTCGGCGTTGTTGGCCTCATTGCAGGAGCTGGATCAGAAACCCCTGGAGCAACTGTTGGAGGAGCGCTACCAGCGTCTGATGGGGTATGGTACCTTCCAGGGATAATTCAGGGTAACTGCTCACGGGGTAATTGGCCTGACTTGCCGGCGACGTGAAGGGATTCACTAATGCCGCGGGGGCAGGGATGCCCAGGAGCGGCATCACACGATGGCTTGATTCCTCGAATCCGGCTCCTTTTTCAGCGCCTGCCCAAGCCGCTCCCGGCCATCCATGGCCTCCGCGGCATAAGTCCATCCGTGGACAAAACTCGCTTCGCTCAGACAAGGGCAGGATTGAATCTGAAAAAGGAACCGGATTCGAGGCGCCATCCAGATCGCTCAACAAGCCAGGCCAATCGCTTGCAGGCCGGGTAGTAGTTACGATACAGGTTTATTGTCGCAATCCATAGGGCGGGCCGTGCCCGCCGATGAACGCAAGGGGTCGGAGTCAAATCAAATGTACGGGTTGAGTTTAAACCTCCTGTTTCAACTGATTTGACTCCGACCCCTCTGGATGTATCTGGATATGACTACTGCCCCTCAGGATATATAGGCCGCCCTGCGGGCGCGACCGGCGGGCACGGCCCGCCCTATGTTTGACGCATCTGCATAGACACATCAGGATATTCACATGTCATTCAATCCCGAACGTCTGCTGAATATGCTTTTGACATATCCACAGCCCAGCGGCTACCTGCTCGGCTTCAGCGGCGGTCTGGACTCCCATGCGTTGCTGCACGCCCTGGCGGCACTGGGCGAGCGGCTGCCGGCCCCGCTGCGGGCGATTCATGTGGATCATGGGTTGCAATCACAAGCGGTCGCCTGGTCCCGGCACTGCGCGTCGGTCTGCGCGAAACTCAACGTCCCCCTGGAAACCTTCTCATTACAGCTCCAGCCGGTCAGGGGTGAGAGCCTTGAGGCGCTGGCGCGCGAGGCGCGCTATGGCGTGCTGGCGCGGGAACTCCGCACCGGGGAGATGCTGCTGACGGCCCACCACCAGGATGACCAGGCCGAGACCCTGCTGTTGCAATTGTTGCGCGGGGCCGGGCTGAGCGGCCTGGCCGCCATGCCGGGCCTGACGGAATTTTCCCGCGGTTGGCATACCCGCCCGCTGCTGGCTGTTAGCCGTGACGAACTGATGCGGTACGCCGGTGGGGCGGGCCTGGAGTGGATCGAGGACACCAGCAACCGGGACATCGGGTTCGATCGCAACTACCTGAGGCACGCAGTGATTCCGTTGCTGAAGGCGCGCTGGCCGGCACTGGGCAGCACCCTGTCGCGCAGCGCGCGCCACTGTGCCGAGGCGGATGGGCTGATCGAAACCCTGTTGTCCCGGACCCTGGAACGGATTCACCAACCGGTCGACGGCACCCTGTCGGTGGCGGCGCTGAACGCACTGCCGGCCGAACAGCAATCGGCGCTGCTGCGACTCTGGTTCGGTCAGCGGGGAGTGCCGTCGCCCACCTCGGCGATTCTGCAGCGGATCATCAGCGAGGTCCTGGGTGCGCGCCGGGATGCCACTCCCCAAGTGGCCTGGAGCGGGGCGGAGGTGCGACGCTATCGGGACCGGCTCTACCTGATGCCGCCACTGGCGCCTTTCGATCCCTCCCTCTCCCTGGTCTGGAGAGGCGAGCCCGCGCTGGCCCTGCCGGCCGGTCTGGGTACGCTCCATTTTCGCCCCTCGGTCGAGGAGACGGGGGAGCGGGCGGGAACCGGCCGCTACCGGATTCGCTTTCGCCGGGGCGGCGAGCAGTGCCGGCCGCTGGGGCGGGGTGTGGGCAAACGGGTCAAGGCACTGTTGCAGGAGGCGGGCGTGTTGCCCTGGATGCGCGAGCGGATACCGCTGCTGGAGATCGACGGGGAGATCGCCGAACTGATCGGCATCTGTCGCTGTGAGCCGGCCGCCCGGGACCCGCTGCTCAGCGGGCTGGAAATCAGTTGGGACTGCCCGCTACCCTGGCGGCAATTCCCCCAAGTTGATAAATCGGATTAAATTTTATTATAAACCCTAAAGTTTCTGCTGGCTTGGGCGATAGTCCTCCGTAGTGGGATTAAATGAAGCGGCAGCGGTGGCAATCCGCGGCATTTTAGTTTCGTGGGGTGGATAAGCCGGTAGGCGCATCCACCATTGCCGCGGGTTTGAAGGGGTCAGAGTCAAATGGGTCGAGGCTGTAGGGTCATACTCAGCTCGTTGAACCCATTTGACTCCGACCCCCCGCAACGCGGAACAGGCCGGCAGATTCGGAAAAACGATCAGTAACAACAACTGTAATATGCAAACCTTGGAGTGGAAAATGAAACGACAGGCGGGTTTTACCCTGATTGAACTGGTGGTGGTGATCCTGATTCTCAGCGTGCTGGCGGCCACGGCGCTGCCGCGGTTTATGGATGTGACGCAGGACGCCCATGTGGCCGCCGTCAAGGGTGCCGGTGGTGGGTTTGGCTCAGCCGTCTCCCTGGCGCATGCCCAGTGGGTGGCCAATGGCAACACGGCGGCGGTTGATAATCTGGTAGGTTTCGGGGACGGCACGATTGACACCAATGCCAATGGTTGGCCAACGTCAACCAACGGCAATAATGCTAATCCGAATGCTACAAGATGCGTGCAGATATGGGATGATGTCATGCAGAATCCACCTCCAGCAGGAACGGGCACGGTAAATGTGGATTACCAGGCGACGGCGTCAGGCAGTGTTTGCACCTTTAACTATCAGCCGGCCGGCAGCATGAGTATCACCTACGATGTGAGTAACGGTGCAGTGACAGTAGATGCCGTATTTTAATGGTTAGTCTTAGGGGTGGACTCAAATTGAACAATTTTGACTCTGCCCCTTTCACTGGCAAGCGGCGCCCACGGGACGCCCTGCAATGCCGATCCGGCCTGTAACTCACGACATGTAATCGTACGAAAGGGTTGAGTGCTGAATACCATGTCACCTCCTTCCACAGCAACCGAACGGGCACCGCTTGAGTGCCCGTTTTGCGTGTGGAGCGATTTGCCGGGGCATAGGGCGGGCCATGTCCGCCAACCTGTAGGAGCGGCGCCCCCGACGCGAACGGCCTCGACCCGGGGGCGGACCTCCCGCCATACCTCTCTGGCAAAGCAGGTGTCGGAGTCAGGTCGCGTACATCGTTCGTATTTACCACGGGATTTGTTACGACCTGACTCCGACACCTTGATTGAACCTCTGGCGCCCACGGTGTGCCCTATACCGATACATGGGGCGGATCCTGCCGCAAGCCACCACAACCGGACCGCTCAACGGGGCTTCACCCTGGTGGAATTGGTGGTGGTCCTGTTGCTGGTGGGGATATTGGCGGCGGTGGGTATGCCGCGCTTCTTCAATCAGCTCACCTTCCAGGAGTGGGGCTTCAGCGACGAACTGGCGGGGGCACTGCGCTTCGGCCAGAAGCTGGCGATCGCCACCGGTTGCGATACCCAGGCGGCCATCACCGCCGCCGGTTACCAGCTCAATCAGCGCGTCACCTGCAACAGCGGCGCCTTCACCACGCCGGTTCGCCTGCCCGGCGGCGACGGCACCGGTTATGCCGGGAGCGCCCCGGGCGGCATCGCGTTGACGGCTGCATCACTCTATTTCGACGCATTGGGGCGGCCCCACGACAGTGCCGACGGCAACTTGCTGGCGGCGGCGACCAACATCGCCATCGGCAGCCGCAGTGTCTCTGTGGAACCCCAGACCGGGTATGTGCACTGACATGACGCGTCGATCGGCAATTCAAGTATCAAATATTGGCTCGGCCACGGAATTTGTGGGTGTTGAGAGAAAATATTTTCTCTCGCCAAGCACGCCGAGACGGCGCATACCAGAAATAAAGCGAAAAAATCAGTTTTCCTCGGCGTTCTTTGCGTCTTGGCGAGCGCAAAATAAAGCCGGAACAATGGAGGTGTCGGAGTCGGGCCGGGCTGGAGTCCAGGCATACAGCCGACGCCGTGCATGGCCCGACTCCGGCACCTGGGTTCACTGTCAACGCGGTGTCACCCTGATCGAGCTGGTGGTCTCCATCGTGATCCTCTCCGTGGCGGCCGCCGGCATCATGATGGTGATGACCCGGACCGTGCTCTCCAGCGCCGATCCCATGCTGCGGGAACAGGCGACCGCCATCGCCCAGTCCTATATGGAAGAGATCCTCACCCAGCCGCTGACTGACCCGGACGGGGGCGAGGTGAACGGTCCCGAAGGCGGCGAGACCCGGGCCACTTATGACGATGTGTGGGATTACCACGGAATCGCCAACAGCGCCGGAGCGCTGGATCAGAACGGTGGCTCAGTGGCCGGGCTCGAGGGTTACAACATCGCCGTGGCCGTCAGCACTGCCAATCTGGGTCCGGGGGCCGGCAGCCCGGCAGTGCGTATCGCCATCACCGTGACCCACGACGGCCAGGCCGGTATCAATGTGCCGGTCGTGGCCTACAGGTTGAATTGAGATGACGTTCAATACGGCAACTCTTTCCGTAGGCAAAGCGGCGGCGCCGCGAACGATTCAGGTGTCGGAGTCGGGCCGTGCAGGAGTCCAGGCATACCGCAGAGGCTGTGCATGGCCCGACTCCGACACCTTGCCGCGCGACGAAGCAAGGCGTGTACGGCCTCACTCCGACACCGGGTACAACCGCCAACGCGGCTTCACCCTGATCGAACTGGTGGTGGTGATCGTGATCAGTGGCGTCATCGCCGTGGCCGCCTCCCAGCTGATCCAGCGCCCGGTGGAGATGTACCAGTCCCAGGCCAGCCGCGCCCGGCTGGTGGACCGGGCCGATACCGCCCTGGTACAGATGACCCGGGAGCTGCGGGACGCCCTGCCCAACAGCGTGCGTATCGGCTGTACCGGACGCTGTCTGGAGTTCCTGCATGTGGTCACGGGGGGGCGCTACCGGGCCGCCCCGGTGGATGATCCGTTACAGCTCAGCTTCAACCCGGCGGATGTGGATTTCCAATTTGAGGTGCTCGGTCTGTTACCCAACAGCGGCCTGATCCAGTCGGGGAGCAATGCCAATGATTGCGCCAGCATGAATGCCGCCTGCCTGGTGATCTACAACACCGGGCTGCCCGGCAGCAACGCCTACAACCTGGACAATGCGGCCACCGTTACGGCTGTGAATACGCTGGTGCCCATCACCCTCGATTTTATCAACAGTGGTTTTACCGGCGGTCAGACCGCCTTTCCCGCCAGCTCGCCCGACCAGCGGTTCTATATTGTCGACACACCCATCACCTATCTCTGTGACCCCGATCCCGGCAGCGGAACCCTGCGGCGCTACCAGGGCTATAACCTGCAGGCGGATCAGCAGGACCTGGACAGCCATGCCGAACTGCTGGCCCAGCCCAACCCGGCGGAGCATGCCCTGCTGATAGACCAGGTCAGCGCCTGCCGCTTTACCTACACCCCGGGGACCCCCTCCCGTAACGGGCTGGTGACCCTGGAGCTGACGGTCCAGGAGCGCAGTGAATCCATCACCCTGCTGCAGCAGGCCCACCTGGTAAATATGCCATGAGCAGATGGGGCGGCAATGCGATGCAGGGTTCGGTGGGACAGCGGGGTTTCTCCCTGATCAGCACCCTGTTCATACTGGTGGTCCTGGCCGCCTTGGGCGGCTACATGGTGCGGCTGAATGTCGCCCAGCAGACCACCACTACCCTGTCGTTGCAATCCGTACGCGCCTGGTATGCGGCGGCCAGTGGCCTGGAGTGGGCGGTGTACCAGATCAACACAGGTAGCAGTTGTCCCGCCGTGCCGAGCAGTTTTACTGCCGAAGGATTCACGATTTCCATGACCGCCTGTACGCCTTATCCGGTAACCGAGGGTGCGACCGGTTACAACCTTTACGACGTCCAGGTCGAGGCGAGCCGGGGCAGTTTCGGGTCGACGGACTATGTTTCACGCCGGCTGCGTGCCACGGTAACCGGGAGCTGATGCATGACACGGTATGTTGAATCAGGATATGGAGCATTGAAGGCGTGGTGGCCATGGGTATCACTCAGCCTGTTGTTGGTTTTGCAGATCGGGATGGTCCAGGCGGCGGAGGTGAAACGGGTGCAAAGTGGCATCCTGTCCAGCAACAGCGCCGCTACGCACACGGTGAACATCACAACCGTCGATCCGGCCAAGGCTTTCCTGATCTTTCAGACCCGACACAGTTCCAATCGACCCGGTGGCTCGGCTGCCGCGGGACGGCTGGGATCCGCCAGCTCGCTGGAGTTCGTGACTACCCGCAGCGATCCTATTGATATCCAGTGGTATCTGGTGGAGTTTGCCTCGGGGGTAAATGTCCAGCGTGGCGAGGTGTATCAGAATAGCGCAACGGTCAATATTCCAATTATCCAGTTGGCTTCATTGGAACAATCATTTGTCACCTGGTCCAAGGCCATCAATGGGTCGCACAGTACCTGGGGGACCGATGACCCGGTCTTTATGCAATTGACGGCCATCAACAATCTTCAGCTGCGCAGCAGCGCATCGACCAGCAACCACCGTGTCTGGTGGCAGGTGATCGAGTATACCGATGCGGCCGATATCCAGGTGCAGCGCGGTACCACGACGATTGCTTCCAATAAGAACGACCAGACAGTCGCCATCAATCCGGTCGGCTTGAGCAGAAGTATTGTATTGGCCGGGAACAGGATTGCCGCTGATGCCAAGCAGATCAATCGCCATACTCTGAGTGCTGAATTCAGTGACAGTGACACATTGCTGTTTTCCCGTCATCGTGAGGGGGGAAACGTCTCCATACCGGAGATCGGCTGGCAGGTGATCGAGTTCAGTGACGGCACCCTGGTGCAGTCCGGTGTCACCAAGGTTTCTAAAAACACCCTCACCGAAACGGCTTTGCTGTCTCCTGTCAATCCCAACCTTTCGATTGCCCTGGGTTCGGTGCAACCGGCCGGTGGTCAGAATATGGGACGTACCAAATACCAGGGCGATGATATCCCCGGCGTAACCGCCTTTACCCTGGGTCTGACCGGCAATACCCTCACCCTGCAACGCAACAGTGACCTGCATGAAGCAACCATCGGCTGGTTCGTCGTTGAATTTCCGACACCCCGACTGGCCGAGTGGCGCATGGATGAGGCCAGTTGGGGGCAGGTGCAGGATGCGACCGGCAATGGTTATCACGGAACGGCTCGCAATGGCGCAGCAACGGCCGCAACCACCCCGGCCGTACCCGGCAGTCCAGGCACCTGCCGTTATGGCACTTTTGACGGGGTCGATGATTATGTCGATTTGCCGGGTCTGCCCAATCTCACCGGAAGTTTTACCATCACCGCCTGGGTCAGGGCGAACGAACTCGGCAAGGATCAACGCATCTTTGCCGATGACCAGAACAATAGTGGCGGATTTGCCTTTAGTCTGGGTGATGGCGGTGATGGAAAACTGCGCTTTTTCTCCCGTCAGGTAAACCCGATTAGCGTCGATACTCAGAATGCGGTGATTTCGGCAGGCACCTGGCACCACGTGGCAGCAGTACATGATGTGACGGCCAGGACGCGCATGATTTATGTGGATGGTGTGGCGGTGCGACTCAATAACGGCAGCACCAGTTCGGTTTACACCGGGACCTGGGGTAGTGATCCAGGCGCCGCCAGCCTTGCAGGCGAGAACGATGCCGCTGGCGGTGAGGCGGTTCCCAACTGGCGTTTTAACGGCAGCCTGGATGAGGTGCGGATATACTCTGATGCGCTCACCCAGAGTCAGATACAGGCGGTCAAAGATGAGACCCGTCCTTGCGCGGCAGCCGGGCTGGATCATATCCGCCTCGAGCACGACGGCCAGGGACTCACCTGTACAGGCGAGACGGTCACCGTCAGGGCCTGTGTCGATGCGGCCTGTAACGATCTCTATACGGGTGAGGTGACGCTTGATTTCAGCTCCCCCGCCTCGGGCTGGAACGCGGACCCGGTTACCTTCAGCGGCGGTAGTGCCAGTGTCAGTCTGAGCCGTACCACGGTGGGCACCGTGGTGCTGGATGCGAGCGCCAGCTCGCCGACGGCAACCGGCGACACGCAATGCAGTAACAGTGGCGGTGGGAATCCCTGCGAAGTCACCTTCGCCGCTACCGGTATCCTCATCGACGGGGACGATGGCGACGGGGCCGCGGAGAGCATGATTTCCACCCAAATCGCCGGCAAGCCCTCGAACAGCGGTTACGGTGCCGCGGTCCAGCGGGTGCGGGTGGTGCGGACCGATGACCAGACCGGCGCCTGCGTTGCCGGTGTCGCTAACCAGACCCTGGATGCCGTGGTCAGCTACCTGGTGCCGGTGGCCAGTGAAGGATTGGGGGATAACGCCCTCAGCGTCACCGGTGTGGGTAGTGCCAACCTGACTGCCGCCGGCGGCGGCCAGACCCTCCAGCTCGCCTTCGACGGCAACGGCACCGCCCCCTTCAGCTTCAACTCGCAGGACGCGGGCCGATATCAGTTGCGGGTGGAGATGGCGATACCGGTGGTAGACCCGGACGGCATCCCGACCGGGGAGACGGTGGCCGCCAGCGATACCAGCAACGGCTTCGTGGTTCGACCCCTGGCGGTGTACGCCGATGCGACGGGCAATCCCCGGGCGCAGAGTGCCGCTGGGACGGCGTTCAAGGGGGCGGGGGAGGCGTTTACCCTCGGCTACAGGAGCTTGCGTTGGGTGTCGGGACGCGACAATGACAATAACGGCATCTGGGACAGCTGTTCCAGCCCGACCCTTGCCGATCCCGGGGCCTATGCCCGGCTGCCGGCCTGGACCTTCGGCCAGGCGGGTGCCGATCTGCAACAACCTGTCGGGGGCAACGCCGGCACCCTGACCCATGGGGGCGGGGACGCCGCCATCCCGGCTGGGGCAACCAGTGTCGACGAGGGTAATGTCGCTTATAGCGAGGTGGGCATCATCCAGCTTCAGGAGGATAGTCTCAATCCCTTCCTCGGCGAGTCGGTGAAGCTCTGTTCGCCCTATATCGGACGCTTCATACCGGCTGATTTCAGCTTCAGCATCACCGATCAGGGGGTGCTGGAAAACAGCTGCCCGGCCGGTAGCTTCAGCTATGCGGGCACACCCATAGGCTATGCCGCGCTGCAGTTACCGACCGCCATCATCACCGCCAGAAACAGCAGTGGGGACATCACGCGGAATTACACCGGGGCGTTTATGAAGCTCCCGATGACCGGTATCGATATACCCGATATCACCAGTGATGGCAGCCAGCTGGGCGCGGATGGCGTGACCAGGGTGGGACTCAGCTGGGAAGTTGGCACGCCTTCCTTGACCGATAACGGCGACGGCACGCTGGGATTCGTGTTGGCTGGGGATACCTTCACCTATGGCCGCACCAGCAACGACCGGGTGGCCCCCTTCACCAGCGATGTGCAGCTGGCGGTGCAGGGCATAACGGATGACGACGGCGTCAGCGCTACCGGACTGCCCGAAAATTTCACCCCGACCGGGGTGGAGCTACGCCACGGGCGCATGGCGATGCAAAATGCCCAGGGTTCGGAACTGCTGCCGCTGCGGGTGCCGCTGCAGGTGGAATACTATGCCGGAGCCGCCAGCGGCTTTGTGGTCAATGGCGCCGATACCTGCACCACCGGAGTGACGATGACTCTGAACGACCCGCTGGGACAGGTAGTGATCGCCGGGGGCAGTCGCAATACCGCCATTTATGCACCGGCCGCCGTGGCCGGCGCCTTTGCGGCGATTGACCTGAGTAATCCTTCACTGCAGTTTGTCCAGCCGCCGCTGGCGGGCGAATTCAATCTGCACCTGCAGCCGTCGGGGCAGGGCAATGCCGGGAGTACTGTGGTGGAGGTGGAAGTGCCACTCTGGTTGAAGTATGACTGGAGCGGCGCGGGGATGGCGGATCCCTCGGCCAAGGCCACCTTCGGCGTGTTCAGCCGTCCCGGCGGACTCATCTATCAGCGGGAAACCTACTAGCGTTGGTGATTGCTCCCGGATACAACAACATTGAGATGTAGGATGGGTGAAGGAGGAACGACGTAACCCATCAAGCGGGCAGGGCACCATGCGTGGGGGATACCCGGCCGTATTTGCCGAGTGCGCTGTGAGCCACCGTTTGACGATTGAGGCATCGGTGGGTTACGCGGCGCCCGGGTGCTGTTGTGGACTGGAAGTGAAGTGCCTGTGCGCCGCTAACCCACCCTACGCGCTGTGCCCACGCTGTCATCTGTGTTGTAGTGTCCGCGTGGGCACAAAAAGCGTGCCCACCCTACCTGCCTATTCGAACCACGGATTCACACCGATAGACACAGATGGGTTCACCCTTAAGCCGGGCAAAAGTATGCCCCCGCACGGCCAACTACCTGTCGAGCAGCTTCCTTATCCCCAAATCCGTGTATATCCGTGTCCATCCGTGGTGCTTCTTCAGTCAGAGAGAGCCCCGTGGGCGGCGTGGGATATCGCATCGCGGATTCGGCAGACAAGATCCGCCTGCCGCGCTGGGCATCAGCTTCGAATAGCCGAGAGTCCACCTTCCAGTACGTAGACGTCGAAGCCCTGCTGGCTGAGGAGGAAGGCGCAGGTGGCGCTTCGCTGTCCCGAGTCGCAGTAGACGATGTATTTCTTGCTCTTGTCCAACTCGGGAATGGCCGCCCGCAGCTGATTCTGCGGGATGTTGAGACTGCCCCGCAGGCCGTTGTGCTCGAATTCCCGGCGAAACCGTACATCGATGCGCACCGCCCCGTCGGCGGCCATCCTGGTCAGGGTCGGATAGTCGATCCACTGTAGCAGGGGGGCCTCCAGCAGCTGCAGGAAGTCCTCCTTGGCCAGGCGCATCAGTTTCCCGTTGGTCAACATGGAGACATTGGCATTGCGTACCGAATCGGTGATCAATGCCTCCTCGCCAAAGCTGCTGCAGGGGCCGAGTTCGGCCAGTACCACCTCGCCGGTATCGGAGGGCAGGGTGACGCGGCAGCGGCCCTGCTTGATCACGTAATAGTAGTCACCGGGATCGCCGGTCTTGACGATCAGGTCTCCGGCCCGGGCCTCGACCTCCTCCATGCGCGAGAACAGATCCTGGATGTTGGCCGCGGGCAGCCGGGTGAAGGCGGTGGTCTGCATCATCGACATCATCCACTCGCTCTCCTCGGCACTGGGACCGCCGGTGGGTTCGGGATGACTGTTGATGGAAAACTCCGGCGAGAAGTGTCCCCAGGCGAGCAGGCGCTCCAGCAGGGCCGAGTCGAAGCGGACCACGGTTGCCGCCTGCGACACCACCACGCCGCGGTAGTGGCGTGGTTTGCGACTGGCCAGCGCATGCAGCCCCCGGTCGGAGCCGGCGGATACCCGGATCTCCTCGCCCTCGGGCGAGGTGAGGCAGAGCTCCCCGGACATCAGGAAGAGGCTGTCCGGATCATTGTCCCCGATATTGAAAACCTGTTCGCCGTGCAGGTAGCGCTCGACGTGGGCCTGCTCCGCCAGATAGAGCAGATTGTCCTCATAGAGGGCATTGACCGGAATCAGGGTGCGAAATTTATTGAGATCCAGTTCCATAAATCATCCAGAAAGCCTCAGTGGAATGCGCTTTACACTACGAGAATAGTGCCTGAGGAGCAAGCGGAATGATTGTGTAATGTAACTACTCACGGGGTGATTTGCTTGCCTTGTTGGCCGATCTTGATGGCGCCTCGAATCCGGCTCCTTTTTCAGATTCAAGCCTGCCCTTGTTTGAGCGGAGCGAGTTTGGGCAGGCGCTGAAAAAGGGGCCGGATTCGAGTAGACAAGCCATCGTGTGAGGCCGGCAAGGCAGGCCAGTCACTTACAGACCGGGTGAGTAGTTACTGTGGAATATGAATTCCGGACGGTTTCCGTCGCTACCCTTTCTGGTGTAATATTCGCCCTCCGTTTCGTTCGAGGTAGACCATGCAGGATCTCAATCCCATCACTAATAAAATCAGTGAATTACGAGGGCGCTCGGAGTCCCTTAGGGGGTACCTTTGACTATGACCGCAAGCAGGAGCGCCTGACCGAGGTCCTGCGCGAGCTCGAAGATCCCGACATCTGGGGCGATCCCGAGTATGCCCAGTCGCTCGGCAAGGAGCGCGCCACACTTGAGGCCATCGTACTCACCCTGGACGGACTGGTCAACGGACTGAACGAGGCCGCCGACCTGCTGGAGATGGCGGTGGAAGAGGGCGATGCCGAGACGGTGGATTCGGTGGTGGCCGATCTCGAAAGGTTCGAGAAACAGGTCGCCGAGCTGGAGTTCCGTCGCATGTTCTCCGGCGAGATGGATGCCGCCAACGCCTTCCTGGACATCCAGGCCGGTTCCGGCGGCACCGAGGCGCAGGACTGGGCCGAGATGCTGCTGCGTATGTATCTGCGCTGGGGCGAACACCGTGGTTTCAAGACCGAACTGATGGAGGTCTCGCCCGGCGAGGTGGCCGGCATCAAGTCGGCCACGATCCGTTTCGAGGGTGAGTTCGCCTTCGGCTGGCTGCGCACCGAGATCGGCGTGCACCGGCTGGTGCGCAAATCGCCCTTCGACTCCGGCAACCGGCGCCACACCTCGTTCGCGGCGGTGTTCGTTTCCCCGGAGGTCGACGACTCGATCGAGATCGACATCAATCCCGCCGATCTACGTATCGACGTCTACCGCGCCAGCGGCGCCGGCGGGCAGCACGTCAACCGGACCGAGTCGGCGGTGCGCATTACCCATAACCCCACTGGCACCGTGGTGCAGTGTCAGAACGACCGCTCCCAGCACAAGAACAAGGACCAGGCGATGAAGCAGCTCAAGGCCAAGCTGTATGAGCTGGAGATCCAGAAGCGCAATGCTGATCAGCAGGTGTTGGAGGCGAGCAAATCCGATATCGGCTGGGGCAGCCAGATCCGCTCCTATGTGCTCGACCAGTCGCGCATCAAGGACCTGCGTACCGGGGTTGAAACCGGCAATACCCAGGCGGTGCTGGATGGCGGGCTGGATCTGTTTCTTGAGGCGAGTCTCAAGAGCGGCTTCTGACCGATTATCTTTCCTGATTACCCACAATTCTCAGTCAGGTTCGAATATTGTTAATCAAGCCGCGAATAAACGCGAATAGACGCAAATAATAACAAAACCAATTAACTGACCAGTGAGCAATGGAACGGGTCTCTATCTGAAAATGAATGACGCCCTTCCGACAAGGACACGAGGTACATGGAAATTAATAGAATTCGCGTTCATTTGCGTTCATTCGCGGCTAATATTTTCCTGATCGTGGCTGAGCCAGGTGAGTAATCAGGTTATCTTTTTACGCGTTTGGTCTGATGCTCCCGCAGCCTTCTCTGACGCAACAACCAACGAGTTTTTACCATGAGTGAACAGATCCAGGACGAAAACAAGCTAATTGCCCAGCGCCGCGAAAAGCTGGCGCAGATCCGCGAGCGCGGCATCGCCTTTCCCAACGACTTCCGTCGCAATGTGGTGGCTGGTGAACTGCACGCCGAATATGGCGAGAAGAGCGCGGAGGAGCTTGAAGAACTGGCTGTGCGGGTGCGGGTGGCCGGGCGCATGATGAGCCGCCGGGTGATGGGCAAGGCCAGCTTCTCCCATCTGCAGGACATGTCCGGCCGCATCCAGCTGTTCATCCAGCGCGATACGCTGCCGGAGGGGTTCTACAACGATATCTACAAGAAAGAGTGGGATGTCGGCGACATCATCGGTGCCGAGGGCCAGCTGTTCAAGACCAAGACTGGCGAGCTTTCGGTGCGCTGTGACGAGCTGACCCTGCTGACCAAATCCCTGCGTCCGCTGCCGGAGAAGTTCCATGGCCTGACCGACCAGGAGCAGCGTTATCGCCAGCGCTACCTGGACCTGATCATGAGCGAGTCCTCGCGCGACACCTTCCGCCTGCGCACCCGCATGATCCAGTACATCCGTGGTTATCTGAACCGGAAGGATTTCATGGAGGTGGAGACCCCCATGATGCAGGCGATACCAGGCGGCGCGACGGCGCGCCCCTTCGTCACCCATCACAACGCCCTGGACATGCAGCTGTTCCTGCGCATTGCGCCGGAGCTGTATCTCAAGCGCCTGGTGGTGGGGGGCTTCGAGCGGGTCTACGAGATCAACCGCAACTTCCGCAACGAAGGGCTTTCGACCCGGCACAATCCGGAATTCACCATGCTGGAGTTCTATCAGGCCTATGCCGATTACAACGACCTGATGGATCTGACCGAGGATATGCTGCGCGGTCTGGCCCGTGAGATCCTGGGCGATACGGTGATCCGCTACCAGGGCGAGCGCTATGACTTCGGCCAGCCGTTCGCCCGCCTGTCGATCAAGGAGTCGATCCTCCATTTCAATCCCGCTGTCCGGGCCGAACAGCTGGAGGATCTGCAACAGGCGCGTGGCCTGGCGGAATCCCTCGGTATCCCGCTGAAGGCCAGCTACGGCCTGGGCAAGGTGCAGATCGAGATCTTCGAGAAGACGGTGGAGCACCGGCTGATGAATCCCACCTTCATCACCGCCTACCCCACCGAGGTATCACCCCTGGCACGGCGCAATGATGACGATCCCTTTGTCACCGACCGCTTCGAGTTCTTCGTCGGCGGGCGCGAGATCGCCAACGGCTTCTCCGAGCTCAACGACGCCGAGGACCAGGCGGAGCGTTTTCGCATGCAGGTGGAGGAGAAAGAGGCGGGGGATGACGAGGCGATGCACTTCGATGCCGACTATGTGCGCGCCCTGGAACACGGTCTGCCGCCCACCGCCGGTGAAGGCATCGGTATCGACCGGCTGGTGATGCTGTTCACCGACTCGCCGTCGATCCGCGACGTGCTGCTGTTCCCGCACATGCGGGCGGAGTGATTGAGCGTCTGGAATTTAAATATTTTTTATTAACCGCGAAAAACGCGAACCACACGAAAAAACAGTCGTAGGTTGGGGTGAGCCTGCGAACCCCAACGGTGTTGCATGCGTGCGCCATGATGTTGGGGTTTGTTCCTCACCCCAACCTACGGTCTGACAAACACTCATTTTCGCGATTTCCGCGCCTTTCGGTTAATAGCTTTCTCTATTTTGAAGGTTGGCGGGTATTTAGAGAAAAACACCCTGTATCGATTCGATATCCTCGGCCACGCCCTCGATCTCGATCAATTCAACCTCCGGGTCGAGCCCCACCTTCAGGAACGCCGGTACGTTGATCCAGTTGGCCATGCCGCCGATGTCCTCGGCGGGAAGGGCTTGGAGCCGGGCGACAATCACCACATCCACATAATCGGCCTGGGGCCCGCCGTCATACTGGAGATTCTGCGCCTCGGCCGCCACCTTGATCAGGGTCTCGGGAAAGCCCCAGAACTCCAGGATCTGGGTGCCGATGCTGGGGGTCAGCTCGGCTACCAGGCTGTCCAGCTCCACCTCGTCTTCCATCAGCTCGGGATAGGCCTCGGCCCAGGTGAGAATCGGCAGGGAGCCGATGTTGTGGATCAGACCGGCCAGCATCGCCTGCTCCTTGTCCAGGTGCGGCAGGTTCTGGGACAGCACGCGGCTGATGGCGGCAATCTCCACGCTCTGCTCCCACATACGGCGTAACCGGACGTCCAGGGTGTCGGACGTGGCCTGGAAGATCTGTTTCATGGCCAGGCTGACCACCAGGCTGCGAACCAGCTTGTAACCGAGCCGGGTCACCGCCATCTGGATGCTCTCGATCGGCACCCGTCCGCGATAGAGGGGGCTGTTGGCGACCTGCAGCAGCCGGGTGGAGAGGGCCGCATCGGTGCCCACCATGTCGGCTATCTGGTGGGCGGTGATGTTCTCCTGCTCCACCGCGTCACGCACTTTCAGGGCGACTTCCGGGAGCGTCGGCAGGGTGATCTTGTTCTCTTTGATGGCGGTCTGGAGTGACTCGAGAAATTCAGCTTTGCCAATCATATCGGTAATTCAGTCCCAATTGGCGGGTGCGGCAGGCGGGCCGCCGGACATCCGGCGACCGGTCAGACCCGGTGTTGTTGTTATCACTGTATCGGAAGATGCCCCGGATACTTGAACCTGGAAAACGCAGTTGGATCACAAAAAGCAGCGGCACCCCTTGCGGCACCTGGCTATGAGAAAAATGGCTCATCACCAATAAGGTGACCATGCCATTTTTCTCTACGCCATGCACCACAATGGATACCACTCTTTTTTCGCGTCCAACTGCGTTTTCCAGGTTGAACGGCTGCGCTGATCACGATCCGATTCAGCCGGGCGCATCAGTCTCATCAAAACCGTAGGGCAGGGTGCCGAGCTTCAGTTTCGGCCCGGTGTCGCCCTGCAGGTGCAGATTATCCTGTTCGAAATTCTTGATCTCCGTCACCGCCAGCAGGTCGAAACCGCCGCCGGGAGCGGGCCGGGCGTCCACCACCTTGCCCGCGCCCTGTCCGGATGCGCTGCCGGGTGCGAACAGTTCATCTCCCGGTACCGGCCGGGTGTCCGTATCCACAGAGGCCAGGTACATGCGCCGTTTCAGCTTGCCCAGATATTTCATGCGGGCGACCACCTCCTGTCCGGTGTAACACCCCTTGGTGAAGCTGACGCCATCGATCTGCTGCATGTTGGTCATCTGCGGCACGAAGGCGTCGCTGGTCTCCCGGTAGATGGTCGGGATGCCGGCGCGGATATCCAGCAGGGACCAGTAGTCCCGGTTGCCCGGTTGTGCCGCTTGTGCCAGTTCGCTCCAGCTTGCGGCGACCGCCTCCGGGGTGCCGCTGAGCTGAAAGCGTGCCGGTTCGCCCGGCAGCCGGATCAGCGTGATCCCGCTGTGTTGCGCCACCTCGCCCGGTTTGTCGGGGACCTTGGAAAACTGCCGTTGCAGCAGGCCTTCGGCACAGTCGCCGGCGAGGCCGATGGAGACGATCTCATCGCTGGCGTCGGTCACCTTGACCTTTGATATCAGCACGAACATCGGCAGGCGGTGCAGCACGGTTTCATAGGTGTCGCGCGGCATCTGCAGGAAGTAGTCACCCTGATGCAGGAAGATCCTGAAATTGGCCAGCATCCGTCCCTTGGGCGAACAGTAGGCGCTCAGTTGGCTCCAGCTCTCGGTTACATCGCGGATGTCGTTGGTGAACTGGCCCTGGAGAAAGGTACGGGCATCCTCGCCCGCCACCCGGATCAGCCCCAGATGGGAGAGGTCGAACAGGGCACAGGCCGGGAACGGGTCATCGCAGACAAAACGGACCTCGCCTTCCGCCGATATCTGCGCCGACTGGGATTCAAGAAAGCTTTGCCATTGGCTATTCATGTTGCTGGATCCTCGGGTGCCCTTGTGTGGTAACGGTTATCTTTAATTGCCAGGGAAAATTCTCTCTGAATCAGTCATGTAATCCGATTTAGAGGGGGAGTCAACCGGTCGTTTGAGATCCGGCTGAGCAGAATCTTCAGCATCGAAGGGTAACATACCGGGCACAGTGGGTCGCCACTCTGGATATGGGGATATATGAATTTATGATTATCCGCACTATCCGGCGGTCAAGCGGGGATTCTCGGTTTATACTCGGCAGCCGAGAGACACAGATAGGAAGCCCATGTCAGTTTTCAGAGCAGCACCAGGCAGCTTGGCCCTGTATAAGGTTCGTCCGGCCCGCGTCACCCAGGTCAGTGACAAGATCGATATCGATCTGGGGACCGGTAAGGGCAAGCGGGTCCGCCCCAAGGATATCCAGATTCTCCATCCCGGTCCGCTGAACCGGCTGGAAGACCTGGTGGAGCTGAACGGCGAACTGGCGGAGGCCTGGGAACTGCTGAGTGGTGAGGAGACCAACCTGGAGGAGCTCTCTTCCCTGATCTATGGCGACTTTACCCCGGTCACCGCCTGGGCGACCTGGCAACTGGTGGAAGAGGGGCTCTATTTCGAAGGGAACCCGCAACAGATCCGCGTGCGCAGCGCGGCCCAGGTGACGGCCGATCAACAGGCCCGCGAGGCCAAGGCGGCGGCGGAGCAGGCATGGGCGGATTTTCTCGCCCGGCTGGAGCGGCGGGCGATCGAACCGCAGGACCACGAGCGGCTGGTGGAGGTGGAGAAGCTGGCCCTGGGGGCGAGCGAAAACAGCCGTATTCTACAGCTGCTGGGTCATCAGGAGACCCCGGTGAATGCCCACCGCATGTTGGTGGGCGTGGGCTATTGGCGTGACGACCACAACCCGTTTCCGTTACGCCAGCAGCTGCCCTGCGAGGATCCGCGCCTGGAACTGCCGCCCCTGCCGGACGAGGCGCGGGAGGATCTGACCGCGCTACCCGCATTTGCCATCGACGATGAGGGGAGCGAAGACCCGGACGATGCGATCTCCCTGGAGGGCGATCGCCTGTGGGTGCATGTGGCGGATGTGGCCGCGTTGGTAACCGCGGATTCGGCCCTCGACCGGGAGGCGCGCAGCCGGGCGGCCAACCTCTATCTGCCGGAAAAGATCGTGCATATGCTACCGCCCGAGATCACCCACCGGCTGGCCCTCGGCCTGCAACCGGTTTCACCGGCACTGTCGATCGGCATGCGCCTGGACGCGGCGGCGCGGATCACCGATGTGAAACTCTGCAAGAGCCTGGTCAAGGTGACGCGCTACACCTATGACGAGGTAAACCAGCGCATGGACAGTGCGCCGTTTGCCGCCCTCAGGGCGCTCACCGACTGTTTCCGGGCGCGCCGCCTGGCCGACGGTGCGGCCACCATCGATCTGCCGGAAGCCAGTGTGCGGGTGCGTGATGGCGAAGTGGTCATCCGCCCCATGCAGCGCCTTCACAGCCGCGAGATGGTGACGGAGGCGATGGTGATGGCCGGCGAAGCGATTGCCGGTTACGCGCTGGCGCAGGAGATCGCGGTGCCGTTCGCCATTCAACCCGCCCCGGACCAGGCGGAGACCCCGGTCGGACTGGCGGCCATGTATGCCTATCGCCGCAAGATGAAGCCGTCCCGGTCCCGGACCCAGGAGGGGCCCCATTCAGGCCTGGGCCTGACCTGCTACACCCGCACCACCAGTCCGTTGCGGCGCTATCTGGATCTGGTGGTCCATCAGCAGCTGCGAGCCCATCTGGATGGCCGGGTGCCGCTGTCTCTGCAGCAGATCGGTGAGCGTATTGCGGCGGTTGAACCGCTGAATGGGGCCATTCGCCGGGCCGAGCGCCTCTCCAACACCCATTGGAAACTGGTCCATCTGAAGCGCAATCCGACCTGGCAGGGTGAGGCGGTGGTGGTCGAGGTGGCGGAGAACAAGGCCACCCTGCTGATTCCCGAACTCGCCATGGAGACCAAACTCCGGCTGCGCCAGGAGCTTGCCCTCGATGCATGCCTGCGCGTCGCGGTGCGCGAGGTGGATGTGGAGGATCAGACGGTCTGGTTCCGGCCGTTGGGTTAGCCACCCACACGCCATCAACAGCCGGCATCCTGCCATCCAATCTGAAGCGGAGTCCCACATATCTCGCATTTTAACGCGCCACTTCTTATACTGGGGCGCCGGTCTGTCCGCTACCGGGCGATGTCCCGCCGCGGGCGGTTTCAGGCGGCAACAAACCATAACAATATCAGGCCGAAGTTGGAGAGCCAGCATGTCGGGAGAAGAACCAGTCAGCCATTCCGGGTCCCCCGGGGTACCGCGACCCTCCGAGGCGTTTTCCGCCTACTGCAATGCCGAATTTGACCGCCGCCGCAACAGCGGTGAGACTTTCGATGAGGCCACGTATCGCGAGGCGATGCAGCTGGCGCTCAGCAAGATCGAACGGCTGGAAGAGGAGGGCTACGCATGACCCAGGAGCCGCGCATACTTCGTCCCGTCCAGTCGAGGATTCCGGGATGATCCTTACCGATATCATTGCCGAGAATTTCCTCAAGTATGCCCGTCTGGAGTTGCGCAATCTGCCCGCGCAGGGGGTGATCGCCGTCTCCGGCGCCAATGAATCGGGCAAAAGTTCGATTGGCGAGGTGATCTGCTTCGCGCTGTTCGGTCGTACCTTCTCCCTGGGGCAGGAGGATCTGCGAAAACTGATCCGCTGGGGCGAGCCGGCGTGCAGCGTCACGGTCCGTTTTCGGGTGGAAGACCAGGCGCCGTATCAGATTACCCGTATGCTGGATCGGAATGGCAACCATGGGGTCCGGCTCTCTCGGGCAGATGCCGAGGAGAGTCCATTTGCGCGCGGTCAGGTCGAGGTCGAAGCGGTACTCTATGATCTGCTCGGGTACGGCTATGATGAGTTCATCGAGTCCTACTATCTGGCCCAGCGGGAGATCATTGCACCCCAGCCGCACAGCCAGGCGGTCAAAAGCATGGCCGGTCTCGCCACCCTGGAGTATGTGGCCTATGAACATGAACAGGAGATCGAACAGGAGCGCGAGGCGATTGCCGGCCTGCAGGACCGCATCGAGCAGCAGGACGGGGAGCTCAGGGAGTTGAACCTGGATCCCGCGGCGCTGGGCGAGCTGGAGTCGGAGCAGCAGGCACTGCAGGCCAATCAGGCGCTGCTGCAGGAGAAGGGAGCGAACCTGGAGCGCGCGTTCGGCGACTACCGGGAGATGCTGCCGAAACGTTTTGCCGCGCGTCGCGCCAGGCGGCGGGCGAGTATCCTGCGCCTGTTCAGCCTGATCGCCACCCTGCTGAGTGGCGTGGCCTGGGGGATGCTGGCGCGATTGCCGGATCACCCTTACAGCGGTCGTATTGACTCCGCCCTGAAGAGCTATCTGACCCAGTGGGAGGCACAGTACCCCACCGGACTGCTCTATGCCGCCGCGCTGTTCGCCTTGCTGTTTGCACTGCTCTGGGTGCGGGTGGTGACCCGGCAGATGCGGGTGAACCGCCTCAACGGTGAGGCCAATGGGCTGGCGGTGGCACTGGAGAGCGCCCTGCTGAGTCCGGCCAACGGACTGAACGGGGTGCACGCCGAGGAGGGCGAGGCGGACGAGCGCGCGGCCCTGCCGGCGCGCATCCTGGCCGAAACCGTCTCCATCAGTGAACTGGAGCCTGCCGTGGAGCGGATTGTCGACACCCTGCAGGAGAAGCGGGAGACCCTGCGTCAGCGGGGTGTCCGGTTGGGCACGGCGCTGCACAAGGAGCAGGCGCGTCTGAAACAGGGGGCGCAGCTCGATGCCGTCCGTGAGGCGCTGCAGCAGCAGCGCGCGGAGCATGAACGACGCATCGAACTTCGTGAGCATGCCCTGGAATTGTTGTCCGGCGCGATGAATACCCTCTCACAGCGCTTTAATCGCGATCTGGGAGAGTCGGTCAGCGGGACACTGCCGATCTTCACCGACAACAACTACCAGCATCTGCAGATCGAGGATGATCTCACGGTGCGGGTATTCTCCAGCCAGAAGCGGGACTTCATGGATCTGGAAGAGATCTCCAGCGGCACCCAGCGGCAGATCATGCTGGCGCTCAGGCTGGCCCTGGCTCAGGCCCTGAACCGGCGCACCGAGGGGGGGCGGCAGTTCGTGTTCCTGGATGAGCCCTTCGCCTTCTTCGATCAGGAGCGGACCCGAAGTACCCTGCGGGCGTTGCCCGGGCTGAATGGACGGATCAGTCAGACCTGGATCGTGGCACAGGATTTTCCCGCGGGGGAGGCGTTCGATCTCTCGTTGACCTGCGACCGGGAGCGACCCGAACTGGTGGTGTGACATGGCCGATTACAATAACTCCTGCGCGGTGTGCCGCTTTCTGCGCAGTCTCGCCTTCAGCGCCATCGGCGGTGGCATTGCCGGCTATACGGCGCTGGGGTTTGGGCTGAGCCAGGACCATGCCATCGTTGCCGCCTTCTTCGGCGCCTTGGGGCTGGTGGTACTCACCAGCCGTAAATCCAAGAACTCCCGCTGATCGGAAACCTACCGCCGGGTTGGTTACTGGGCGGCAGAGACCAGGGTGGGATTGAGCACCCGCTGTAGATCGTCCGCAGCCAGGCTGATCAGATAGCCCCGCCTGCCGCCGTTGATGTAGATCCGTTGCAGCGCCAGGATGCTCTCCTCGCAGTAGACCGGCATGCGCTTGCGGGTGCCGAACGGGGAGGTGCCCCCCACCTGATAACCGGAGTGGCGATCCGCTACCGCGGGCTTGCAGGGTGTGATCGACTTGACCCCAATATGGCGGGCCAGGGCTTTGGTCGACACCTCGCGGTCGCCGTGCATCAGCACGATCAGGGGATTGCCATTTTCATCTTCCATGATCAGGGTCTTGATCACCTGGTGCTCATCGACCCCCAGCTCAAGAGCAGAGACCCGGGTACCGCCCCCCGTCGTATAACGATAGGGATGATCCGAGAAGTCGACCTGGTGTTGGCGCAGCTGGCGGATGGCGGCGGTGGCCGGAGTCTTGTGCTTGGTCACGGTGGATACACTGTCGTTCGTCTGTGGATTGGGGCTATGATAGTGCAACACCGACCGTGCTGGAATATCGCTTTCGCGCTCAACAGACTCCTGGAATCACCGCTCGCCCGATGTCGCAACTCCCGGTTACCCAACTGCTGCCCGAACTCTGCCGGACCCTGGCGGAATCCGGACGTGCGCTGGTGGCCGCACCGCCGGGCTCGGGTAAGACCACCCTGATCCCACTGGAGCTGATCCGCCAACCCTGGCTGGCCGGCCAAAAGATCCTCATGCTCGAGCCGCGGCGTCTGGCCACCCGTGCCGCGGCGCGGCGCATGGCGCAGCTGCTTGGCGAACCGGTGGGCCAGCAGGTCGGCTATCAGGTCCGGTTCGAGCGTGAGATCTCCGCCAATACCCGCATCGAGGTGGTCACCGAGGGGATACTGACCCGTCGCCTGCAGCAGGATCCGGAACTCCGGGGGGTCGGACTGATCATCTTCGACGAATTCCATGAGCGCAGTCTGCATGCCGATCTGGCGCTGGCGCTCACGCTGGATGTGATGAATAACCTGCGCGATGACCTGCGCCTGCTGGTGATGTCCGCCACCCTGGATACCGGGGCGGTGGCCGGTCTGCTCGGCGGCGCGCCGGTGATTGTCGGCGAGGGGCGCAGCCATCCGGTGGAGCTGCGCTATCTGGAGCGTCCGGCAACGGCCGATATCAGTGAATCCCTGGCCCGGGGCGTGCTGCGGGCGGTGGCGGAGACGGCGGGGGATATCCTGGCCTTTCTGCCGGGCAGCGGGGAGATTCGGCGCGCCGCCTCCCTCCTCAAGGAGCGCCTGCCACCCGGGGTCGCCCTGTTTCCGCTCTATGGTGATCTGAGCCGGGCGGATCAGGACGCCGCCCTGACCCCGCTGGCGGCGGGCCGGCGGGTGGTGCTCGCCACCTCCATCGCCGAGACCAGCCTGACCATTGAAGGCATCGGCGCCGTAGTGGACGCCGGCTGGTCAAGACGCCCCCGGTTTGATCCCAACAGCGGGCTCTCCCGTCTGCAGACGGTGCGCGTCTCGGCCGCCTCGGCCGAGCAGCGGGCCGGACGCGCGGGGCGGCTGGGGCCGGGGGTCTGTTACCGGCTGTGGACAGTGGCCGAGCAGGCCCGCCTGATACCGCATCAGCCGCCCGAACTACTGGAGGCTGATCTGGCGCCACTGGTGCTGGAGCTGGCGCTCTGGGGGGTGACGTCGGCGGACGGGCTGGCGTGGCTGGACGGCCCGCCGGCCGGGGCCTATGCGCAGGCCCGGGAGCTGCTGCAGCGGCTGGATGCCCTGGACGCGCAGGGCCGGATCACCGCACTTGGTCGTCGCATGGTTGGGCTTGCCCTGCACCCACGGTTGGCCCATCTGCTGTTGAATGCGGGCGGGCAGGTGGATCTGGCGTTGGATCTCGCCGCCTTGCTGAACGAGCGGGATATCCTCAGACGGCGGCCCGGGGTTACCCATTCAATCGATATTGAAGAGCGTCTCCACCGGCTGGCCGCCTGGCGGCAGGGCCGGCGGGAGCGCGCTGCGGAGGGGGGGCTGGATCGCTCCGTAGCTCAGCAGGTGGAACGCTCCGTGAAACAGTGGCGCCGCCTGCTGGGTTCCGATTCTGAACGGGGGCGCAATGATCAACAGTTGAGTGTGGGTGGGCTGTTGTCGCTCGCCTTTCCGGAGCGCATTGCCCAGCGTCGTACCGGTTCGGACGGCCGCTATCTGCTCGCTTCGGGGCGTGGGGTGGTACTGTCGGAGGGGGACCCCCTGTCAGGGAGTGAATACCTGGTGGTGGCCGCGCTGGATGCCGGCCGGCGGGAGGGCCGGGCCTACCTGGCGGCGCCGATAACCCTGGATGAGATCCGGGCAATCCAGGCGCCGCAGATCGGCAGCGGCCGGCGGGTGGCGTGGGAATCCGCCAGCCACTCTGTGGTGGCCCGGGAGGAAGAGCGGCTCGGGAGCCTGATCCTGTCCCTGCGTCCCTTGAACCGTATCGACCAGGACGAGAGCGCTCGGGCGATGCTCACCGGCATACGCCAGATGGGGCTGGGGGCACTGCCCTGGAACGAGGCGCTGCTGCAGTGGCGGCAAAGGGTGATGTCACTGCGCTCATGGCTTGATGATCCGGTCTGGCCCGATCTCTCCGACGCGGCGCTGCTGGATAGCCTGGAGGAGTGGCTCGCTCCCTGGTTGACCGGTATCAGCCGCAGAGAACATTTGAAGCAGCTGGATCTGGATGCCATTCTCCACA
Organism: Sedimenticola hydrogenitrophicus; assembly: GCF_025175675.1. GTDB lineage: Bacteria > Pseudomonadota > Gammaproteobacteria > Chromatiales > Chromatiaceae > Sedimenticola > Sedimenticola hydrogenitrophicus. The sequence continues at coordinate 108,259 of NZ_JANIOA010000010.1, forward strand.
GCCAGCTCTCCTGGGAACAGCAACAGCAACTGGAAAAACTGGCACCCGCCAGTCTGACGATGCCGAGCGGGGGTCGCCGGAGATTACACTATCAGGCCGCTGAGCCGCCGGTGCTGGCGGTGCGGCTACAGGAGCTGTTCGGGCTGCGGCAGACACCGGCGGTGTGTCGGGGAACGGTCTACGTCATGCTGCATCTGCTGTCGCCGGCGCAGCGGCCGATTCAGATTACCCAGGACCTGGCCGGCTTCTGGGACCGGACCTATGCGGAAGTTCGTAAAGAGTTGAAAGGGCGCTATCCAAAACACTACTGGCCGGATGATCCCTGTTCCGCGGTTCCCACTGCCCGGGTACGGCCGGTCAACAAAGGCTGAATTTGGTCCGTCATTCGTGCTCCCGCACGCCGATCAGTGGCCTGTAGCACGCCGTCACCGGCAAAGGTTTGCCGCTATTCCCCGTTTTTCTCCCTGCGATGCCGCGCTATTACCTGGTATTGGACTCGGAAATGTTGGGCTGGACAGGACCCGGGGAAGGTTGCAGTGTGGCAGGGTGATACGGTTCGCAGGGCCGGTCAATGGCGTGGTTGAATAAGCGGTAGTGTGTACGCGGTAAGCGCCGTTGCCGGGCAGTGTCTTCAATAATACCGGGCAGCATTCGCTGTGCGGACGTGGATTGACTCTATGCTAAGGCATAGGAATTGCAGTATGCACTGCGATTCTGTTGGTGCGGCGCAACTCGTTCGATCGATAACTGCCATTCAGAACAATGCCGGAGGAGGATGAGTTGGTGTCGCAAATGTCCCCTGTTCAACTTTCCACATAATCCAGGAGAGGGAAAAATGAAACAGCACAAGATCGAGATGGCGAATACCCGTGGATTGACACATGTTGATCTGGAATTTGATCCGGCCTACCACGCCGTGTGGGCCAGATTGCGCTATCCGGACCGTCCCTGCATCAGTAATGGGCTCATCCGGGATCTGCAGCAGGTGCAGACCCTGATCTCATCCATCGCCAGGAAAGGTCATGAGTCTGGCGACCCACACAGACTGCGTTATCAAATACTCAGTTCGAGTCTCCCGGGCGTATTCTGTCTGGGTGGAGACCTGGAGATGTTCATCCGCCTGATTCGGCTCGGTGACCAGGACGGACTGGCGAATTATGCCCGGGATTGTATCGATATTCTCTACGCCTCGATCAGCGGATATGGGTTGCCGTTTACCAGCATTGCACTGGTTCAGGGAGAGACCCTTGGCGGCGGGTTCGAGGCCGCGCTCGCCGCCAATGTACTGATTGCCGAAAAGAGCGCCAAATTCGGTTTTCCGGAAACCGTATTCGGTATGTTTCCGGGAATGGGGGCGTTCAGCTTCCTGGCGCGCCGCATCGCACCGGCCATCGCCAAGCGCATCATTGCCAGTGGCAAGGTCTACACGGCGGATGAGCTGTTCGAGCTGGGGGTGGTGGATCAGGTGGTGAATGATGGTAAGGGGGTTGAGGCCGTCCACGAATTCATTCGCCATCAGCAGGTGCGCAGTACCGGTTTCGAAGGGCTGGAGCGGGTGGTGGAGCAGTTCAATCCGCTCTCCTACAAGGAACTGCTGGAGGTGGTCAATATTTGGGTTGAAACCGCGCTACAACTGTCGGAAAAAAATCTGCGGTTGATGGAATATCTGGTGCATGCACAGAATAAACGCTGGACTCCGGTGGCAAACACAGCGGCCAGGTTGAAACGGGTCAATACGGGATGATCGGCAACAACGGATTGCGGCTCAGGGCGCGGTAAAGGGGGAGCGTGGATTCTCAATCAATCTTGAGAGTTCGCTGACCCCCTGGTTGAAGGCCGTGCGCAGGTTGGCAATCTGATCCGACCCCTGTTCGCTAAGGCGATCCTGTGGCAGCTGCTCCGCACACAGGGCCTGGGCCTGCAGGCGGCTGAGGCCGAGATTGGCTGCGGAGCCTTTCAGGGCATGTGCGTACGAGCTGAACTGTGCCGGATTGTTGGCCGTTACCGCCTGTGACATCTCGTCAAGCAGCTGTTCTCCGTCCTGTTTCAGCTTGTTCAGCAGCCGTTCAAGGAAGGCCTGGTCCGGCGCCAGCAGGTACAACTCATTGATGGTGCCCAGATCCAGTATGGGATCACCATCCGCTGCATCGGTTGACTCAATCGCCGCTGGCGAAGGGGGATGTGGTTTCTGGTCTGCAACCGCCAACCGGATCACCTTATTGAGGCGTTGCGCTGAGATCGGCTTGGTGAGAAACCATTTGATCCCGGCCTCCTCACACTGTTTACGGCTCTCTATGGTGGCGTTCGCGGTGAGTATAATGAACGGAATCGAGTTGTCTGGATGGGCAAAACGGAATATTTTGAATGCATCCAGTCCGCCCAGGTGGGGCATCTGCATATCCACGATGACCAGGTCATAGCGGCGGGTTTCCAGCGCATCCAGTAACTCCTGCCCATCTTCCACTTGCTGGTAGTGGTGGCCCGCCTGATCGAGCATGCGGCCGAGTACCAGCCGATTGATGGGATTATCCTCGGCAAACAGTATTTCCAGTCTATGCTCGGGACCGGGATGCGGCGCCGTGGCGGAATCCATGGCGGCGGAATCCGCGGAGAGTATGTCGTTGGCATCGTAGTCCGAGACCCGTGATGCATGCAGTATGTTGAACAGCGGCACTTTGTCCAGCGGCTCCTGTAGGATCTGGACCCGGTTTTTGATGGTCGGACGGATCAGCTTCAGTTGTCGTTTGTTGCCGCTATGCAACAGCAGGATTGAAGTATCCTGGCAACCCTGGTGACGCAACAGGTGGTCGATATAATCAACCGTGTTCTGATCATACGGGGTCTCCTCGAACAGCAGCAGATGGTAGGGGCGGGACTCTGCAGCTGCCGCCTTCAGTCGTCTGGCCGCGTCGCGAATATCGGGACTGTTGTCAAACTGCACACCCCAGCCGTGCAGGCAGTGCGTGGCATTGGTCTCGATCGATTCATCCAGGGTTGAAATACGCAGTACCCGGCAGCTCTGCATCAACTGCATCTCGTCCGGGGTTACCATCTTTTCCTGGGCCTGGAATCCGAGTTCGAACCAGAACAGGCTGCCGCTGCCGGGCTCGCTTTGCAGACCGATCTCTCCCCCCATCAGTTCAACCAGCTGCTTGGCAATGGTGGTCCCCAGGCCTGTTCCACCGAAGCGGCGGGTGGTGCTGCCGTCGGCCTGGGTGAACTTCTCAAAGATTTTTTCCTGTATCTCCCCGGGGATACCGATGCCGGTGTCGCTGACCTCGAAGCGGATGACCTGGGACGCGTCCTCTGCTTCCCGGATCCGGGTGCAGCGCAGTTCCACATGGCCGGAGTCGGTGAATTTGATGGCATTGCCGATCAGGTTGATCAGCACCTGGCGGAGATGCAGCGGATCACCAATGAGACGGAACGGGATGATCGGATCGATCTGGGAAAACAGTTGTACCTTTCTTTTGTTGACCTGCGGAACAAGCATCTTGATGGTGCTGTTGATCAAGGCATGGAGATCGAACGGGGTGGTTTCGATTTCCAGTTTTCCGGCTTCGATCTTGGATATATCCAGAATGTCCTCAATCAGGCGCAGCAGGGTATGGCCGGAGGTATGTATGGTGTCGACATATTCCCGTTCCAACCGATTCAGATGACATCCCCTGAGGAGTTCACCGGTACCGATGATGCCATTCAACGGTGTCCTGATCTCATGGCTCATGCGTGCCAGGAACTCGCTCTTTGCCTGATTGGCCGCCTCCGCACGGCGACGCTCCTGATGAATGCGTTTGGTCAGCTTGGCCGCGTAGCCGGGCAGTACCATGAGCGAGACGAGCAGTCCAATACCCAGTGGAAGATTCTCCCGCCAATAGGGCGTGAATGCGATGACGGTACTGAAGCCGATAACCGACAGCACACCGGAGAGATAGAGATATTTTTCACCGTAGCGGAAGCCATTGCCGAAAGTGACCCAGAGATAGACGGCATACCACGGGGCTCCCAGTTCACCGGTGATGGCCAGTCCGAAACTGAAGGCCGAGACATCGGCGACGATGCCGATCACCCGGCGTAGCGGGGACTTGTCCGGCCAGCTCAGGATGGACAAAAACAGGGTGGTGGAGAGGATGATAAAGAGCGAAATGAAAACAAGTATAAAATGCCATTCCCGCAGCGCCGCGGGCGAGGAGGGTCCCGAGGCCAGGATATAGACAAACAGGGCAACCTGAATAAAGATGCGCACTGCCGCCTGTTCATGCTCGCTATCCGGTCGGTTGCTCAGTCTATGGGTAAGCCGATGGAATCCTGTCTCTATCGTGGCAAAAAAAGATGTGGGATTGCTATTCATAATTAGGTGATGATACAGTGCTTGTGGTGTCACCGACAGCAAATCCAGTCTATTTTCGAAACATCAACGGAAGCATATATCATGGCCATGGACATTGAAACTATCGTTAAAACGGCGATTGCCAATCAGAAAATGATCGATGTGGAATCGATTTCATTGATGACCTCGCTACAGGATCTTGGGGTGACCTCGCTGGATGCGATCACCATCGTCTATGAGGTCGAGGAGATCTGTGACATTGAAGTGCCGAATGATGAGCTGGAGAACCTCCGAACGGTCCAGGATATAGTGACCGGTGTGCAGTCACTGTTGGCAAAAAAAGTCCAGGTATGACCCGGGACGGGAATAGCCGGGTGGTGATCACCGGCCTCGGCTCGGTGTCGGCGCTGGGTCTCGATACGGACCGGTTCTGGACCGCCGTGAAAACCGGGCAGAGCGGTATCGCTCCGCTGCAAGGATTTGCTGATGCGGCACTGAAGATCAAGCTGGGCGCGCAGGTCAAGGGGTTTGACGCGGCGGCCCACTTTTCCAGCAGGGATCTCCCGCTCCTGGATCGCTACAGCCAGTTCGCCCTGATGGCGTGCCGCGAAGCCATTGGACAGGCCGGCCTGGAACCGGCCGTCCTGCACGATGCGGCGGCGGTTATCGGCACCGGTTGCGGGGGCAAAGAGACCGATGAAATCACCTACGCCCATCTCTATAAAGAGCAAAAATCCCGCGCCCATCCGTTCACCATCCCCAAGGGCATGCCCAGTGCCGCCGCCAGCCAGGTGAGCATGCAGCTTTCCATCGCCGGGCCGGTGTTCACCGTCTCCAGCGCCTGTTCGTCGGCCAATCACGCCATTGCCCAGGCGGCGCTGCTGATCCGTGCCGGGGTGGTGGAGGTTGCCATTGCCGGCGGTACCGATGCACCCTTCACCTACGGGTTGTTGAAGGCCTGGGAGGCGCTGAGGGTGGTCTCCACGGACAATTGCCGACCTTTTTCGGCCGATCGTAGCGGTCTGGTGTTGGGGGAGGGCGCGGGAATGGTGGTGCTGGAATCGGAACGCCACGCCAGGCGGCGTGGCGCATCGATTCTCGCCCGGCTCGCCGGTTCGGGCATGACGGCGGATGCCGGCCATATCACCGATCCCTCCGCCGACGGGGCGGCACGCGCCATCCGCGCCGCACTCAAGGATGCCGCCATCGACGCTCAGTCGGTGGAGTATGTGAATGCGCATGGCACCGGCACCCTGGCCAATGACCGTACCGAAACCGAGGCATTGCATCGGGTGTTCGGTACGCATGCCAAGGCCTTGATGGTCTCATCCACCAAGGCGATGCACGGCCATGCGCTGGGTGCCTCCGGTGGCCTGGAATTCATTGCCACGGTGCTGGCGCTGCGTGAGGGGATCATCCCGCCCACTATCAATTTCACCGGGCCGGGCGAGGGGTGTGATCTGGACTATGTACCGAATGTCGCCCGGGAGAGAAAAATCCGCGTGGCGATCTCCAACTCGTTTGCGTTCGGCGGACTCAATGCGGTACAGGTGCTTCAGGCGATTTAATGACGGGCTCGCCCGTGTTCACCACCAAGGGGTCGGAGTCAACCCGTGCGACATGGTATGGCCCAACCACCAGGGAGGAACGGGTTGACTCCGACCCCGTCGACTGGTGGGAGTACCGTGGCGCATTCAGCCCGTAGGTTGGGGTGAGGAACGAACCCCAACATCGTGGTGCGGACGCTAAACCCCCGTTGGGGTTCGCAGGCTCACCCCAACCTACGAACCGGGCGGCTCAGGGTTTTGTGGCGCGTCCAGCTTATCCGGTTTTACGGTAGCGGTAGTGACCATTGCCGAAGAACTCGCCTGACTGGGGAGCAAAGAGCACCACCTTGCAGACGGTAAAATAGTTGTTCCAGTAGCGGATGTCGTCCTCCGACAGCAGTGTCTCATGCAGCCGTTCGATCTGCTCCCAGAATCGACGATGCCATTCGTCTATGGTGCGCCAGTAGTTCATGCCGTTGATGTACACCCCCAGCTCGGGCGTGAGATACCGCTGCTGATTCAACATCTCCTGATGCGGCCAGACCCGCCCACCGGGAAAGTAGGCCCCGACCGGCGTCTGCCGCGCATTGAAGTACTGGGGAAACACCGGTTGCGAGACGATCAGGTGCAGAAACACCCGGCCCCCCGGTTTCAGCAGGGAGGCCATGAGGCGAAATATGGCATCCAGATTGTTCACCTGTTCGAATACCGCAATCGAGATCACCAGGTCATAGGATTCAAGGCCCAGCTCATCCGCAGGGATGTTGCTGATATCGTTTTCAATCAGGGTGATATTGGCCTTGCTGAACAGGTGGTCGCTCTGCTGTTGCTTGCTGCGTATGTAATCCGCCTGTGTCTTGCTGGCGGTGATGGTGACCACCTCGACATGCGGAAAGTGCTTGAACAGGTAGGCTTCGAAGGAGCCGAAGCCACAGCCGATATTCAGGATCCTCTCATCCCCGCGGATTTCCGCGCGCTCACAGATCAGGCGAAACTTCTCTTCCTGTGCCTGCTCCAGACTGAAGCCGCTCTGCATGACCTGTTCCGGCGTGTCGCCATAGTAGGCCATGGAATAAGCCATGTAGTCCCGATCCAGGAAAGACTGGAAAAACTTCAGGGGCTGGTCGTAATGAACCGACATGAGCTCATCCGTCTCTTCCCAGGTCGGTCCCTGATCGGTGGTGATCCCGAAGGCTTCGAGGGTGTGTTTTTTATCGGCTTCGCGGCGATATTCCCGATCGAAATAGCGTGTCAGGCGCGTTTCGTAGAGCTGCAGTTCAGGGGAGCCGTAGGGGTGTATCCCGGCTTGGTGGAGTTTGGTTATCAGCGTGTTCATAATTCAGTCCCGAGAAATTTATTCCTTTCTGTGGGCTGAATTATTACCTTGGGAGAGGTACTCAATCAAGGCCACAATGGTGGCATCCCGGCAATTTTCCGTATCCGCCAGAAGATTTTCCAGATGGTGAGCGGAATCCTGTTGTTTGATCCGGGTGAGACGCACTGCCAGACGATAGAGATTCAGCGCCCCCAGATTGCCGGCGGTGTCCTTCAGTTTGTGGCCATAATCCTGGATCGATTTGATCTCCTGTCTGCCGACCGACTGTTTCAGCCCCTGGATCAATGCACTGCTCTCCTTATCAAACTGATCGATCAGTTCCAACAGGAAGTCATTCTCTTTTCCCAGCCGTTTCAGTTCCTCGAGCTGGTGGGTGTCGAGTGTCAGGCTGTCATTGTGATAGCGGGCCGCTACCGAGGCGGCGGGGTAATCGAATACCCCCTCATTGTGGTCCGTCTGCACGCCCGCCCTGATGATCGTTTCGAGCAGCCGCTGGGTGGACACCGGTTTGACGATCAGGTGCTCAATGTCCGCATCCTCGCATGCCCGGATTATCTGGGAGTTGGGGGAATCGAGCAGCAGTATAAAGGGGATCCAGGGTTGATTCGGATGCGCGAAACGATAGAGCTTTATCGCTTCCATTCCGGATATTTCCGGCATCTCCGCATCCAGGATGGCGAGGTCGAAATGGTGATTGTCGAGCGCATCGAGAATTTGTCTGTTGTCACTGATCAGAAAGGTCTGATGGCCGGCATTATCGAGGATTCTGCGCAGCTTTCTGCTTTCACTGATGTTGTCGCAGGCAATCAGGATGTCAAGAGGCGGCTGTCCTTTTTCCGCTTCATAGTGGTCGAGCAACTGAACCACATTATGGCGATGCAGGGCGGTTTCACGGGCACTGTGAAGCGCCTTGAAGAGCAGGGTCTTGTCGACGGGGGCAGCGAGAATCCCGGAGTATCCCACGGTATAGAGCTGCTCGGTCCGGGACGGCAGGGCGCTGCCGTAATGAATCAGGTACAGCGACTGCAGCAGGGGCTCCGTGCGGAGGGCGATGGCGAATTGGCACTCCTCCATGTCCAGGCCGCCCTGATCGACAATGACCGTCTGAAACGGTCTGTCCGAATCTGCGGCCTCAATCAGCTTGGCGAAAGCCCTTGCGCTGTTGCCGACTTGGGTGAATTCCACTCCCCAGCTGTTGAGGTGTTCGGATATTTCATGTTTTCCCTTCTTGTCACCGGACAGCAGAAGCAGGCGAATACGGCTTAATGACTCTATGGTGCCGGGCCGCGGCCCGCCCGCCGCTTTATCGGACTGCGCTGTTTCCCCGGTCGCTTCGGTTGGTTGAGCATCGCCGCTCGTTTCGAGGCCGGGTTCGCGCGCGACTTTCCACCGTGTGGCGACCAGGCTGTAGATGATGATCAGGCTGATCAACAGGGCGGGCAAAAGCAACGCAAGCGGAAGCTTCCCCATTAACATCAACAGGTCAAGACACAGCACCCCGGCGATGCCGAGGTAACCTGGTATTCCCCGGGCTTTCATGACTCCGGCTCGCGCTGTGCTGTCGGTGCTTTCCATGGCATCTGTCTACTGATTGAGGTTTTCATGGCTGATCGACAAGTTGTCGTGAATCTCGAGTACTTTGTCCAGGTTGGCCAGAAATACGTCCACGCAATCCGGATCGAAGTGCCTGCCCCGCTGGGTTTCTAGATAGCCCAGTGTTCGATCCAGGGGCCAGGCGTTTTTGTAAGGGCGCACTGATCGCAACGCGTCAAATACATCGGCAACGGCAACCACGCGCGCTTCAATGGGGATTTCGCTGCCGGCCAATCCCTGGGGGTAGCCCTTGCCATCGAAGCGCTCGTGATGACCGTAGGCGATAACCGCGCCCGCCTGGATGTAGCAGGAGGTGCTGTCACGCAGGATGTCATAGCCGATCCGGGTATGGGTCTGCATGATGCTCCACTCCTGGCTGGTCAGTTTGCCGGGTTTGAGCAGGATGTGATCCGGTATGCCGATCTTGCCGATATCGTGCATCGGCGCGGCCAGGCGGATGACTTCGCACAGGTTGTCGTCCAGGTCGAGTGAGCGAGCGATCAGGCAGGCGAAGTCGGACATGCGAATAACATGGTCACCGGTCTCCTCATCACGAAATTCACCGGCCTTCGCAAGACGCAACAACGTCTCCTTTTCACGATGCTGCAGCTCTTCGGTTTTTCGTGAGATCTCCTGTTCCAGCCAGCGCGCCCGGTCTTTAATAATGACTTGCTGTTTTCTCAGTTGCAGCAGATTGCGGCAGCGGGCACGGCACTCGTAGTGGTCGATCGGTTTGGAGAGGAAATCCGTGGCGCCGGCCTCCAGCGCCTGATAGCGAATCGATTTGTCGTCGATGCAGGTGATGATAACCAGCGGTATGTCGGTGCAGGAGGGTATCTTGCGAAACCAGCGGGTGAACTCGACCCCATCCATATTGGGCATTTTGTAATCCGTGATGACCAGATCGTGGTTGTTGCGTTTCGCCCACTCCAGCGCTTTTACCGGATCAGAGAAACACTCCACATGGATGCTGTCATCAATAGAGTGAATCAACTCTTCAAGGATCATCAGACTGATGGTCTGGTCATCTAGAATCAATACGGTTGGCATAACCCAATCCTCAGGCATCCGGTTGGCAGAGCGAATTGTGCGTCGCGTTTGGTCCGGGATGAAAGCGGATGCCTCTCATTTATGGTCAGTATGAAGTAAAAACATACTAGGTTATTCAAAAACAAAAAGATAGTTGCGCATCTGTTCCCGGCCGGTGGCTAATTCTCGGAAAATAGCTGCTGTAACAGGGTGCGAATGTTGCCCGCCTCGAAGGGTTTGTCGCAAATGGCGGACACCCCGGCCTGCTGTATGGCGGCCAGGCGGCTCTCGCGCTCTTCACTGGTCACCATGATAATCGGAATCGAGGATTGGCTGCTGTTGGCGCGGACATGGTTCACCAGCGCCTCGCCGTCCATCTCCGGCATGTTGTAATCGGTCACGATGAGATCGAAAAAGTTGCTCTCCAGCAGTTCCATGGCCTCCTTCCCGTTGTTCGCCTCGGTAAAGATTTCCAGGCCCATGTCGGTCAGGGTTTTACGCAGGTGCTTGCGGGCGAAGCCGCTGTCGTCCACCAGCAGGACGTGGAGGCTTTCCGGATCGTAGCTGCCCAGGTTGAGCGCCTGTGGATCGAGATACTCAAGGGTCGAGCCAAGGGCGATGCGCAGGGAGTCCTGGGTAAACGGTTTGGGCAGAATGGCGATGGCGCCGGCCTGGCGAATGGGGTCCAGGTAACGGAAACGGGTTTCACTGGAGATCAGCATGAAGGCGGTATCCCCGATCGAATCGGTCTCGCGCATGCGGTGCACCAGGTCGGTGCCGGTCATGTCGGGCAGGTAGAACGTGCTGATCACCAGATCCGGCGCGTACCCGACCATCAGGTCGAGGGCTTCGCGGCCACTGGTGACCGGGGTGATACGGTGTATCCCCAGATTGTTGAGATAGCGGGTGACGATCTTCTGCTGGGTGGCGGAAGGTTCAACCAGTATTACCATCAGATCATTGAGAGTCAGCGACATCTTCGCGCCCGGCAGGAGTCCATATGAACGGTAGCGGCCGTTGAGCGCCGTTCTTTATCCCGTCGCCAATTCGCGGCTCAAGTTTCAGAATTCAGTTCCGGACGCTGGGCGGACGACGCGCGGCGCCTTTTGAACCCTGAAACGTGACTACTCTCCCGGACTGTTAAGTAATT
>NZ_JANIOA010000100.1 GCF_025175675.1 Sedimenticola hydrogenitrophicus
GCCATTTCGCGCCGAGCAAAGCTCGTCGCATCTTGCGGGGTGAAAGTCCCTGCCGGGTAAGGGTTAGCCACCCACCCGTATCGAGTCTTGCGTCCGTGGCGGAGCCAAAGGAATGGTGAACAAGGCGGGCGAAGCGTAGACAGAGAATTCTGTAGGCCGTAGGGGTGGTCGCGCACCCTGAAGTGCTGGTACAGCTTCGAGATTTAGTTTTTTTGCGGATGCCGAGGGGTTAATGGTCCACCGAAGGCAACACAGAAGCACCCGAACTGGCAAGGGTGTGGAGGTCCGCCGGAGTCGACAGGCCGTGGCATGCAGGAAGAGATGAGACGTAGAACTCGGGAAGCCCCGACTGGCTCCCACCGGGATGAAGCATGAGCGTAAGACCTACTGATATTAAGGCACAGAAGAGGAAACTCGGACACAGGACTATGCAGCAGTCTAAGCGCTCATTGTGGAACTCTGTTATTGGGCAGGCAGATCAATGCCGTATGCCACCGGGGTCTCTTATCAGGCATAGTACTCAGCGCATGGGAAAGCCATGAACATGGGGAAGGACCTGACGGAAGTACGTAGCCCGCAAAGGCAACTCGCACCAGACAGAGTCGGACTGGAACAAGGCGAGCCAACCTTCCTGCGGGGAATAGCAAACAAGGCAACGACCAAAAAGCGACACCGTTTTCGAGACCTTTATCGATGTCTGAATGAGGAACTGATCTACCATGCTTGGGAAACTCTCAACAAGGGAGCAGCCAGTGGGGTAGACAAGGTTACCGCTGAGGCGTATGCGGAGGACCTGCACGCCAACATTCAGCGACTGGTAGAGCGGCTGAAAACCAAACGATACCGTGCCAAGCTGGTGCGGCGTGTCTACATACCCAAGGAGAACGGGAAGCAACGTCCTCTTGGTATCCCGGCCCTGGAAGATCGGCTGATCCAATCGGCCGCAGCAAAGGTGCTGACAGCAATCTACGAGCAAGATTTTCTGGATTGCAGTTACGGATACAGAGCAGGACGCAGCGCTCACGATGCTGTATCAGAACTGACCAGGGAGCTCCAGTTTGGCCCCTATAGCACGGTTGTGGAAGCAGACATACAAGGCTTCTTCGATCACATGGATCATGACTGGCTTCTTGAGATGCTTGAGCAGCGAATTGATGACCGGGCATTCTTGGGGTTGATCCGCAAATGGCTGAAGGCCGGTATACTGGAAACGGACGGGGAAGTGATTAACCCCGAAACCGGGACACCACAGGGCGGTGTGGTGTCCCCCGTACTGGCGAACGTCTATCTACACTACGCTCTGGACCTCTGGTTTGACCGTGTGGTGAAGAAATCCTGTCGAGGCAAAGCGACACTAACGCGCTACGCTGATGATTGGGTCTGTGCGTTTCAGCACGAAGACGACGCGGAGTGGTTCTATCGAATGTTACCGGAAAGGCTGCAGAAATTTGGCCTTGAGGTAGCA
>NZ_JANIOA010000101.1 GCF_025175675.1 Sedimenticola hydrogenitrophicus
CACATCGAAATTGAGGGGCACTACTACTCTGTCCCTCATCAACTGGTAAAGAAGCAGTTGGATGCCCGCTTTACCGCTACGACGGTGGAGTGTTTCCACAAGGGTGAGCGTATCGCCAGCCACGTCCGTTCCACCGTCAAAGGCCACCATACCACCACGCCTGAACATATGCCAAAGTCGCACCGTGAATATGCCGAATGGACACCGCAACGGCTGGTCCGCTGGGCAGAACAGACCGGGCCCGCCACGGCTGGGTTGATCCAACAAATTCTGCAACGCCGGAACCACCCGCAACAGGGCTTTCGCTCTTGTCTCGGCATCATGCGATTAACCAAGGGCTATGGCGATGAGCGACTGGAGGCGGCTTGCCGCCGGGCACTAACGCTTGGTGCTTGTAGTTACAAAAGTATCGAATCGATTCTGCGCAAAGGCCTCGACCGCTCAACGCTCCCACAGCAACAGGAACTCGAACTCTCTCTCGAACACGACAATATCCGTGGCTCGGACTATTACCACTGATCACAACCAGGAGAACCCATTATGTTGAATCACCCCACTTTGGAAAAACTACAGGCCCTGCGTTTTACTGGCATGTACAAGGCATTGATGGAACAGGGGCAGATGCCTGATATCGAGTTGCTCTCCTTCGAGGAGCGTCTTGGCTTGCTCATTGACCGGGAAATGACGGAAAGAGATGACCGTCGCTTACAAGCCCGGTTGCGTAAGGCCAAGTTGAAACATAACGCCTCTATCGAGGATATTGACTACCGAACCCCTCGTGGGCTGGACAAGGGTCTGATGCTGCAATTGAGCAGTTGCCAATGGGTCAAGGAGGGCCTCAACCTGATCATTAACGGTCCCACCGGGGCCGGTAAGACCTGGATTGCCTGTGCATTGGCGCACAAGGCCTGTCGCGAGGGTTATAGCGCCCAATACCTGCGTCTACCCCGGTTGTTCGAGGAGCTGAGTCTGGCTCATGGCGACGGCCGCTTCCCGAAGCTGATGACGGCCTTCGCTAAGATAGATCTACTGGTTCTGGATGACTGGGGGTTGGCCAAACTTGCAGCGGAACAGCGCCGGGATCTATTGGAGTTGCTTGATGATCGGCATGGCATGCGTTCTACCATTGTCACCAGTCAAATCCCCGTTGATCACTGGCATGATGTGATTGGTGATCCTACGCTGGCTGATGCCATTCTGGATCGCCTTATTCACAACGCCTACCGCATTAATCTGAAGGGTGAATCCATGAGAAAGCGGCAAGCCAAATTGACGAACACTACCCCCTCAGAGTAATAATGCAGCCTCTTGCGTCGCTCCGCTCCGACTGCCCGGCGGAATGGTTGTGGAACAGGCGGCCGTATGAGCATGGATTAGGTGGCCGGATAATCGTGGTCTGGGTGGCCGAATGGCGTGGAATACGCA
>NZ_JANIOA010000102.1 GCF_025175675.1 Sedimenticola hydrogenitrophicus
GGCTGGCTGACCAACAACTGAAGGGCTGAACCTGTAGACGTTGCGAGGTAAACGATCTCTGTCTTTCCAGAGCAGATGCCCGAAAGGGGCCTGATACCGGAAGTAGCGGACAGTATCCGTGAGGTATGGTTAGGCGCTTAATGGATAGCAGTCGACGTATTACAACGAAGCGATGCTTACAGGAACCGCCGTGGTACGGAAACGTATGCTCGGTGGTGTGGGAGGACGGCGGGGCTGACCCCGCCTTCTACCCGATTCTGCGGTTTTTCCTGACCCGGTTTTTCAGGCCCAGTTGTCGGTTTTTAGACCGTGACATTGCGTGGTGCAAGCTATTGGCTGATAATCACGGTTATGAATACGCAACGTATCGTTGAAGTATTGAATCATGCCCTCGTCCCATTGGCCTCGCGGCTCGCTTGCGCCTACTTGTTCGGCAGTACTGCGCGTGGTGAGGCCAAGCCCGGTAGCGACATCGACATTGCCGTGCTATTTCATCAGGAGCCTCCCTGCTCGCTTGACGGTCTGGGGATGGATATCGCCGGCGGCATTGAGGGGGCTACCGGTAAGCGGGTCGATGTTGTTGTACTCAACCGCGCCAGTCCCGATTTGATACACCGCGTGTTGCGAGATGGCGTACTGATTCTGGAAAAAGATCGCTCCGCACGTATTCGGTTCGAGATTCGCGCCCGCGCTGAGTATTTTGATGTATTACCCTATATCAGGGAATATCGTCACACCACGGATTCACCTCATGACTGACCGTGAGCTGCTGGAAAAAAACTGGCATTTATCGAAACCTGTGTCAGTGAGTTGCGACGGCTCGCGCACCCAGAGCTCATAGAGACGGATATACGCGAAGAGCGCTTTGTCGCACACACCCTGCAACTGGCGATCCAGGCGGCGCTGGATGCCTCATCCCACATTATTTCCGATCTGCGCTTGGGGGAGCCGGAAACCAACCGCCAACTCTTCGGGTTATTGCGTGATGAACTGGCACTTTCCGAAGAACTCAGCGGCAACCTTCAGAAAATGGCAGGATTTCGCAGCCTGTTGGTACATGGGTATCAGAGCGTTGATCGCCGCATCCTGCGTCATGTGGTCGAGCATAACACCGATGACCTGCTGGCATTTGCGCAGGCGGTCCGGTCACGGTTATTACAGTAACACTTCGATCAAACGGATTGTGTTGCTGCGCAACACCTGGTGGGTTACGCAAAAAACGCTAACCCACCCTACATTTGATCTTTAGTTAGGGCCTGGAAAGAAATAACTGCTACGTATTGCGCCGGCCACAGATTTTATTGAACAGGCCGTTTGCCTTCAAGGCACGGCAGGGCGCGCATAGTCGTTCTATGTAAGTCTTGCCGTAACGCCGAAGGCGGACGAAAAGACCAGCAGGATGTGACCTTTATTTC
>NZ_JANIOA010000103.1 GCF_025175675.1 Sedimenticola hydrogenitrophicus
AGCCTTTTCCAATATGAAATGAGTCTGAAGGGGGGCTGGTGTTTCTAATATGAAATGAGTCTAAAGCCGCAGCAGGTACCGTTCATGATGGGGGATGAAAACCATCATGAAACTCGAAGACTTAAAAACGATAAATCAACTCGAGGAATTTATATCTGGCACCCAGTCAGTGGCCTTTACGGTCATCGACGACAAGGACGCCTGCTACCGCTGGATTCAGCGGGAGTTGGTCAAGTTCCGCTACCCGACACTGCCCCGGGTGAGCAAGGGGGTGGTGATGCGTTATCTGATGAAGGTCAGTGGCTATTCACGACAGCAGCTCACCCGGCTGGTGGCCCAGTACCGCCGCACGGGCCGGCTCCAACGCCGCCAGCGGACTGTCTCCGGCTTTAAGCGCAAGTACACCGAACAGGATATCCGCCTGCTGGCGTCGATGGACGAGCGCCATGACACCCCCTGTGGGCCGGCACTCAAGAAGCTGTGTGAGCGAGCCTGCGGGGTCTTCGGTGAGACCCAGTACACGGTGCTGGCCTCGATCTCCGTCAGCCACCTGTACAACCTGAGAAAGTCCACGGCTTACACCCGACAACGGCGCCATTTCGAGAAGACCCGACCCAAGGTGTCGCCTATCGGCGAGCGGCGCAAACCTCAGCCTGACGGCCAGCCGGGCTATATCCGCATCGACACCGTCCATCAGGGCGACTTGGACCGGCAGAAGGGGGTTTACCACATCAACGCCGTCGATGAGGTCACACAGTTCGAGATCGTCTGCAGCGCCGAAAAGATCAGTGAGCGCTACCTCATCCCGGCGCTGGAACAGATGCTTCAGGCCTTTCCCTTCCAGTTGCTCGGCTTCCACTCGGACAACGGCTCCGAATACATCAATCGGCGGGTCGCCGACCTGCTGGAGAAGTTGCGTATCGAGTTCACCAAATCACGGTCCCGGCATAGCAATGACAATGCCCTGGCGGAAAGCAAGAACGCCGCCGTGGTCAGAAAACAGTTCGGTTACAGTCACATACCGCAGCGCTGGGCACCGCTGATCAACGACTTCAACCGGCTGCATCTGAATCCCTATCTTAATTTTCACCGCCCCTGCTTCTTCCCTGAAACCCACACGGACGCGAAGGGGAAGCAACGCAAGGTCTACCGCTATGAGAACCTGATGACGCCCTATGAAAAACTCAAATCATTACCCAATGCCAAAGAGTATTTGAAACCCGGCATCAGTTTTGAAATACTCGACAAGGCTGCTCTCCGGATCAGTGATAACCAAGCGGCGGATCAACTACAAAAGGCCCGCCAGATACTCTTTAAAACCATTCATGGACAGGCACTGAAAACCGGCTAATCCCCCCACCTTCAGACTCATTTAAGTATTGGAAAATACTG
>NZ_JANIOA010000104.1 GCF_025175675.1 Sedimenticola hydrogenitrophicus
CCGACCGTATTGGCCAGGTAGTCGAGTCCCGCTCGTCTGTCGAACGCGGTCAGGACGCCGCCCACCGCCAGGTTGGTGATCAGTTGCCGGCTGGAGATCCGCAGGTTGCCGAAGGATTCGGTCTCACCCAGACCGTTGCCGTTGATGGCGTTGCTCAGCGTGCCGGCCACGCCGTTGGCCCAGTCGGTGGGCGTCACTTCGCCGGTGCGGAGGTAGCTTTCGGCCGCATTGAGCCAGGGGCTGAGGTAGTCAACGGCGGCCCCCAGCAGGCCATCGCTGCCGGCGCCCACGGCTTCCACCAGGTGAACGACTTCGCCGTTCTCCCCGACGCCACGGACCGGACCCAGTGCGGCGACCGCCAGGCTGGCCCAGCTGGTGATCTTGCCGTTCTCGATCAGCTGTTTGGTGGCGACGGAGGCGACCTGCAGGGCGCGTGCGGCGAGGGTCACGTGGCTGGCGGTTTCGCCGGCCTTGGTCAAGGCGGCCGCGGCTTGCCCGACGCCCCGGGCGGCGCCGGCCAGGGCCCCGCTGATGGCGCCCGCGGCCACCGATTTCCAGCTGAACTCGTCCTGGTAACCCAGGGCGATGAACAGCCCCTGCTGGACGATGGAGGCCGCCGCCCCGACGATCGCCCCGGCAATGGCATAGCTGGCCAGCGAGCTGACGCTCAGGGTCGAGGTCAACGCGGTACCAAACAGGCTCTGGGAAATCGTGCTCGCCAGCGGCCCCACCACCAGGAACGCCACGAAGGCGATCACCACAACGATGAGGATGGACAAGAACCCGCCACAGCCCCCGCTATCCTGGGGGTCGGATTTCAGGTTCGGCAGGGTGGAGCCGATGATGTCGCCTTCCTCGTAGACCACGTGGGTGTCGGCGGTCAGTCTGCCGGACTGGACGCTGTTGGGGATCTGCAGCCGCTGGCCTTCGCTCAGGGCGGCATCCGGGGCGAGGCCGTTGGCTTCGGCGATCAGGTACCAGAGGCTGGGGTTGCCGTAGACGGCGCCGGCGATCGCCTGCAGGGTGTCGCCGGCCTGGACGGTGTAGAAGGTGACGGCGCTGTCCGGGTAGTCTTCGCCATAGGGCTGCATCAGGTTGTAGCGCCCGGTGTCGAGCAGGGTCTGGCTGCCGGTGATGTCGTCCTCGGTGTTGCCGGTCTGGCCGACGGGGTGGCCGTTGGCGTAGGCGTATTCGGTATGGGTGATCTGGTTGCCTTCACCGGTGTCGTGGAAGCGGTAGAGGATCTGGCCGTCGTTGTTGTAGACGAAGCGCAGGATCTCGGCGCGGTCTTGCGCGTCCCCTTGGCCCTTGTTGGATTGGGTCAGCTGGTCGTTGACGTTGTAGC
>NZ_JANIOA010000105.1 GCF_025175675.1 Sedimenticola hydrogenitrophicus
AGCGGCATGATAGCTTCTAAATCCATACGCTTTTCTGGTAGTCAGTTTCGCTTTGTTGTTG
Source organism: Sedimenticola hydrogenitrophicus (assembly GCF_025175675.1). Taxonomy (GTDB): domain Bacteria; phylum Pseudomonadota; class Gammaproteobacteria; order Chromatiales; family Chromatiaceae; genus Sedimenticola; species Sedimenticola hydrogenitrophicus. Next base: position 62 of record NZ_JANIOA010000105.1, read on the forward strand.
AAGCCCTCAACGATGCCGCTGGAAAATTTCTTTTTTGCCCTGAACCAGTTCAGCAACAGAGGCCGATGGTTTCGCAGCATGCGGGCCACCTTTTTCATCGGATCAATCTTGGAGCGCATGGTCTTTGTGCACCATTTGTCCAGGAACTGCCCAGCCCAATAGGGCGACGTATAGGCCCAGAAGAGTTGGAACTCCTCTTTCAGAAGATAGCTCCTGATCGATTTCAGATTATACTGCACAAGCTCCGCCAGCTTGGTTTCCTGCTTTTCGGTCAGATTCTCCGGTCGCTTAAGCAGCAGCCAGCGGCTCTTGGTCAACACCGGTTCATAGCCCTTTTCCTTCAGCTCCTTCGCTTCCCCGGCACGTACTTCATCAATCGCCTTGCTCAGGTGCGCCATGATGTGGAAGCGGTCCAGCACGTGGATGGCATGCCCCGCCTTCTTGGCGATCACCTTCAGGTAGGGCTTCCACATGTCGCTGCAGATGTAGCGCAGGCCAGCGGTTCTGTCCTTGCCGAACCAGCGGAAGAACCCCAGCAGGGTCTTGACCTTGCGCTGCTTGCCGATCCACAACAGGCGCCGGCAGTCGGCATCGATCTGATAGACCAGCGTCAGGTATTTGTGACCCCGCTGCCATTGGATCTCGTCGATACCGATGGCCTTCACTCCCGACAGATCCTGATGCGCCCGGCCCCAGCCAACAGCCATCTCGACCGAGCGGAACACGTGGTCCCAGCTGGTGCGAAACGCCTCGGCCACCTCCTTCCAGCTCAACCGCTTGGCCCAGCCGGCCAGAAACCAGGCATAGGCCTCGGTCAAGCGGTACTTGCCGCTGGCCCAGGGCATCCGCTCCACCACCGCGCCGCAGCGTGGGCAATCCACCCGGCGCGGCGCGTAGAGGAAAAAGACCCTGATGCCCCACATCGGAATAAACTCGAAACGGCGTTCCGGCAGGGTGTCATAGCCGGGACGTCTCCGGCCACACCCCGAGCAGATCGCCCGACTGTTGCCGCGCGGATGGACTTCCACCTCGATCGTCGGATCCGCTGCGTCCTCCACCCAGCGGATGGCGCCATACACAAAAGATTTGAATTTCTGTACCCGATTCAGGATAGTCTTCAGTTGCACCCTGGCTCCTTTTTTCTGGTCGATGGTTGGTCGCACTTCCATCTTCTCAGAGATTTGGAGCAGGGTGCACCGGCTACCTTGATCGGCTCAGCAAACCTTATGCGCCTGGAACTTTATTCCTCTAGGGTTTTACCCACAAATTTTTCCGAAGAGCC
>NZ_JANIOA010000106.1 GCF_025175675.1 Sedimenticola hydrogenitrophicus
CGGTGGGATCCAGGTCCACCACGCGTTTGAGCTGCGGCCGGCGCGGATCAGCGGTCAGGTCGTAGACGAACAGCTTGTTCGAGAAGAGCCCGCCGCCGAAGATTCGGTCGGTGTTTGCGGTATAACCAAAGTGATGCGCCTCGTTGGCGCTCGACCCGGTGGGTGCCATGTAGAGGATTTGACCGAAGCTCTTCGACTGCGGGTCCACGTCGACGACGGACAACCCGTCACTCTCCTTGCCATCGGCGTCCCGAGTCCAGACATAAAGAATCGTCTCGTGCTTACCGATGTCGGTACCGCCTTCGAGGCCCTTGACGAAGACCGACTCATCAGCGAGAGCGTGGAACGGCGCAATCGCCACGGAGAGCAGAAAGGCCAATGCGGACAATGCGCAGATCAGGCCCCATCTGGATCGAGTACCTATCGTTCTTATCCCAGTTTCCTTATGGGAGGTTGAAGACGTTGAGTGTGTGGCGTTGACACCGATGACATCCTGGACCAACGGCCGTCGATAAATGTGTCTCTCTTTCATGGTAGCCCCTCGTTGTTGCTGTTCGCCTACTCCATCGGAGGCATTGCTTCAAACTTTGGAAGATTTTCATCCATCAAATCCCACTATGGTTCGCTCTAGCCGTATAGATTTCCATCTCCGGTGAAACTGCGGACGGATCATCGAGACTTCCAGCTGCGATCAGAACTACGCCAGGCAAAGAATCGCACCGCGCACCTATTCTGGAACTACATTCACCACGATACCGTTCCTGAACTTTCTGCCCGTTATCTGCAACCTTTTCGTCGTAGGTCATCGGTCCGCTCATTGAATCCGTATCTTCGGAATACGCAATCACAAACATATAACCGCTACTGGACAGTTCTTGACAATCACGACAGTGACACTTGGCTGTGAAGATCTATTAGCTGCTAACCTCATAAATTGCCGCTCCACATAGACACGACCCCTTCACAGACATGTTCAACCTCCTAAAGCATTCGAATGTCCACTCTAACCATAGTTGCCCTTGCTAAAATATCCAGCCTTTAGGCGGTATCGCTCTGATGGGTTTTTAAGGCACCTAATACCTGTGTTGGGGCTTGCCCCCGGTGGTCTCATGCGTCAGGAAATCTACAGGAGTTCTGGGGACACGATACTTAATTGCAGGAGTTAAGTATTGTGTCCCCCGAACTTTGCGATCTTCTACCGATTTATCTCGGCGCACTGGGTGTCCTATATTCATTCACACTACCGACACGAAACGGTCGTTCCTGATGTCGGAATCCTTTACACCCAGACCAATTTCGTCGGGTTCA
>NZ_JANIOA010000107.1 GCF_025175675.1 Sedimenticola hydrogenitrophicus
CTCGGCGGTGCGCCGGCCCAGGCGGTCATAGTGGTAGGTGGTGGTGTTGGCGAGTGGGTCGGTCTCGCTCAGCTGGCGGCCGAGGGCGTTCCAGGTACGACTGGTCTCGCCGCCGTTGGCGTCGATCTCCTTGACCAGGTTGTTCTGCACATCGTATTCGAACCGGGTGACGGCGCGGGCGCTGCCGCCGTCGTGCTGGGTGGTCTCGGCGGCGAAGCGGGCCACTTCGCGGTTGCGGCCGTTGTAGACCGTGAAGGTGGTTATTGGCGTGCCGGCGCGGTCAAGGCCGTAGTTTTCGGTGACCCGGGCGTTGCCGTTGGCATCGACGCCGAACTCGCGCCACAGGCCGCTCTCGGCGTTGCTGGCAACACGGGCGTCCAAGGCGTTGTACCGGGTCTCGGTGAAATAGATAGAAGTGACATAGCAAACGCCAACGCACTCCCCGACCGCCAGGGCGGACCCGGCTACATCGGCTCATAAGGTTCCGAATCCGATGCCAGTGGCTCACGGCTGAGATCAATGGTCATATCGCTCCAGTAGATGTCGAACCACTGACTGAAAAGTTGACGGTTTCTCGGGTGGGGCCAGCGGCGTTTGTCCAGAACCCATTCTTGCAGGGTGGTTTCGAACAGGTAGCGATACACGGCACCGACGACCTTTTTATCGGGCTTGACGTCCCAGGACATCGGCAACAGGAAGGCGGTGCGGTCTTCCCATGCAAGTTTTTCGGCCTCTTCGAGGCTGCAGTGGTTTTCCTTCGCCAGCCATTCGATAAAGGGTTGTTTGGGGTGCAGTCGCAATACGCCCCGGTTGACAGGGTAGCCGGTGACTTGAATGCCGAGCAGTTTTCTGATGATTTTGGGGATCATTATGGTCGTTGCCTCACAAGTGATATTTGGGCCGGGTACGCCACTCTGTTATGTCCTGGCATTGTACGTTTACGTGAACCCGTAAGGGAGGGGTCTGGATCTGGGGTGTCCTGTCAAAGAGCCCTAAAAATACCCGGCAAGGTGTTTCCGGACATCCGGACGGGACAACGGGACACCCCAGAATTCGAGCGAAGGCTGAGATAAGTATTGTGTCCCCAGATTCCGACGCGCATTCTGGTCCAATATCGATCGAGTCTGACCCCATTGGTCGGTGGTGCGGCCCAGGGCGTCGCTGGCTTCCACCAGGCGGTCGCGCTGGTCGTAGGTCATGTCGACGCCCTGCCCCAGCGCGTTGCTGACCTGGATACGGCGACCGAACACGTCGTAGGTGTGG
>NZ_JANIOA010000108.1 GCF_025175675.1 Sedimenticola hydrogenitrophicus
TTGGACAGCCAATCATATACTGCAGATATACTCTTGGTCACTCCGGGAGCAAGATACTCATCGTAAACATAACTTACACCAACACCAATTCCAATGCCTACCGCTACCGTGGCAACTACGGGCGCCGCCGCAATCGTACCTGCGCCCAACGCAACAACCAGCGCAGTAGCACCTACCGTGGCGGCTGTAGTAGCAGCCGTTTTCACGCCGATGTTGCCGAGCTCCCCGGCATATTGCGAATCGTTCAGTTGACCGCTATTGTACTTGGCTGTTACTTCAGCCACTTCAAGCCCGGTACCCACTACCGTTAGCACACCGCCTACTTTACTAGCATTTTTGAGAGGATTCAGACTCGTATCGAATCCTTTCGCGCCAATCAGTTTCGCGTTATCTGCATTAGCAGATCGGAACGTCTTGGGTAGCCCTAGAACCTCATTCGCAGTCTGGCTGCCAAAGATTTTAACCTTCCCTGTCGGCGCTCCGTTTGCGTCCAGTATTTGCTCCACCCTAAATCCTTTGGCTTGAGCAACGGCTGCACGCGTGAACTTTTCCCCACCCTGCGCGAACGAAACACCCGTTGATGCGATACCTAGCATATCGGATACACTTGCGCCTGGTGTTTCCACTGGCAACCCCTGCTCCCTAACACGTTCCAGGGGCGGCCCGACCTGCGGCCCATCGGTCCCGATGGGATCCAAGAGCGAAGACACGGGATTTTCTGAGATCAACCCTTCCGCCCTGGCCCGCTCCAAGGTCGGCCCGACCCGCAGCCCATCGTCCCCGATATAGGAAGGCGTGGCACTCACCAACGGCACCTGATACCCCGCCGGCGGCTTGCGGAGGGTCTGGCCGGCAAAGATCAAGTCAGGGTTTTCGATGTTGTTGTAGGCGGCCAGCTCCTCAACGGTCGAACCAATCCCCTGCGCGATCATGGAGAGGTTATCACCTTCGCTGATCTTATAGGAAACATTGCCCGCCTCGTCGATGGTGGCACCCTCCGGGTGGAACCCTCTCAAGCGGCCTTCGGGCAGAGGGTCCGAGCTTATCACCACGTCGTCGAACGCTGCAAAATCGGCCTTATCCGGACCAACAAGCCCACTCCCCCTCAAGGCAGCCATCGACGCCTCTTCCGCCTGTCGATGCGTTGGCTTGACATGGGCGGCCAATCGCTGGGCCGCCGCTGTGGCATTACCCGCCGCTACGCTCAGTCCCGACGCCGTTGCAATCCCTTCGCCGATGGCGTTGCCGATTTCATTG
>NZ_JANIOA010000109.1 GCF_025175675.1 Sedimenticola hydrogenitrophicus
TGGGTATTCCGGTCTCATTCGGCCACCCATTCCACGAGCATTCGGCCACTGATTCCACACTGATTCGGCCACCCATTCCATAAACATTCGGCCACTGATTCCACGGCCATTCGGCCACCCTCTTGAGGGCAGAGGAGCGGCGCAGGATTTCGTTCACTATGATCGAACCTTTTTTTCGGAAAAGGGGTTTGAGATGGAGCGTGCATCCATGCGTAAAATTAGAGAGATTCTTCGACTCAAGTTTGAGACAAAACTTTCGGCTCGAAAGATAGCCCACAGTACCCAAGTAGCCCGCAGCACCGTCAGTGAGTATGAGCGGCGATTCATCGAATCAGGGCTGCCTTGGCCACTGCCTCAGTTGAGCGATACGGAGCTGGAGCAGCGACTGTATCCACCGCAGCCTACCATTCCCTTCACGGAACGCGCTGTTCCGGATTGGCCCTACGTTCAGCAAGAGATGCGCCGCCCCGGCGTAACCCTGTTTTTGTTATGGCAGGAGTACAAAGCCGAACATCCAGACGGCTTTCAGTACAGCTGGTTCTGTGACCAGTATCGTGACTGGAAGGGCAAGCTTGACCTGGTCATGCGCCAAGAGCACCGCGCCGGGGAAAAACTGTTTGTCGACTATGCCGGGCAGACTGCGGAGGTGGTGAACCGCTCCACCGGTGAAATACGTTCAGCACAGATCTTCGTTGCCGTGCTGGGGGCCTCCAGCTATGCCTATGCCGAGGCCACTTGGTCACAACAGCTACCCGACTGGATCGGCTCACACGTACGCGCCTTTGCGTTCATTGGTGGTGTTACTGAAATCATTGTCCCGGATAACCTGAAGGGCGGCGTCATCAAGGCTCATCGCTATGAGCCGGATCTCAACCCAACCTACCTGGATTTGGCCAACCATTACGGGACGGCTGTCATACCTGCTCGTGTCCGTCGACCTCAGGACAAGAGTAAGGCCGAGAGCGGGGTGCAGGTAGTCGAACGATGGATATTAGCTGCGCTACGGAACCGTACCTTCTTTTCACTAACCGAACTCAACCGGGCCATTGCTGAACTGCTGGAACGGCTCAATGAACGTCCCTTCAAGAAGTTGCCAGGCTGCCGTAGGGAGGCATTCGAGACGCTGGACAAGCCGGCGTTGCATCCGCTTCCGGAACACCCCTATGAGTTCGCCCAATGGAAGAAGGTACGGGTGCATATCGACTAT